>DATCDR010000058.1:0-37758 GCA_036510575.1 Acidimicrobiales bacterium | reverse complement strand
ACTCATCGATCCAGTTGCCGTTGATCTCCGAGATCAGCAGGTTCCCGTCATTGAGCGGGGTGTCCCCATTCGGTGATCCGACTCCCGTCGGTGGGTTGTGTGCGCACGAGCCTGTCGTTCCGATCTGGGTGAGTACGGCCTTCGTTGTCGGGTTGATCACGAGGACGCGGCAGTTCATCGGATCGGCGACGGTGACCTCCCCATTGCGCAGCAAGTACGCGTCATCGGGGTTATTAAGGTATCCGGGACCCGACCCGGATACGCGGGGATGACCGTATTGCCAGAGAATGCGCCCAGATGGATAGGCGATCTCGACGACCGTCTCGTTCTCCTCTTGGTTGGAGATGATCGCCGTCCCGTGACGGATGAAGAAGGCGTCGTCAGGGAAGTAGAAGCCTCCCGGTGGCGTCGGCTTGGTCGCGGACGGATAGGTCCAGATCACCTGGTTGGCATCGTTGAGCAGAAGGAGTTGGTTGTTCCCTCGATCCGCGACGAGTAGCAGGTCACCGAAGAAGGGTGAGCCGGCACCGACTTTTCCTGCAAGGCCGAAGTTGCGATTTGGCTTGATCATTTGCACAGCGGAGCTCGGCGAACCGCCTGCTGTTTCGCCACCGACGATCCAAAGACGTGTGCCGAGCACCGTTGCGCCGGCGTTGCTCACAGCGAGCGGCAGTGCACCCGCCCGAGGGAACGTGGTCGATGTGGGATCGAATGCGAAGATGGACGCGACCGGACGAAGCGCGGTGCCGCTTTCTGAGTCTCCTCCGGCGAGATAGATGGTGCCGCCGAGGTTTGCTGCGACGGAGCCGGAAAGCGGAATCGGAAGCTCGCCGATGAGCGACGCAGCATGTGTGCTCGGGTCGATCACTTGGACGCTTCGAACTGGTCGGCCGTCACTCGCCTGGCCACCAAAGAGGTAGATCTTGCCCCCAAGCACGGCAGCCGCTGGGTATCGTACGGGGACAGGGAGCGTCGCCGCGTTCGTGAAGTGCAGCCCATCGGTCGTGGCGAGTACCTCGGCGTCGAGCGAGGGTCCGTCGTAGCCGCCGATGACGTAAGCGGTTGCGCCGACTGTGATGCCGACGGCGTCGGCACGGGCTTGCGGTAATGAGCCAGAACCGAGGGCGCTTCCGCTTGTAGTGAACCCCTGAGTCGACGCGCTCGGCGCCAAATTACCGCCCCCAAAGACCAGCGCGTGCGTGCCGAGGAGGGATCCGGCGGCATCATGGGTGGCGGTTCCAAGGCTGCCGATCAGGGCGAGTTGGCCGTTCTTCGTGTCGAGTGCATAGATGCCCGAATCGGAGGAACCCGATCCGCTGAGTCCTCCGGCAATGAGCAGCTGATTCGGTCGCGTTCCAGGCAAGATCACCTCACGACTAATCGGCGCGATGAGTTGCCAGGGGAGTTCGCCCGATTCGACTGCGGCCGGGCCGGTGGACGTCGCAGCCGAAGATGCCGCGTCCCTGCTCGCACCTGGCTGCCCTGACGGACGCTTCGCTGGATGTGAGGAGACGACGACGGCGATCACGACGATGGCCAGCACGCAGATGAGGCCGAGCACGAGGCGGCGACGACGAACCTGCGCGCGTCGACGCGCCCGTCGCGATGCGATACGCCGCGCGTCACGCGAATCCGAGCCCGGCCGGGACACCGTCGATGTGGTTCGCACCGAAACGGACGTCCCCGCCGTACCTTCGACCAAGGAGCGGGATCGTCGTTCGTGGCGGGATTGGTCTCGTCGATCATCTGCTCCCGTCACAGCAGATCATTATTGCCTTCGCGAAGTTTGGCGATGCGTCTGGTTGAAACCGCGAGTATTCAACGAGCATCCGGTCGCGCTCGTCCCTCACAAAAGGAACGGTAAAGATCGAGCCTTACGGGGACATGAACGTTGACCATTGATCGCCAAGCTGCCTGGCCAACGCGTGGAGCGAATGGAAGATTGCTGCTGGATCTGCCACCCTTCGTCGCTTCGCGCCGAAATGTCCAAGGGCCCGGCGACGGATCGTTTTCGTCGAACCGGAGATCTAGCCATCCACGTACAACTGGCCGTTCGAGCCGAGTGCAATCGTGATGGGGGACAGTCCAGTAGGCGCAGGACCCCCTTCGACCGCGCCCGTTACGCCGTTGAAGGTGGAGCCGTGGCATGGGCAGACGAAGATGTCGTTTTGCTGATCGAACTGCACCTGGCAACCGGCGTGCGGACAGACCGCCGAGAAGGCGCGGAACGAGCCGCGTGTCGGCTGCACGACAAGCGCTGGGACGCCCTGTGCTGGATCGTTAAAGCTCGCCGCTCCACCGACTGGTACGTCACTCGTCGGGCCAATGCGCGTTCCCTTCGGCGTGGGGCCTGCCGAGGAGCTCGTTGGCGCGCTCGTCGGCGGTGAACTCGCAGATCCGCTGCTCGGCGGGGGGGAGCTCGTGCTGGGGCTTGTGTTGTTCCCGCCTATCGCTCCCGTGCCGGCCACTTGTTGCGAACCGTGGACGAGTCGACCAATCGCGGCGACGAAGCCGCCGAGAACGAGCCCAGCGAGTCCGACGACTCCTGCCGCGGAGACTCGTTGGAGGAAGACCCGTCGGTCGAACTCCGCTACCCGCCCTCGCGCAGCGGGACCACCCCGGAGTGCGGCGTTCTGCAACGCAACCCGCGTGCGCGCGGCGCGATCGGCGAAGAGCGCGTCAAGCGACCACCTACCCGCACCTTCGAGGACAAACGGCGTCCAAGCAAACAGAAAGACGATGTCTGGTCCGTAGTAGTAGGGGTTGTCGTTGAAGCTCACGGTGAGAAAGAAAGAAAGTGAGAGCAGCATTCCACCGAATGCGGCGACACGCCCGAAGAGGCCGAGCAAAGTGCCGAGCCCAACCGCGACCTCACCGAAGGAGATCACCACTGCGACGAGCGTGGCGACCGGAAGCACCGGAGAGAGGAGATGATGGAGCGGGCTCGTGAGGATTGATCCGCGCAACTGTTGTTGGAACGATCCCGGCGCGCTCGCGCTGAAGAAGTTCTGATTGGCGAGCTTTTGTAATCCGGCGAACACGAACGTGACGCCAAGGAATGCCCGGAGAACTAGGAGGTGGCCGCCCGTCGCGCCGAAGAGTTCCCCGATGCTTCGCGGCGCGGTTAGCTGCGGCGGCGTCCGCTGTTTATTCTCTTCTACGCTGTGGTCTTCAGCCGACCGTCCTGCGCGATGCGATGAGGCGCGGAGCTGAGAAGAACGCCGTCGCCGACTTGTTGTCATCTCCGTCCTCGCTCTTTCGATGGCCAGCCCGCGCAGGCGAAGCTCCTTAAAGTCGAGGGTAGGGGCCGGACCTTAAGGCGACATGAATTGAGAAAACTCTCTTCGTAGGCTGTTTGTGAGGCCATAGCCTGGTGGCAACCCGGGAGTGCCGAGGGCCGGTGGCACTCCGATCTCCGCCTTACGAGCACCGCATAGGAAATAGTGTCCCGGACTCAGCCCCGTTCATCCGGTACTATGCTGCGCTCTAGCTGGAGCTGGCGCAGCCGGTGGGCGATAAACATAATCCCGACAACGACGACCAGTGCGGCGGTGAGATAGCCGACGTAGCTGAAGTCCGTGACGATTCGGTGCCAGCTCGAACCGAGCGCGAATCCGATGCTCGCGAGCCCTCCGCACCAGATGGCACAGGCCGCGAGGGTGAAGGCCAAGAACTTCGCCAGCGCCATCTCGCCAATTCCCGCCGCGATCGAGATGAACGAGCGCACGAGCGGAATGAAGCGACCGAAGAACACGAGCGGTTCTCCCTTGCGAGCGAACCATGCCTCGGCCCGGTCGAGGTCCTTATGACTGAGGAGCACGTACTTGCCGAGGCGATCGACGAGGCTGCGTCCTCCGAAGCGACCGATCGCATACCCAATGGACGATCCAGTGACCTCGCCGAGTGTGGCGACGATGATGACGAGTACCAGCTGAAGGTGGTCGTGGCGACCGGTGACAGCCTGCCCGCTAGCGAGCACGCCGGCGTAGCCGATGGCGATCTCGGAGCCAACGGGTATGCCAAGTGCCGCGAGCGTGGCGATACCGAAGAGCGCAAGATATCCCCAAGTTGCCAGAATGTGTTCCAATCGCTTAGGGCGCCTTTCTCGATCGATGAAGAGATCACAATCGTCCTCGAACCTGACGCGTGCATGAAGACAATCCACAGAGGATCCTCAGCGACTCTTCACCTGCCTTGCTTTAGGTGGGCGGCACAGCTCGATCGGCTGCCTCACCCCGAACGAGTTCGAAGATCTTCATTCGATCTCCACCTGGGCACGACGTCATAAGGATCTCGACCATGAGGGGTACCGCTGTTGTGAGAGTTTGGTCGTGAGCTACCCAGAGGTACGTACTCCCTTTCGGTATTTCTCTGACTGTCGACGAACGACCTGTGTGCGCCTTCCGCCCGGTGAGTCGATGCCGTCAGTTGCTAAGGAGCTGTCCGTGGCGCCAGCCTCACTTCCTCGCCGGAAGAGTAAGCACTCATCGACGACGATCAGCTGCCTGGCGTGAAGAGCAGCCATAGGAAGTTCCAGGTTGCTCAAGCACCCTGAGCATCCTGGGGTGCTCGAAGGCGGTCGGCGTCTTTCCGGTAGCGTGGGCTTACCGCTCGCTCCGGCTCCAGTGCGTGCTTCCCCAGACTGGAGCATGGACAAATCAACAGGATCGACACTTTCATGTCTGACATCCGATATGGGGGCACCGCCTGCTCCCGGTTGACGCTACCCAACGATTGATCCGACAAGTGGCGAAGGTCCTCTGCTCGCCCTGTCCTTATCTACCGATCTCGCGCTTCGAGCGCCGCTGACCGAACAGAACGCGCGGCTTTGAGTCGCTCGCATCTGCGAGCAACTGAGATGCACGCGCGGCCCTTGCACGCGAGCGTGACCCTCTATTAGTGGTATATGCCCGCAGATCACCTCATGGCCATCGTGGAGGACGCCAACCCTCACAGCAAACGGGGTGGCGTCTTAGCCTGCCAGGAAATGGCTTACGTGCCCGACAGAAAGCGCTGCCAACAGAAGTCCGGCCGCGAGGCTTGCCACAATCGTCCACTGACGGAGACCTGCACCGGCGACTTGTTTGCGGGTGCGCCAATAGAAGTCTCGCGGCGCGAGGCGCGCGGTGTCGAGGAGGTGGCTGAGTACGTGGATTGCCATTGCGCCGAACCACAAGACGAAGCTGGCCTTGTGGAGCAAAAGCAGGTTCTGACGAAGACCTGGTCCGACGAACAACAAGGCGACACCGCTCGCGAACAGGACAACAGTCAAGACCACGACGAACGGACCGAGCAATCGCAACAGCGCGGGTGGTGGTCCCTTTTGTCGGTACGCGGGCGAACCTGCGTAGTAGCGGACGAACCGATAACCCGTGCTCCCGATTTTCAGGAGGATCGGCGGAATGAGCAATACCCCGATGAACACGTGCGGAGTGAGCAGCGCCCGGACCCGGAGTACGGTAAGCCCTTCCGCCGCCAAAAGGACGAGCAACACGGCGGCGATCGAACCCGTAAACCGGGCATTGGCTTCTACGCCGTCGGATCCCTTGTCCAAAACCTTGCGGTGTGCGCCGGACGATTTGCGACGCGCGGATCGATTCGCGCCAGAGATCGCCATGTGATCAGTATTGGTGAATGAGCCTTACGTCAACATGAACGTTCTCAAGCGGGAACTCGCATCGACCGTGCGCTCCATCTCGATGAGGGCGTGGGACCACGCCCTCACCTTTGCGCTGTGCCCGCGGCGTGGTGGCTTCCAAGCAAGGCGGCGAAGGTTGTGGATGGACTCCTCTGCACCCTGTGAAGCTGTTCTGCGCCTTTTACGAATCCTCCCAGAGTCCGTTCATGCAGTCGTCACGCTCTCGGTAGAAACCGACCTCTGATGAAGGATTCGCCGGAACAGGGCGAAATAACCCGAGTGAATAATGAAGGATTGCATGAACATCTACCTCTTCACTCACTGATAGGTAGCGGATGACGCATCTCTCGAAGAGACCGGCTCCTACGACGCTGGCTTCGACGGCGACGTGCGGAATCTGCTCCGCAACGGATTGACGCTTGGTGACATATGGCCGTTTGCCATCTCAGTGCATCGAGTCGGTGGACCAGTGGGAACTTGGCGCAGTGGTCATCCGGGGATCAAACGCCAAAGGGAGCGAGGAAGGAACCGCAAGACGCCAAAAACGAATGCGAGCACGCCTGGAACCCAGACGAGTGACGCACCCTGCTCGAGACCCTGGACCACGGCTGTCGCGACCTGGTCGGCGGTTACAGAGAAGGGTGCAGCTGTCAGTCCCGCAGTCATCTTCGTGTGCACGAATCCGGGGCGCACGATCATCACGTCGACGCCCGAACCACGAAGCGCGTCGGAAAGACCTTGGCAAAAGCCGTCAAGCCCTGCCTTCGCAGCGCCGTAGACGAAATTTGACCGACGGACGCGCACGCCCGCCACCGAGGAGAAGACGACGACGCGCCCGTATCCTTGTCGGCGCATCAGATTTGCGAAAGCGGTCGCCGCCGCAGCGGGCCCGGCGAAGTTCGTATCGATGGACCTGGCGACCTCACCAGCATCGAGCGTGTCGAGTTCGCCGGTGCCGAGCAGACCAGTCGCCACGATGACAAGGTCGATCGAGCCAAGAAGCTCCATCGCGTGCGCGGCAAAGGCCTCGTGGCGCGTTGTCTCGAGTGCATCAAAATGAGCCGTCTCGACGCGCTCGACGCCGAGGTCCGAGAGTGCTTTCGCCGCCGCTAGGAGGCTGGATTCCTCTCGACCGCCAAGCACAACGGCGCGCAACCGCCGGGACGCCAAGTGTCGAAGCACCGCGAGCGCTAGGTCGGAGCTACCGCCGAGCACGACGGCGGTCTGTGGCATCCCGGTCACGTCGTTCACAGTTGTTCCGTTCGCAGCGCCCTCACGCGCTGCGCGAGCGCCCCAGCCGTGCTGAGCCCGATGAGCGCGACGACGACATATCCGGCGAGCGAGAAGTCGGGCATGATCGTTCTCCAGCTTGTTCCGACCCCATAGCCAATCGAGGAAAGCGTGGTCGTATAAAGGAGAGTTCCGACGAAGCTACAGGCGAGAAAGCGTCGGGTTGGCATTTCCACGACGCCAGCTGCAATCGACACGAACGGGCGTAGAAAGGGCAATGCCCGCCCGATCGCGATGGCGAGGTTTCCGCGTCCAGAAAAGAACCGTTCGGCGCGGTCGAGGTCCGCTGAGGTGATGAGCACGTAGCGTCCGATCCGGTGGATTAATGGCCGACCTCTAACCCGACCGATCGTATATGCGACGTAGGAACCAGCGAGCTCGCCGAGCGTGGCTACGGCGACGATCGCAGCGAGATTGAGCTCGCCCTCGCCAGCGAGGACTCCTGCGAAGCCGACGGTGATCTCCGAGGGAATTGGGAGACAGGCGGCCTGCGCGAGCGCGATGACGATAAGGGCGACATAGCCGTGATGGGCGAGCAGGTGTTGCACTTGGCCCGTCCTTACTCGGCCGTGATCCCGAGACGCCGGGAAAGATCGGAGGCGAAGACTCCCGTCGGGTCGTGTTGCGCCCGCGTCTCGAGCCAATCGTCTAGACGTGGGTACATCGTCTTGAAGATCTCAGGTCTCAGCCGTCCGTCTTTCGCGAGGTAGACGCGTCCGTGGGCCTCCGCGACGAGTTCGTCAAGTCCATCCAGCACGCACCCGATTTTCCGTCCACCGAGGGGGAGGTCGAGCGCGAGTGTCCATCCGGGAATGGGAAACGAGAGCGGTGCCAAATCGGAATCACCGAAACGCTTCAGCACTCCGAGTGACGGCGCGATCTGGTGAGCGTGGAGGTACTCGATGCACTTGCGGATCGCCTGTTCTTCGCCGAAGGGCACAACGAATTGGTATTGCGTGAATCCTCGCGGGCCGTAGAGTCGGTTCCAGTTCCCCACCGCGTCGAGCGGGTAGAAAAAGCTCGAGAGCGACTGCAGCTCGCCAAGGCGACGTGCTGGCGCTTTTCGATACCACAGTTCATTCCCCGCCCGGACCGCAGCTGCGCTCACCAGATTGAACGGCGCGGTCATCGGCACGTTTAGCGATGTCGTCGATCGGTAGGTGAGCGGTTGCTTCACTCGCGGCGGGAGATCGCTTAGCCGAGCGTGGTCACCGCGGCTCAGTACCGAGCGACCGAGATGTCGGCCACGTGCGACGCAATCCACCCAGGCGACGGAGTAGCGGTAGCGGTCGTCAGAGGCGGCGAGCTCTGCCATACACTCATCGAGGTCGCCGGCGCGGAGCGTGTCGACGGTCATCAACCCCGACTCGATCGGGTGCAACCGGAGGGTCGCCTCGACGATCGTGCCGGTCAGTCCCACTCCGCCGACCGTCGCCCAGTAGAGATCGCTCTGCGTTGTGGGGCCGACGTCGAACCGTCCGCGTGCGGTGATGAGGGAGAGTTGTTCGACGTGGGTGCCGAACGCACCGTCTCTATGGTGGTTCTTGCCGTGCACGTCCGCCGCAATCGCGCCGCCGATGGTGACGTGGCGCGTGCCGGGCGTGACCGGAACGAACCATCCTGCTGGGACGACGAGCGCGAGCAGTGCGTCAAGCGACATTCCCGCTTCGACGCGGAGCCTTCCATGGTCGAGATCGGCCTCGACGACTCGATCGAGCGAGGTGCAGTCGAGGATGGTTCCTCCCGCGCACTGCGCAGCATCACCGTACGAACGCCCAAGTCCCCGGGGAAGGATCCGCGCAGGAGACTCCATGACGCCCTGCACAATTCGCTCCAGGCCTTCCTGGGTCTCGACGCGTTCGATACGGGCTGCTGACCTCGAGCCAACTCCCCAACCGCTGACGAGATCGAAACGGCCGCGCACCGTCGTGACTGGCGATGTGCTCACGAGTAGATCGCAACGGCGACGAGCGCGAGACAAACAGCCCCGAGTGCTTGGATCACGTGACTATGAATTACGAGCTCCTCGGGAGCACCGCCCTCACCCGAGTCAATCGCGAGCTCGACGCTCAAGATACCGAGAACGAAGGGGAGGATCGAAAGCTCGAATAAGACATTGTCGGAATCGGCTCGACCGGAGTCGATGTGAGTCGCCCGTGCGAATGCCCACAGGCAGAAACTGACGATCGCGACCGCCGCTGCGATCAACCTCACCGAACGAAGGAACGACGCCGAGTACTTATCGAGAACGTGACGATGCAGGGATCCGGCGCGACCGAGCAGGTCGATCTCCGCGCTTCGCTTGCCCGCGACGACAAGGAGTGCTGCTGACGAGGTCACGATGCCGAACCAGGGTGAGATCGGGATGTGCACGGCCGCTCCTCCGGCAACGGCACGAAGAACGAATCCTGCCGACACGCAGGCGAGCTCGACGACGGCAACTCGCTTTAGCCAGAGTGTGTAGGTCAGGCTCGTTACGACGTACGCTCCGATCACGCTCGCAAGCTGAAGGCCGGCGAGGAAGGCCGCGCCGATAACGGCGAGAACGAGCAGCGAACTTCCGATGCCGATCGCAAGCGGACCGGAAAGCTCCCCAGATGCCACTGGCCGATGTCGCTTGTCGGGGTGCAGGCGATCCGCGGAAGCATCGATCGCGTCGTTGACGAGGTACGTACCCGCAGAAGCGATCAGGAATAGCCCAGCCGCGGCAGCGGTTTTCTCGACGACGACCGCTCGGCCGAGGAGACCGGCCGCCCCGGGAGCCGCGAAGACGAGCAAGTTCTTCATCCATTGCCGAGGTCGCGTCGCGACCAATAGCGCAAAGGGAAGTGCTCGCCGTGGGCTAACCGTGACGACAGATGTGGACGCGACCGTCTCGCGTAGGTCCGTCTCTGGGTGTTGGTCTCCCCACTGCGGCTCGCGCGTCTCAGGTGCTGCGACAGAAGACGAGCGAGATGCAACGTGCAGCTGCGGCAGGACTTTTCCCATCGTCTCAGCCGGCCTTGCCGCGTGCGGACATAGTGAAGAAGTCGCGAGACCACCACGACTCGAAGTAGCGCGCTGTCGTGCCAGTCATACTGGACAAGAGCAAGGACCCATTTGCTGCGCCTGCGGGAGCAGACGCTGCACTTGGGTCGTAAGTTGCAAAATTGACCCAGTCGGTGTTGATGTCGAGCTCCATGCCTCGCACCGCTCCGGCGCGCACGAGAAGCTTCGCGAGCGTCGTGATGTTGAGCCCCGGCCCACCCACATACACCAACGCACCGTCGGAAGTAACGCCGACGCCGGATCGCCAGACGTAGACCTGATTGCCGAGCGTGTAGCCCCACTTACTCGTGTCGTTCGCGTTGAGCCCGGGAACGGGTTTGCCACCGTCGACGAGCAAGTCGAGATTCTGACGGACTGCCACGACATCTGAGGTCATCGTGGCGTCCCGCCCCCACTCGGCGACAGTTGCTGAGCCGTTGCGATAGATCACGAGCGAAGCGGCACCGCTCCGGAGTGGTTTGACGACGTGGCCGTTGGTGTAGTAGCCGCCGTTCGCATTGCTCATGAGAAACCCGGCATTGAACGCCGCAACGACGCTCTTCGCCGCGCTCGGCGCGATGGGCGCGGTATATGGGTACGGCCCACCGCCGGGAATCGTGCTTCCGGAGTAGAGGGTGGCTCGGAGCAACTTCGTGTCCATCCAGGCGACGCCGACGACGACGCTCGTGTGAATCGTATCGGGACGGAGGTAAGCCTCGTAGACGGCGGAAAGTCCATCAACCTTGCGACCAACGGGGTGCCAGACGCCCTCACCGGGGATTGGCGGTCTGGCAAGTGGAGTGATCCGTGCCGGGGTCGGTAAGTGCGTAACGAGGTGTGCGGACGATGTGCCCTTTGAAGAGGTCGAGCTGGGGGGTGGCGGGATGGCGCCTTTCAACGGTTTCCCACCGATCGGAGGCTGATGGTGGGAATACCAGAGGTTCTCCGCCCAGACCACGACTGGGCCGCCGCCGTGCCCGCGGGCCCATTCGGCGAAGCGGGCCGAAAGCGAGCTGCCGAGCCCCGGGTCGTTGAGAGCCGTGCCGAGCGAGACCCACGCCGGGGTGAGGCCGAGCACCACGACGATCGTCGCGGCGCGGTACGGATGGCGACCAAGAATGGTCTTTCGCGCTGCTCGTTTGGCGCGCCGGAGCGCACGACGATCGCGGCGCGTTCTCGGCTGCGGGTCCCGTTCCGGCGGGGCCGTATCGTTGAGCTCCGGCGAGCTCGGGACTCCGAGGGCGCGAAGCCGTTCGAGGGCGGCCGAACGTCCCGCTCCATGTAGTCGCAGCGAACTCATGTACTCCCTCGCGTCTCTTGAAAAGAGCGAGCGGCTCGTCCGAGACGTCGCCTTGTTCGTTCTCGTAGCGCTACCGGTCGCATCAGCCCGTCGCCAGGTGTGTCGGGGTCGTGCCGCCGCTCCCGAGGAGGTCGAAGCCATCCGGTGTGTTTAGGAGCCCGGTGGTCGTGCCCGCCTGACCGGTCGTGCCGTACTGCCAGACGAGCGCTCCGGTGGCAGGGTCGATCGCGATCAGGCGCTCGTTGTAGTCGTCGTTCAACATGAACACCCCGGACGGGAGTTGTTCTACGAGGGATGGCTGGTTGAGGACTCCCGGCCCAGAGTTTGGCTGGTAGCGGTAAAGGACCTGTCCCGCGCGGTTGAACTCGATAATCCCGCCGGGGTCCTCGTAGTTGGCGACAAGGTAGCGGTCTGGTCCGACCTGTTGGGGATCGGAGGGATAGCCAATCGGGAGGTGCACCGTCCAGACCAGCTTGCCGGTAGTCGTGTACTCGTCGATCCACGAGCCGTTTATCTCAGAGACCAAGAGGTTCCCGTCTGCAAGCGGCGTGTCGCCGTTCGGCGAGCCGAGCTCGCTCGGAGGGTTGTGGACGCACGCTCCGTTCGTGCCGATCTGGGAGAGCACCTTTTTCTGCGGACTGAGCACGAGGACGCGGCAGTTCTTCGGGTCGGCAACAGTGATGATGCCGTTCCGCAGGAGGTAGGCGTCGTCGGGGTTGTTGAGATACCCCGGAGCAGATCCCGCGACGCGAGGGTGTCCGTACTGCCAGACGATCCGCCCTGAGGGGTAGGCGATCTCGACGAGCGTTTCGTTTCCTTCTTGGTTCGAGATGATCGCGGTTCCATGGCGGATGAAGAATGCATCGTCGGGGAAGTAAAAACCCCCCGGAGGGGCCGGCTTTCGTTTCGAGGGATAGGTCCAGATCACCTGGTCGGAATCGTTCAAAAGAAGGAGTCGGTTGTTCCCCCGATCGGCGATCAAGAGCCGCTCGCCAAAGAACGGCGAGCCGGCACCCGCGCTTCCGGCGACGCCGAAGCGCCGATTCGGTTCGATCATCTGGACGACGGCGCTCGGTCTACTGCCCGCCGTTTCGCCGCCGACGATCCAAAGGCGCCCTCCAAGTACCGCCGCGCCGGCATTCGAAATTGCGACTGGCAACGATCCGGCACGAAGAAACGCGTGACCCACCGGATTGAAGGCGTAGACATTCACGATCGGTGACAGCAGCGACGATCGGGTTGTGGACTCGCCGCCTGCCAAATAGATGGTGCCATCGAGGTTCGCCGCTACCGCTCCTGCAATCGGGAGTGGGAGCTGGCCGAGAACCGACGCCGTGTGCGAGCTCGGGTTGACCATCTGCACGGTTCGCACTGGCCGGCCGTCATTTGCCTCACCGCCGAAGACGTAGATCTTCTTATCGAGCACGGCGACCGCCGGATACCGGACCGGCACCGTGAGCGCGGCTACGTCGCGGAAGTGCAATCCATCGGTCGTCGCCAAAACTTCTGCATCCAATGAGGGGCCGTCATAACCGCCGACGATGTAAGCGGTGTCGCCAATCGTCGCGGCGCCAGCATCCGCGCGGGCCTGGTTCAACGACCCTGAGGAGAGTGAGCCGTCGTTCGTGCCAAGCCGCTGCGTCTCCGAGCTCGGCGCGGCGCTTCCGCCTCCGATGACGAACCCATCTCCGTTAACGAGCGCCCCTGCTGCATCATGAGTGGCTACCCCGAGATTTCCGACCGAGGTCAGGCCACCGTCGGTCGTGTCGAGCGCGTAAATGCCCGAGTCTGAGCTTCCCGAGCTGCTGAGGCCCCCGGCGATGAGCAGCGAGTTCGGCTGGGCATCGGGAAGGACAACCTCGCGGCTGATCGGCGCGGCAAGCTGCCAGGGGAGCTCGCCTGCCTCTGCCGCGGCCACGTCGGTTTCGCTGGAGGCTGACGGGCTGTTCGTGTTCGATCCCGCTTGAACCGCACCGCGCTTTCCAGGTGGCGACGTGACGACCGAGGTGATCAACACGGCGACGACGGCTAAAACGAGCGCGAGGACGAATCGTCGTCGGCGGATCTGCGCGCGGCGTTTTGCACGTCTTTTGAGAGTCGCACGGTCTGCACTCGGCCTTGTCGACGCCGTTCGTGCTCGCTGAGCGCTCGCAGGATCGCTGCTCGATCTGGATGGTACAGAGTCGCTGAGCTGGCTGCTGGGTATCGCGGATCGTGCGTGGCCGTGATGACGAGGGTCATTGTCGGCAAGTGGTGGGCGGTGATCTTGCTTGGCTGGGTCATCTTCTCGTGTCACAACTCGATCGAAAGGCGTCCGATGCCGCGCGGAGTTCTCGTGGCGGAGATCGAGGCCTGGAGGGTCGAAGCCGAACGTGTGCGAGCGTGCTTCATAGAAGGGCACGCTAAGCGTCGAGCCTTACGGAGACGTGAACACGCGGTCTCTCGCTGAAAAGACTCGCTCGGCATCGCTCAATGTCCACGCCGCGCTTGGCGTGACTTCGCCGGTCGTCGTGAGTCGCCGTTCGGAGGACCAGGTGTGGCAGGCCCTTCAGCTGGCGGGACGCCCTTTTAGAGCACTTGCTTTCGCTCTCGGGACGATAGCTCTCCTTGAAAATGTGCGCCCTCGATACAGAGATTGCGCACAGAATTTGATCTCGCGAGCGATCGTTCTATCGGGGGTCAGGCCGTTCATGTCGTCGTAAGGGTCCGCGCGTACCGTCACAGCATGGCAGACATGTGAATGGCCTACCTTCCTCCTGAGGCGGGCCGGAGCTCACACGCCGCCCTCCGACGCGTTAGGAAACGCGTGGCGAGACGCCGGCAAGCGATCGCTATCACCATCGTTGTGGGGCTGAGCTTTGGCGTTGCCGCCTCGTGGCACGCCGTCAGCGCGCCACGAGGCAACGCGCAACTTCTGGCGCGGACGAAATCACATTCGGGACGTGAGGTCGCCACAGTTGCTGCATTCCTTCCGGTTCCTCAGGCGCTTCGGTCGTTTCACGGCAGGGTCAATGGCACATCGCTGGCCGCGTCGTCCGCGGTCACTCTGCGATTTATGAAACGACGATTCGACTCCCCGATAGTCCATCGGTCGTAGCCGGGATCGCCTGGATGGACACGAAGCTGTTGCGGGCCAAGCTCTACTCCGGAAGCGTCAGTCCTGGCGGCATGTTGTGGAAATACACCGCACCGATCTCGAACGCAGCGTCCGAGACGCTTGTTGCCGCGTTCAATGGTGGGTTCTTGTTGAAGGACTCGAACGGCGGTTACTTGAGCGAAGGCCACCTTGTCGCGCCGCTACGCGCCGGTGCTGCCTCACTTGTGATCTACAAGAACGGCGTCGCGACCGTCGGAAAATGGGGACGAGACGTCACCATGACCCCCGCAGTCGTCGCCGTGCGACAGAACTTGACGCTTCTCGTGGACCACGGCCAGCCTGTTCCTGGGATCAATCCGGCAGATATCTCATCTTGGGGGTACAGCCTTTACAAGAACGCGAACGCGTGGCGATCCGGCCTCGGTGTCACCGCGGCTGGTGCACTCGTGTACGTCGTTGGGCCAATGAACATCGTCGACCTAGCGGATGTCCTTGTTCGCGCCGGCGCGATCCGGGCGATGGTCCTCGACATGAACCCGCTCTGGCCCGTGTTCTCGACCTACGCACCGTCGAGTCCGACCGGCGCCGCGTCGCCCAGCAACGGCACGGACTTGCTGCCGACGATGGTGCAGAGTCCTGCGCGTTTTTTTGAGCTGGCGTATGCCCGCGACTTTGTCACGATGTCCGCGCCGTAGCCGAGTAGTCGTGCATGGCGAACCATGAGTGCCCGCATTCGCGCAGGACGACGACGGCATCGGAACCGGCGCCGGTTTCTCGTCGCGCTGGGCGTTGTCATAGCGGCGTTCTTCCTCCTGCGTCCATCAGCGACCCACACGTCGATCCCCCGATTGTTTTATCGCTCGAAAGCTCCGTCGGTGGCCGAGCTCGCGCGCATCGACATCGAAAACGCGGCGGCGATCTCGCCGCTGCGAGGTCGCATCGTCGCGATCGCCGAAAGTCAGGTCGGATATCGAACCGACCCATCGACCTACTGCAACAGGTTCAGTGCGTATTGGATCTCTGGGACGAGCAACTGCGCGAACGACAATCTCAACGAGGAGTGGTGCGCAGATTTCGCTGCATGGGTATGGCAGAAGGCTGGCGCCAACGTCATCTATCAGTACATCAACGGCGATCTCAACTCTTCGTCAGCGAGCTTTTACGAATGGGGAGCCTCAAGGGGAAGCTGGCATGGTGTGGGATCGGGATATATCCCCAAACCGGGAGATGTTGCCGTCTACGGACTCGACACCGCCACGCTTGTCGCAGCACACGTCGCCATCGTGATCAGTTACGCGCCGGGCAGGCGCGGTCCAGATGCCATCAACGGCGACGGCGATCGGACCGGCTTCAGTGTTGTCGAGATCGGCAACGACGGATACAGAGCCGACGTCGGCTCGAAGATAGACACGACCCTCTCCGGATACGTTTCACCAAGCTGATACGCGCACGGACAACTTGCACGAATCCGATCGGCATCGCGCCAGGGCGCGCAACTGACTCTTGGAATCAGCTGCTCGCCACGGGATTGATAGACGGCGCAACGTGAGATTCGTGCGACGACGCCACAGAGGTCGGTTGCAGCGCTATATCCTCCGGATTGTGGTCGTCGCTTTGGCGATTCTTCTCGCACTCGTTCTCTCCGGTCTTGGGTACTACCTCAGCCTCCCCAGCGTCGGCGATGCCAAAGCTCGTGTGGAGCAGATCCTGTCTCTGCATCGTGGTGCCTTGGGCACGGCGCCGGTCCCGGCAAAACTCGGCGAAGCGATCGTTGCGGTCGAAGATGAGCACTTCTATTCGAATGTCGCGCTCAATGTTTTTGATGGGGCGGCGCGGGCCGCGTTAGCGAGCTTTCAGGCCAATGGCGATCCTGGCGGAAGCACCATTGCCCAGCAGCTGGCCAAACAGCTCTACGGAGGAGGCACGGGTATCGGCGCCACCTTGCAGGAGATCGGACTCGGGGTGAAGCTCGCTCTTTCGTACTCCAAGCCCGCGATCCTTGAGATGTACCTGAATGCCGTCTACTTCGGGAATGGGTACTGGGGCTACGTGGCGGCGGCACGTGGGTACTTTGGCGCCGATCCCAACGGCCTCACGTGGGCCGAGGCGGCAATGCTCGCTGGGCTTCCCGAAGCTCCGTCGGCCTATGACCCGGTCCGGCACCTCACCGTCGCCAAGGAACGCCAGCGTCACGTCCTTGACCAGCTGATGGCGAACCGGTATCTCAGCGCGGCGCAGGCAAACGCGGCCTACATGGCGCCACTACCCCTGCGGCGCTGACCTCGAGCGCGCTGCCATTGGTCGGCGACGCATCTTCAGATGACCGTTACCTTTGGCACCGTCGGTACGCGTCAGCTGACGCCGCGCGCCGACATCGTGATGAAGTCGCGCGCCCAGGAGAGCTCGAAAAACCGCGCTGGGGATCCGTTCATTCCCGCCAACAGGTCCACTCCATTGGAGGGAGCGGCGATGCCCGTCGGAGTCGACGGTGAATAATCGGCGAAGATCGTCCAATACGGGTTGATGTCGAGCTCCATCGCCCGAATCGCACCGGCGCGCACTAAAAGATCGGCGAGATCGACGACGGTGAGCGACGGTCCGGCGACATAAACGAGGGCTCCGTTCGCCGTCACGCCGATGCCCGAGCGCCAGACGTTTGGGATTCTTCCAAGCGTTGACCCCCAGGCCGAGGTGTCATATTGGCTGAGACCCGGTACTGGCTGGCCATGATCAACAAGAAGGTCGAGGTTCTGGCGAACAGCGACAACTGTGGGGCCCATGGTCACATCTCGACCCCATTGACCCACAGTTGCAGAGCCGTTCTTGAAGATCACGAGCGACGCCGCGCCGACGCGAAGCGGGAACACCAACTTTCCCTCTGAGAGATAACCGCCTCCGGAAGCGGGAAACTTAAAACCGCCATTGAATGCTGCCACGAGCGTCTTAGCCGCGGCGGGTTGAACCGGAGCCGTGAACTTCCAGGTCAGTCCGCCGGGGCTGATGCTTCCGGAATAGAGGGTCGCGCGCAGCAACCTCGTGTCCATCCAAGCGATCCCCGCGGTGGCACCGGGCTCATCGGGCATCTTGAGGTTCGTCTCGTACACCGAGGGGATGCCATTGACTACACGACCGACGGGGCGCCACAGGCCTTCGCCGGCTGCTGCTGAACCTGTGAACGGCGAGAGGGGCTGCGGTGGCGGCAAAGGCGACAGTCGCGTGCTCCTTGGGAGCGTTCTCCGGGTGAGGACGGACTGCGAGCCCGCACCGCGAGCCAGTCGGTACCTCGGTTCGCGATGAGTTGAGACGCCAGCGGTGTGCGATCCGAACGAAGCGCCCGGGACTGCTGAGAGCGTCACTTCCGCAAGGATCATGAACGCGAAGATGGCAACAATCGGGACCAAGGTGAGAGTCCTCCCGACGTTGCGCAGACCTCTAGAGGGAGCGTCGACCACGCTAGGAGGTCCAACCCAGGTCCTCTTGTCCAAACCCACGATTGCAAGGTAATAGCCGAGCCTTACGGCCGCATGAACGTGAGGGTGACCACCTATTTAAGCTTCCGCGCCTGATCCCACCAACGCTCTCGTTGTGAAGTGGGCAGCGATCCCAATTGCAATCGTCATCGAGCCGGCATGTCGGATTCGTTATCGCCTACCCGCCGTTCATGTTCTCGCAAGGCTCGCTTATTTCGACGCGGTGCTGGCGACGGCGGGGCTCACTCATCAACAGTCTCGTGCCGATTGACGCCGGTACTGTCTTGTTCCGGGAGGTTCTGGCGAGCGGAAGCGCCGGCTGGGCCCGAGGCGTCTGCTCCATCGTGAGCATCGCCGGCGGAGTCTTGCTTACCCGAAGCGGGCACCAGTCGGTCGGAACTTCGAGTGCGACGAGTCGACGGGCCAGCCTCGGTGATGAGGCCCAACGTTGATTGCGAGCCCGCGGCCAGCGATGAAATGAGCGGCATTCTGCGGGGGAGGTCCGTCTCACAAGTGTCAGCAGAACTATCGCTGCAAGAGCGACGGCTCCGCCACGTGTACTGGCGCGTACCGACCCGTCGTTCATGTTCTCGTAAGGCTCGAAGGGTACGGTCGACCGGGTGAAGAAGGTGAAAGGTCCAGCCAGTTCCGAGCCAAGTATTCGGTACCGCCGGGTCGATCACCCTAGACACGCCGCGTTTGTTTCTGGTTGGCAGGTCAGGTGCATGGGCCGCGGCTGAGAACCGAAGAAGGTCGGATCCGTTGGGGCGTCGTGATCGGAAGCATTTCGGTGCTTCTCGTGCTCGGCGGAGCAGGTGGATCGAATTATTTCGTGCGAACCACTCACCGCGGCACCGCGGCCACGCAGCACCCGATAGGTGGCACTCGGCCCAGCCATCCGGCAGTGTTCGAGGTCGTCGCAATCTCTCCAACATCGGGACAAAAGGCCGTTGGGTATTCGCCGCTCATCCGCGTCCAGTTTTCCCAACCACTTGCTCGACACTGGTCGCTTCCAAGTCTCACCCCGACGATCCCTGGGTCGTGGGTGCACACCGGTCGCTCGACACTCGAATTTCGCCCGAAGGGGAATTTCGTGCCCTTCTCGAAAGTGACGCTTTCGCTACGCGGGGGAAGGGCCGGACTGCGAGATGGTGCCGGCGTCGCGCTCGCTGACCCATACCAAGCGTCGTTCGTGATCGCCGCTGGTTCAGTGCTCCGCCTCCAACAACTTCTCGCCGAGCTCGGCTATATGCCGCTCGATTTCGAAGGTGTTACGACCACTGGAACGTCGAGCTCGAGCGACACCTTTGCGCGGGCCGGCCCCCATCATCTGATCGCTGCTATCGGTGCCTCGCCGAGTCCCGCAGTAGAAGCTGCGACCGGCAGGAGTAGCTTCAAAACAGCCAGCGACACCTCGGTACCTCTGCACTTGGCGCGGCTTGCGACAGCGACGCTCGATCGAGAAGCATCGCGGCCGGCTGCGATTGACCTCAGGCCGAGAGCGGGCTCCTTTTCTTGGCGCTTTTCGGACATCCCGAGCTCCTTAGCGACCTCATGGCAGCCCGGCGTCGACACGGTTCTCGTTCGGGCAGCGGTGATGTCATTCGAATCCGCGCATGGACTTCCCGCCGACGGCGACGCCGGGCCACAGGTTTGGACTGCGCTTCTCCACGCGATCGCACAACGTCAGGTGTCCAGCGCTCCCTATGACTACATCGAGGTGACGACGTCAAGCCCCGAGACGCTTTCTGTCTGGCGGGTCGGGAAGATCATCTACCAGAGCCTCGCGAATACCGGGATCGCCGAGGAGCCGACCGCACTGGGCACCTACCCTGTTTATCTTCGGTACAACTCGACCACGATGAGTGGCTACAACCCCGATGGCAGTCACTACGACGACCCCGGCGTCCCGTACGTCGCGTATTTCAACGGCGGTGACGCGGTCCACGGCTTTCTCCGCGCTCAGTACGGCTACCCCCAGAGCCTCGGCTGTGTCGAGCTTTCGTATGCAAATGCTGCGGTCGTTTTCAACTATGACCCGATCGGGACGCTCGTCAATGTTTCGTGATCACGACGTACACACGAGATACGAACTAGCTCGGCGCAGGACCGTGGCGTGATGATGCGACTCCGTCGTTCACCCATCGCGTCCGTAGCGGCGGCGCCCGACTCCCTCGCAGCGAGCACCGCGGGCACACTGGTCGATATGCAGATCCTTCTTGCGGAAGACGATGCTGGACTGTGTAGCGTTTTAGGGCGTGGTCTTCGAGAAGCAGGCTACGTCGTCGACGCGGTGGCAAACGGTGACGCAGCGGTTGGGTATCGGCTCGCTCATGAGTACAGCGTGAGGGTGATTGAGTGGCGAAGGCGGGTGTCCGCGGGCTCGAGGTCATTGCCTGGGCCCGTCGGCGGGAAATCGTGACCCCGTTCTTATTGCCCACTGCAAAAGGCGCCCCTCCCGACCGCATCCGAGCGCTCGACGAGGGTGTGGACGACTACCGCATCAAGCCGTTTGACGATGGGGAGCTATTCGCCCGGCTCCGAGCGCTGCTTCGCAGGCCGTCCGGCGAGCGAAGCCCGCAGCTCCATCGTGGATCGCTCAGCATCGACCCGGCCACCCGGGAGGTCCTCGTCGGGGTAACTCCCGCGAAGCTCACTCCTCGGGAGTTCGCCGTTTTCGAGCTTTTCATTCGAAAGTGCTTGGAAGTGTTCCAGCGACGCACCGGCGCGTTTCATGGGTGGCGAGAAGAAGCCGACGTCGTCGGCTCGAACACGATCGATGTGCACATTGCACGGCTTCGGGCCAAGCTCGCTCCGTCCGACGTGCGGATCGAGACATTGTTCGGCACCGGCTACCGGGTGGTTGTTTAGTGAAACACAAGGTGAGGGACACCGCCGTCTCTAAAGGTCCCGTTCGCCTCCACGTACGGCGGGTGGCACTCGGCGCGACGGTGCTCGCCCTTGTCGTCTACCTCTTGGCCTGCACCATCGTCGATCTGATGGTTGTCGACCGACTCAACGGATCGATCGACGCACGGTTGACCGAGCGCCTCGTTTCGCTCACCCGCGCGTACCCGCAGTCAGTTACGCCGACGAAGACCATAAGAAACCCGCCGAATATCGGAAGCGGCGATCTTGACGATGCGCCAGTCCTGGCCTGGTTCGTGCCAACCGGTGTGATGAGCGCTCAACGTCTAGCCGCCGGCGCCCCAGCGCTCCCGGTTGGCGATTTGAGCGTCGGTGGCCCCACGAATTCCGTCGTCGGCGGGCGGAGTTTTCGTCTTGATGCAGCGGCGGTTCGAGGTGGTCGATTCGTCGTCGCCACAAGCACCGCGGAGGCGACAAGCGTGCGCGATACCCTTTTCCTGATCGAGGGCGTCCTCACGCCGATTCTCCTTCTCGCCTTGTTTCTCGCCGCGTCCATCATCGGGCGCCGCGCTGCAACACCGATCGAGCGATCCCGACTTCGTCAGCTCGAGTTCACCGCGGACGCCTCCCATGAGCTGCGCACCCCGCTCAGCGTTATCGAAGCCGAGATCGGTCTCGCACTTAGTACGAAGCGATCCGCAACTGGATACCGCGAAGCGTTGGAGCGGGTCGCCAGCGAGTCAAAGCGGCTGCGCACAATCGTCGAGGACCTTTTGTGGTTGGCGCGTCTTGACTCGCTGCCGAAGGACCCTCCGCACGAAGCCGTCGATCTCGCGAGAATCGCCAAGGTATGTGCCGACCGCTTCAGTGCACTCGCGCTCCGTGAGGATCTTGTCATCTCGTCCTCCGAGGTGGGCTCGTTCCCAGCGCTCGTCCTTGCCCCGGCCGACTGGCTCGATCGCCTCGTCTCGGTGCTCCTCGACAATGCCTGTCGCTATACCGGTGCCGGCGGGCGGGTCGAAATTGTCGTTTCTGCCTCCGCCGACGGCGTGTCGCTAACAGTCGACGACAACGGTCCCGGAATTGCCGAAGAGGAACGCGAGCAAATCATGGAACGTTTTCATAGAGCAAGCTCGGTCCCCGGCGGTGCCGGCCTCGGCCTTTCCATTGCGAACACCGTCGTGCGGGCGACCGATGGCGAGTGGGCGGTGAGCGCAGCGCCTCTCGGCGGTGCACGGTTCCAAGCTTCTTGGCCGCGTTATCGCGGCGATGCCGGGAGTGATCTACCGAGTGGACGACACGTGAATCCGCCACACTCGACGCCCCAATTGGTCTCGCATTGAGACGTGCCGATTGGCGCCCGAATCCCGTCTTGCAGAGGGGTTTCAAGAAGTCGGACTTACCACCGTTGGATATGCTCGCCACGACAAGTTCCATTTCATGTCGCTAAGGACTGTCCCGTACCTGGAAGTCCCAAATTGCCGCAAAGACCCTGTCGCAGAAGTGATCGCGAGGGGAATAGTGGCCGTCCTCCGCGACCTCGTGCGATGTGACTTCCGCTGCCGTCGCACAGCATTCGGGTCTTGCTCTGGCCTCGGACGCGGTGGAGACGTCGACCGACGAACCACGATGCGGACCGCGGTGCCGTGATCGCGCACGGCGTCCGCCGGCTGGTTGCGATAGGCGCCATCGGCCTCTCGGCAGTACTCGCCCTAGCGACCGTGACCTTTGCGGGCACGGTTGGGAGCACAAAACAGCAACGATCGCTCGTGATGTCCACTCCGTGCGGTCCAGGAGTTGGCACTCCTCATTACCGGCACGTCGTATGGATAGTCATGGAGAACTACGGGTACTCCTCGATTGTGGGATCAGCTGATGCGCCCTATCTTGCACGGCTCGGGACCGAGTGTGGCCTCGCGACGAACTACCACGCAGTCACACACCCGAGTTTGCCGAACTATCTCGCGCTCACATCCGGTACAACCGATGGGATTACTGACGATGCCGAGCCGAGCTCCCATCACGTCAGGACCGCGAACATCTTCTCGGAGTTGGATGGAAATTGGCGTGCCCTTGAGGAGTCGATGCCGGTCGCTTGCGACAAGGTGACAAGCGGCTCGTACGCGGCGCGTCACGACCCCGCGGTCTACTACGCGGACCTCGCGACGACGTGCACCAAGGATGACGTACCGCTTCGCGAGCCGCTCGATCTCTCGGCGGCATTCACGTTCATCACCCCGAACATTTGCGATGACATGCATAACTGTTCGGTCTCTACCGGTGACGCGTGGCTCGCCCATATCGTTCCTCAAATCCTGGACAGTCCTGAGTATCTCGCGCATGAAATGGCGCTTTTTATTATCTGGGACGAGAGCAATACCGGGCCCGGTAATCATGTCGCCACGTTCGTCGTGGCGCCCTCCGTTCCCCGCGGGTCCCGCGTCACTTTGGACCTTGACCACTATTCACTTTTGCGCACGGCCGAGCAGCTCCTCGGACTTTCTTACCTTGGAGGGGCGAGGACGGCGCCGTCGATGGTCCAGCTCTTCCGGCTCTAAGCAGTCATCTGGGAAGTTGCCAGAAACGCGCAGAATCGCCAGGTATGTAGAGACCCCGGCTAGAACAGTGACGAAGCGATCCAACGAAACCGTCGAGCTTGGACGACGAACACCGAGTCGTGCATGTTCGGAGCTAACGAAGATCGACTCGACAGCACGGCTCATCTGGTTCCTCGAACACGTGGGTCTCGGATGGGAAACCTTGGCCGGCAACTGGCCGCGATCCCGTCGTGCCGACCAGGCGCATCGAACACAGCTTCCGAAGCAACCTCGGGAGTCGTGTAGGAGGGTCGCCCATTCGCGTTTAAATCCCGTGGCAGCAATGAAGGGCGTTGAGAGCTGCTTTTGGCTTTCGGGTGAGGATCTCGGGCTACTTGTCGGCGGAGGCGTTGACGAGGCAGATGCCCTCGGTCGACTCCTCCGAACCATCAGCTCGGATCAGGTACGCGTCGTAGCGGTCGAGCGACGCGACGATCGCGAATGCCTCGTCGCCGCCGACCGCGACTGCCGTGGCAAACGCATCGGCAAATGCCAGGCTCGGTCCGGTGACCGTCGCCGCGGCGGGCTGTCGTCCCAGACGCCCGATCGGGTCGATGAGGTGTCGCCCGCGCTCGTATTCGCCTGAAGTGGCAACCGCGTCGTTGACCTCGAGGACGCACGCAAGGGCGTCAGCACGCCACGGGTGGCGAATTCCGATCTTCCAACGACCGCCCGTGCTCGGTGAGCCTAAGCAGGCAATGTCTCCACCCGCGTTGACCATCGCCGAGGTGACGCCCGCATCCTTGAGCAGTCCCAGGGCATTTTCAGCAGACCAACCTTTGACGAGCCCGGTCGGGTCGATGCCCCCTGGCATCGAGGACGCATCGAACCATCCGCCCGAAAGCGATCGCGCCTCTGCACACAATGCGAGGACCTCGGCGATCTCAGAGGGAGCGTCATCGAGACTGAGCTCACCTCGCCGGAGCAGGCTCATCGGGCTTTCCTGTTTCCACGTGCTGAAGATGTCATCGTGGCGATGCATCATCTTCGAGGCTTCGGCGATGGCCTCGCGAACGTTCGCCTCTGAGAGATGGGAAGCCTCGACGTGAAAGGTGACGACCGTGCCCATGACGGGCTCTTCATGAATGACTGCCACGAGCCGAAACTATTTGAAGTGCAGCTTGTTGAGCGCTGACTGGACCGAGGAAACGTACGCCTCGGCCGTGTAAGACGCCCCCGAAATCCCATTGACTCGGACACTTTGTGCCGCGAGCACCTCTTGTCGCAGCATCGGGATGACCTGATCGGCGATCTGCTGGGAGTAGGACTCTGCGGTCTGCAACCCGACGACGCTGAGTCCGGTGATCTTCGCCCCTGTAACCGTGACTCGGACGGCAAGTTGGCCGTAGCTGTAGTTGTAGGTACTTCCGGTCACGCTGCGGCTGGAAGTGCCCTTGGCCTTCTTGACTGGAGGCACATGTGTAGTGGTTGTCGGTCCGCCTTTCGAAGTGGGCGGTGTGGAGTTGGAGCCACCTTTCGAAGTCGATGGGATTGTGGTTGCTGGTGTGCTTGGTCCGCTCCGTGGAGTGCTCAATTTGGGCGTCAAAGCGGTTACGGATCCACTCGCGTGTAAGCCCAGCGCGCCCACGAACCCTGCCGCGGCCGCGGCAAGGGCAAACGGTCCACGTTTTACTGTCATGCCGGTCCATCTTTTGTCGTGACCTGCCGGTCGTCATTCGTGGATATATTTCTCACGATCATTCGTCCTTTCGTATCCCTCAAGTCGACGTCATAACGCATATACCTCGGAGTGCACCGCCTCTTTTGGCACACCGAGACGTACGAGCATTTCGACGACGCCCGTGACGAAGCCTTCCGAGCCCGCCACAAAGGTGTCGCGCTTGCGGAGATCTCCGGTGATCAACTTGCCGAGGTGCTCGACCGGCACGTCCTCTCGGGATCCAACCACCACATGGAGCTGCCCGCCGTGGTACCTGACGAGTTCGGCGACCTCGTCTCGGAGGATGAGTTGGCTCTCGTCCGAGGCGCGCAATATCACGACCGGGCGGCTTCCCTTCGGGAGATCTTCAAGGAGTGAGCGGATAGCGGTCACGCCAATCCCACCGGCAATGAGTACGACCCTCCGATAGCGCAGCACATGCGAGGTGAACGCCCCGTATGGTCCTTCGACGGCGACCCGGGTTCCGACCGGCAGCTGGGCGAGTGCTGAGGTGAAGTCGCCGACGCACTTCGCTGTAAGGCGCAGGTAGGGGGGCTGTGGCCGCGCCGAGATTGAGAACGGATGCGCCTGCCACCACATGCCCGGTGCGAGGAACCGCCACTCGAAGAACTGTCCGCCTGAGACAGCAAGGCGTTCGAGGTGGCGTCCTTTCATGGTGATCGAGACGACATCGGGGCTCTCTGAGCGGACTTGGTCGATGACGAGACGGTGGCGCAGTGTACGAAACATCGGGAGGCCAATCCGGTAGGTGAGAACCAGACCTGCGGTCGCTGCCCAGGCGATGGACCAGATGAGCTGGGTGAGCGGGTGGCCGACGAATGACGGACCGAGCACGATCTCGTGGGCAAAGGCGAGTGCGAGCGCCAGGTACATGAAGAGGTGGAGGGCCCACCAGGTCTCGCGCTTTAACCGGCGCCGAATCGTGTGGATCGACACGACCGCTACCGCACTCATGATTCCAAAGCCCGCAGTCGCGATCGCCATGTCAGGGAAGCTGTTGAGCAGCGTCCCGATCTCATGAAAGGTTCCCGCCCGCGCGGCTTGCGCGTAAGCAACCGTGAGCAAGATGACGTGGGCAACGATCAGCAGGATCGGCCAGGGGGCGATCCTACGATGCCAAGCGAGGAGACCATCCTGACCGAGAACGTGTTCGACGAAGGGGATTCGACTCACGAGGAGCACCATCACGAGGGCGAGATAGGTTCCGGCGAGTCCGGTCAGGTTGCCGAGAAACATGTCGACGCCACCCGGAGCAGCGAGCTGGTGGCGGCTTGTGGCCGTGAAGGCCAATCCGGTGGTGACACCGAAGCCCACCGCCACGATGGCGACTGCGCCATTGAGAACTCGTGGGTGCGGTACCGGCGAACGTGGTGAGGCGGTCGTTGGCCGAGTCATGTCAGCCGGAGCGCCCGAGCCGACCGGTCGGGGATTAGACCTCGCGCGAGCACGGCCAGTTTTCGTTGTCACGTTCGTAGTTTCCGCGTCAAAGCTGACGGTCACATGAACGTATCCAGACTGGTCCATTTTGGCATGTCAAGGTACCCATAACTGGCGCGCGCCTTATTAACGCACGGAGAATTCCGTCCGACCATGCTGGCGAAAATCCGAGCGCTCCTAAGAGTCCACTTGATCAATCAGTAGAGCCATACCTTCAGGCCGATAGGTGCGAGGTTCTGCGCCCAGATCCAGTTGATCGCCTCATTGGAGACGCGGACGCAACCATGTGAAACCGGCTCCGGTGGGACGTAGCCATCACCGTGAATTGCGAAGCCCTCGTAGAAAAAGCGTGGGCGCCAGAGCGCTCCGAGTGAGTCGACGACCAGTCCATCCACGACCCGACCGATGCTGTACACGCCCCGTGGCGTGGCGGCGACATCGCTTACACCGTCTTGGACATAGGTGTAACCACCGCCAGTCGAGGTGTTGAGCGTGTACTGCAAGGCACCGTTCTTCACGATCAGGAGGAGGTCGTGTTCTAGGTCGACCTCGATCGCATCGCCGGAGTTCGTGCGTGGATGGGGGACAGCACCGGCGTTCAGCGCTGCAACGAACGGCGCGCCAACGATGCCGCTGCGATTGAGCCCTGCAACCTTCTCCAGCGCGTAGACCGCCTGCTGCGTCGCGTCTCCGAAGATGCCGTTAGGAACTCCAAGCCAGTAGCCAAGGGCGCTCAACCGCTGCTGCAGGAGTAGTACCTGTGAGCCACTCGTTCCCATCGCCAGCGTGGTGTTTGGAGCCAGCACGAATGGGAGTTCCGCGTCCACGTACTCGACGGCCGAAACGCTGGTCGCAGCGCCGAGATCGCCTGCCGCCATAACTGAGGCTCGCAACACAACTGCTCCCCTAGTGCGAAACGAACTCCGGAAGATTGCGACTCCTCTTCGATTCGTCCTGACGAATTTTAAGTTGACGAACCGCCCATTCCGTTGACGACGAAGCAGGACGATTCGACCTGCTGCGCGTGGTCTCACAATTGCGGTGATCGTTGTGGGCTCACCGGGGGTTACGACTTTGGTAGCAAGCGAGAGCGAGATGTGCGATGCGCCGGTCGTTGCTGCACTCGCCGCTCGAGAAATCGCGGCGCCAGGTTTGACAGGAGAGGCACCGGCGTCGTTCGCAACAACGACGGAACTCAGGGCAACGACGCTTGCTAAGAGCGAGAGCGCGCCTCGTTGTACCGGATCCACCAGTCTCCACTTCACCTCAAGACCATTTTCAGAGATTACGGAGCCTTCCTGAAGGAATGATGAACGTGACCTGTCACCCCATTTCGCTCTACGACCAGCAGCAGTGCCGTGCGTCGACATCGACCACCAGTTCAGCTACGCAGGTGTCCTACGAGCTACAGCACGTGGTGAAGGAGAAAGAACGTGCACGGCGTGGGCAAGTGGGATGGGATGACTTGAGGGTGTGTGAAGGCACCGAGTGCCAGGGCAGGAACGGCTACCGCAAGGGGAACCACGGCGGCGACCCATCGCGTTGCCTGGCCCCAGTCGAGTCGAAGCCACCGTGCCGGTCGACCCGAGAACGACGTTCTCACCGAGGGCAGCGGTTCTGGTCCTACAGACGGGCTCAGGATCGCATTGACGAGATCGGGGACGGGCTGAAGCATTTGGAGTCGCAATCTTCGGCTCAACGCTTCGAGGTCTCCGATGTAATGGCGGCAACTGGCGCAGGTCGCGAGGTGCGCGTCGATAAGTGCGTCCGAGATTGTCTGTTCTTCGCCGTCGAGGCGCGCCGAGTAGGCCTCCCGGATGGCCTCACAGGACAGCTTCATGCGGCGATCCCAGCCGTGCCGATTCCAAACGCGCGGGCAGGTCCGTTCACCGACAGCGTGAATGCCGACTGGGCCGTCACCCCGAGGATCCGTATTGGATCGGAACAGTGATGACCTGACTTTTCGTCCATCGAGACGAGACCAGCTTCCAGTCGGTCAACAGCGTGCCGCTCACTCCGAGCACGTCAACGCTGTTCGCGGGACCGAACGAAACCGTGGCAGCCTGCGCTGGAGGGGTCGGGAGCTCGGTCCACGAGCCCGTCGATGCGAGCACCTCGAGCGACTTCGAGCCGGAGGGTTTCGCGGCCAAAACGAACCAGCCCAGTCCGGCGCCCGGCCCAAAGGAGACGACCCGATCGCCGGCCCCAAAGCGGATCGCGGATGAGATAGTCCAGTGAGCGAGCCCGGCGCTCGCCCAAGCTCCCAGGATGCTCACCTCGGAACCATCAGAGACCGCGAGCAGGGTGGTAAGCCCGTCGCCGCTTTCGCGCAAGCCCAAGACCTCGACACTCTTGGAATCGAGTGAGTGAGGAAGCATTGGCCCGACGAGCCGCCACGATGCGTTCCGCATTGCGAGGATGCCCACAGCACTACGATCCGAACACGTGGCTCCAAGGACGGCTTGGTTCGCGACCTCGGCGACGGCGGTGATCGAGACGAGTCCGCAGGACCGGCCTCCGGCGCTCGATGCCAGATGCGATTCACTTACAAGGTTCTGCCAGCTATTCAGCCCCGGCGCTGTCTGCAGCACCTGCGTGCTAGTGCCGCTCCCGACGAGAGCGAGGTCGTGTCCGTTTGCGCCTCCCGACAGGGCATTCGGACGTGCCGCGAGACCATTCGTCAGCACGAGTGCTGGAGTAAAGGTTCGCCCGCCATCTGCAGTGGAGAGGAGCGGAGAGAAATGGAGCAGGTTCGAAGGCAGCACTCCGACGAGGAGCGACCCACCTTCTGGCGTCGCCAGCACCAGGCCACCATTCGTTGCGACTGCAGTGCCTTCGACGACATCGGACCAGCGGGAGCCGCCGCTCGGTCGAAAGAAGAGCTGCCAGAACGTGTTGAGTGGCTGGTCGAGATTGCCCATAGCGAGCGCGGCCCAGCTGCCGGACGAGTTCTCGTCGGAGGTCGCAAGGGGGGTTGAGACCGTCGGCGCCGTCCCTTTCGTCTGTTGTCCCACTACGACTTGGCCACCGAGTGAAGGCGCGAGCAGGAGCGCGCCGATAGCCGCGCCGGCGATGGCAGCGGTTCGGCGGAGTCGGATGATTCCCATCGCTCGTCTCATCCGGAGCGCTGCACGCTTCTCAGCTCGTTCGCGAGCGTGACGGCGAAGGAGGACTTCGTGGCTTCTGTTCCCGGGCCTGGGTCGGTGTCGAGGATGTAGCGCGTGTGCCCGTTTCGATCGATCACAAAGGCGAGTTCGCTGTGGGCGATCATCGATCCTCCCGGCGAGTACTCCACCTGGAAACCGTAGGCGTCCCAGATGCGACCTAGCGCGGCGGCCGATCCGGTTAGGAAGAGCCAGTTCGACAGGTGCTCGAGGCCCTCTTGGTTATCGAAGGCGACGGTATAGTCCTGCGCCCGATAGATGGGGTTCGCGACGATGGCCACAAGCTCGATACTGCGGGCGCTCGCGCCGAGGAGCCCGTCGGCGGCACGAAACTCCTGGGCGATGAGCGGGCAGTCTGAGACGCAGACCGGGTCGAGAAAGGTGAGCGCGATCGTCTTCCCGCGGAGGCTGGTGAGCGAGACGGTCTGACCGCGCTGGTCGACGAGATCGAAGGCCGGAGCGGGGATGTTCTCGGCACTCGGCGTGCCGTCGATCGCCTGCGCCACGATCGGGTCGGCGTTGGGGTCGAGGGAGGCCGAGGCTATCGGTGCAGCGCCGAGGAGCACTATCCCGATCGCGCCGATACAGGCGAGCGAGCGAAAGGCGTAGGTAGGGTTCTCGGTCAGTCGCTCCTTGAGCGACCTTGCCGGCTGGGGGAACGCGATCACTCGGCTCGGCTCCTCGGCGGCGAGCGGCACCCTCGTCAGCGCGAGGTAACCAGCGGAGAAGACGAGCACCATCGGGAGCATGCTGTTCGGGTCGGTGCCGACTCCCCCGAAGAAGCCGAAGTCCTCGATCAGAACCCAGTCGGCGAGACACAGGATAATGCCGGTGATGACGGCGGCCCCGACGATGCACGCGCGCCCGGCGAGGAAGCAGAGCCCGATCGCGCCCAGGCAGATCACGGCGAAGAGATTCACCCCCCAGCCGTGCGCGGCATCGAAGCTGGCGAAACTCCCCACCCAAGAAGCGAGATAGCCCGGTTGGGGGGTCTGGGACATCTGCAGCACCATGGCTGTCAGCGTCCCCGGGGTAGTGCTGTGGGGGAGGTGCCCTTGCCAGAAGCCCCGGCCGGGCCACGCCTGGAGCACCGCCATCCCGCAGAAGAAGAGCCCCATCACCGAGAGGATCGACCGGCCAAGGCGCGGGCTCTCCCAGTACCGTTCGGGAAGAGCGATCAAGAGCCCGGCGAAGGAGTAGAAGAGCACGGCGCCCGGCGCGCCGAAGAGCCAGGTGAGCCCCGGGGCGAAGATGCCGCCGAAGCTCTCCCCGAAGATCCACACCACGATCCCCCAACCCGCGCTCACGATGCCGCCAAGCCGGGACAGCTTTCCGTGGGGTGCGACAAGTAGCCACGCCCCGATGCCGACCTGGATCCAGACAGCGGAGGCCGGCGCGGTAATCGGATGGTTGCTCCAGATCGTGGCCACCGCGTTCACGACGTGTTGCACCCAGGTCGGCGAGGAGGCGGCGGTCGGCTGGATGACCTGGGTGGTCATGCCGAGGGGCATCGATGCCTGTCCTTGGAGGACGCCGTCAAAGATCCAGATAACGCCGAACGAGACGCGGAGCAGTCGCCGCGCCGGGGCATCGGGAATCGGTGTGGTGGACTCGGCTGGTGAGCCGTCTCCGGACGCCATCGTCCGTCGGAGCTGCGCGGCGCGAAGCACATTCCACGCGATCGCGAGCAGCGCGAGTATGACGAGCACGAGGAGACCTTGGTGCAAGAGCAGCGATTGAAAGGCCGAGACGATCGTCGGGTTGTTCGTTTGGAGTCCCGAACTCATCCCTGGCATTGCGCTCTTCGTCTCCTCGGCGGCTCGACGTCGCTGGACGGCGACGACGCGGTGGGCCGCGCCACTCGTTAATTAGTTAGTGCCCCTCGGGCGCGGATAAGTTCCCGCTCGGCCAGGAATACTCCGAATCGGAGCCGGCGATTACCGTCGAGGTAGTGGACGAGCTCAGCCGGCTTCTCATCAAGGCCCGCGACGGGGACCGGCGCGCGCTCGCTGCCTTCGTACGTCGGACCCAGCCGGCGATCTGGCGGTTCTGCGCTCACGTCGTCGGTCCGAGCGACGCCGACGACGCCACCCAGGAGACCTACCTCGCGGCTTGGCGCGCACTTCCTTCGTATCGGGGTGAGGCATCGGCCCGGACCTGGCTCTTCGTCATCGCGCGGCGGAGCGCCGATCGCGTCGGGCGACGCCACCGCCGATGGCGTGAGCTCGCCGATCATCTCCCCGCGCCCAGTCCGGCATCGCAGCCGGGGCTCGCGATGGAGCTCGAGGATGGGCTTTCGCGCCTCGACTCGGACCGACGCGTAGCTCTCGTACTTACGCAGGTGATCGGCCTCTCCTACAAAGAGGCGGCCGAGGTGTGTGAGTGCGCAGTGGGAACGATTAGGTCACGCGTCGCGCGTGCCCGTGACGAGCTGCTCGAACATCTCGCTCGGTCCGAGCCGCTATCGGGGCGCGCTTCGTCGTAGCAGCGGGTCGCCCCGGGTGGAGCAGCTTTGGGCGGCTCTCGACATCGGCACGGCGACGTGGCAACGTACGCGAGAGAAGATCCTCGGGACTGCGGGCCCTTCTCGAGGGCAGTCGCTACGCCGTCGCAGACCTTCAGAGGGGCGTGTGCTCGTGAGCTACGTGACGGACAACTGGTCGTTCGACCCGTTCGTAATCGTCGTTGCGATCGTGATCTCCTGGCATGAGATCGGGCTGCGCCACCTGCGAGGGCGTTCGATGCCGGATCGGACCCGACAGCGAAGGATCCGCTCATTCGCGTTTTACGGCGGCCTCGCGTGGCTGCTCCTCGCTGTCGATTCGCCGATCGACTACTGGGCAAGCGATTACTTCTTCGTGCACATGATCGAGCACATCTTGGTCATGTTCTTCGCGCCGATCCTGATCGTCACCGGGGCGCCTTGGCTGCCCCTCGTCCACGCACTGCCGGTGCGAGTGCGACGCGTGGTCGGGCGAGCCGTTCTCCTCGGCGCGTGGGCGCGTCCACTGCGGGCGGTAGGGCGATTCCTTACGAGCGGGGCCGTCGCCGTCGTGATCTTCAACATCGTCATGCTCATCTGGCACGTACCAGCGCTCTTCGACCTCGCCGAGAACAACCAGGACGTGCACATTTGGCTCATGCACTCGAGCTTCTTCGTCGCCGGGGTCTTTTTCTGGCTGCAGATCATCCCCTCGTACCCGATCAAGCCGAAGCTCGATGCGGCGGGCCAAATGAAGGCGATCATCGGCACCAACGTCGTGATGTTCGTCCTCGCGATGACACTCAGCATCTTCACGTCGAGCTCCTGGTACAGCGTGTACGACCACATCCCGGGTGTGACGCTCTCACCATTTGCGGACCAACAGATTGGCGCCGCAATCCTCTGGGTGTGCGGTGACTTCTGGGCGGTGCCGGCCTTGATCCTCATCATCCGTCGCGTCATCGCCGACGAGGGCGACGTGAGCACGGTGCTCGATCGCATGCTCGGGCGGAGGATCGTCGAGGGGGTGGGCTAGGGAGCCTCGGTGCGGCGATCGACTTACGCCTTGACCGATCCCTTAGTCAGCTTGGTCAGGGCGTCCGGCCGCGGCTCACCTTCTCGACGGTCTCTTCCGCGGCCTTGTGTCAGACGAAGGCTTCGGGTCTTCGGCCACCTAGGACCGAATCTGCTCGTGAGCGGGTCGCTCTCCTGGCTGTTGTGGTTTCCCGCGGCGAAAGCAGCAGGTTCGCGTCCCTCGATTCCCAGGCGAGCCGTGCGCTCGTTCAAGACGCAAGGACCAGCCGATCAGTCTGACGTGCCGAGGACGATCGGTATGAACCGACCCATGGATCCGTGGCGGAGATTGGTAGGTGGAGGGCTGTGATCTTGTGGGTATCTGGAGATTCGTGGGCCGCGCTGGTGGTTGATCTATGTCGTTTGATCTATGTCGTTTGATCTATGTCATATGGCGGGCGATCGAGTACGAGGGCTCGATTTCCAACGCCATCGACGCAATCATCCACCGAGACGGATACGTTGCTCATCCCGGCACTTCGTCCCAGGCCTCGGCCATGGGACGAAGATGTGCTTGCCCTCGCTCATTGGACCTCCTATGGTCGCTTTTGAGTCGATTTGGTCGCTGGCTGGAAGGCGTAGATCTGCGGCAGTTGGTAAATGGAGGGTGCGGGGGTGAATAGACCGAAACGGATCGCGATTATCTCGGCGATATTTTGCATCGCTGTCGGCCTGATCGTGTTTGCCGCCATGGCCTTCATTCGTTCGAGTCCCCCCTCTGTGGATTTCACCGCGCAGTCAGGTGAGCCGGTCGACCTGACGATCCAGACCGTGGGGACATTCGGCTCCGGAGTCCACTCCACGTGGGTCTCTTACCTTGTGAAGTCGCCCTCGGGTAAGTGGGTCCACACGACGTTGTGGAAGTTGCCCTCGAACACAACTGTCGACGTGACTTTGCTGCAGTACGACTCCGGGAGCCCGCTGCGAAACCAGGAGCTCGGCTCGGTGACCGGGGTGCAGAACCCCACCATGAACGGCGCTCCATTCACCCTCGTCAACTCGTATGCCGGCAACGGCGTGGCGCACACGTTCAGCGTGCCCGAGCTCAACATCAATGTCCCGCTCCCCGGGATCAATCCGAACGCGAAGAACGCGTGCGGCGCCGCTCCATGCACGCTCGCCGACGCGCACAACACCGTGAAGTTCTCGTTCAACACCGGGGCGGCGGGGATGTACCGGTGGCAGTGCTTCATCCCCTGTGGGCTCGGCTTTCTTTACGGCAATGGCGGTCCCATGCAGACCATCGGGTACATGGACGGCTTCTTGGAGGTGTCGTGACAAGCGTCGACCCGGTGCCTCCGGTGGCGCCTGCACGCGAACCGCACCACTTTTGGCGGCTCTTTGCGATCTGGGGCGTACTGTCGGCTGCGGCTGACCCGCTCTTCTACTTTCTCGTAGGCCCCCACCTGCCGCCAGGCGACATGGGTTCGGCAGGCGCTGGGGACCAGTTCGACTCGAACGTCCTGTTCGTCATAGCGATCCCGGTGGTGTTCGCGATCGTCATCTACCTGCTCTACGCCGTCATCGTCTGGCGATCCCGCCCGGGTGTGCCCGAACCGGTCGCGGGTCCGAGCTCTCACGGCAACATAGCGATCCAGTTCGCTTGGATCGGCATCACGACCGTGATCGTGATGGGTCTGTTCCTATTCGGGACGATCGAGCTCGTCACCGGCGGCGGGTCCGGCGGCGGTGAAGGCTCGGTCGCGATCTGGACGCTGAAGTCGCCTTCGCCCCTGGTCGTCCAGGTCATCGCTCAGCAGTGGAAATTCAGCTACCGCTACCCGAGTTTGGGTGGCTTCGAGACCGACGCCCTGATGCTGCCCGACGACACGACCGTGGTGTTCCATGTCACCTCGCTCGACGTGATCCATGACTTCTGGGCGTACCAGCTCGGTGTGAAAGCGGACGCCAGCCCGGATTACGACAACATCGCATATACCCGCACCCAACAGACCGGCTCATTCAGCGTGCGCTGTGACGAGCTGTGCGGTGTCTGGCACGGCGCGATGTTCGACACCGGGTACGTCGTGTCTAAGACCGCGTTCCAAACTTGGGCGACCACGACCGAAGCCAAGCTCGCGTCGGCTACGAAGCTGCTTCCACAGTTCTCCTGGACCTACACACCGGACGCGAACGGCGCCGACGGCGGGTACTACCCCGACAGCCAGGACGGCTACTCGAAGGTCGAGGTCTATGGCGCACAGCCGGTGAACCTCAAGAGCGGGGAGAACAAGGGATGAGAGTGCGGTTGACAATGATGCGGGGAGCAGCCTGAAGATGGCGATCGACATCGAAGCGAAGATCGACGTTGGCGAGCCGGTCCCACCGGTACCTGCCAACCAGCGACGACCCCGTCGGCCTGGATGGTTGGGCCAGCATCTCGGAACGGCGATCGTGTTGGGCGTCGCCGGCTATCTGCTTGGCCACTTCGTAGGTAACACGATCGCATCTGGCTATGCCAACGTCGCTGGCGCGAGCGGGGAGAACGACGTCGCGGTCGTCCTCGGGTTCGTGTTCGGTCTCGTCGGTTGGTATCTCGGTATCGGCGCCCTGAACTACCCGCTCGCGAAGCTCATCGGCCGTGACGCGTCTGCTCACGTTCATGACGAGCTATGGGATGCGGCGGGGTGGACGAAGTACTTCCGGTACAGCCTCAATCACAAGGTCGTCGGTCAGCAGTACGTCGTCGGGGTCTTGATGTTCTTCTTCACAGCTGGGCTGTTGGCGATGGGGATCCGCGGTCAGCTGCTGACTCCGACCGGCCGGTTGATGGGGCCGGGGACCTACATCGCAGTCGTGAGCGAGCATGGAACGATGATGATGATGATGGCGACCTCGGTCGTCGTCGGGCCGCTCGGAAACTGGCTCGTCCCGCTCATGATCGGCGCCCGGCGGATGGCGTTCCCCCGGGTCGAGGCCTTCTCGTTCTGGAGTTTCATAGCAGGGTACGTGATTATCCTCGGCGCCTTGCCGCTCGGAGGATTCCCCACGGGGTGGACGGGATACGCGCCGTTGCAGACGCAGGCCACCGTCGGGATGGATGCATACCTCATGGCCTTCGCCGTCGTGGGTATCGGGATGATCTCCGCCGGCTTCAACATTGCCGTGACGATCATCCACTACCGCGCCCCGGGAATGACCTGGGGCCGGCTCCCGATCTTTTGCTGGTCCATGATCGCTACGTCGGCGTTGCTGACCCTGGCCACCCCGGTGCTCGTCATGGCCGGTCTCTTCGGCCTGCTCGATCGAACCGCACAGACTGCCTTCTTCGTGAACGAGCACGGAGGCAGCAGTTTCTTGTGGGAGAACCTCTTCTGGTTCTTTGGCCATCCCGAGGTGTACATCATGGCGTTGCCCGGCTTCGGCATCGTCGGTGAGATTCTCCCCGTTTTCACTCGAAAGCCGCTTTTTGCATACCGAGTCGGCGCGGCGGGAATGGTTGGCGTCGCCCTCTTGTCGTTCTTCGTCTGGCAGCACCATCTGTTCAACTCCGGAATCAACCCGGACATGCGGCCGCTCTTCATGCTCACGACTGAGCTCATCTCGATCCCGACTGGATTCATCTTCCTGGTCGGTCTCGGAACGTTGTGGAAAGCGAAGATACGGATGGAAGTGCCGATGCTGTTCGCCTTGGCGCTGTTCTTCAACTTCCTCATTGGCGGGGTCACTGGGGTCTTCCTCTCCGACGTTCCGGTCGATGTCACGGTGCACGGAAGCTTCTTCGTGATGGCGCACTTCCACTACACGATCATGGGCGGCTTGATCTTCGCCTTCTTTGGAGGGCTTTATTACTGGCTTCCGAAGATCACCGGATACACGCTCAATAAGCGGCTCGGGCAGATCCATTTCTGGTTGATGTTCGTCTTCTTCAACTTCACGTTCTTTCCGCTCTTCATCGTCGGATTGCTTGGAATGCCGAGACGGGTCTTCGAGTACGCAGCACGCCTCCAGGGGTTGAACGCCTTCTCTTCGGTGAGTGCGTTCGTGCTCGGTTCGTCGTTCCTGTTCTTCATCGCAAACTTCGTGTGGTCGATCTTCCTTGACCCCAAGCGCGCGCCGGCGAACCCGTGGGATTCCCTGGGGCTCGAATGGCAGACGCCTACGCCGGTGCCTCCGTACAACTTCGAGCGAATCCCGGTCATTCTCTCGGACCCGTACCACTACGGGGAGGAAGAGGCGAGTCGGGTCGCTGACCTCTCTGGTTCGCTGGTGCTCGTCGCCGGCGCCGGGGAGGGCACGTAGATGACGGAGGTCCAAGGCCGCAGGATCGAGTCGACCCCAGAGGAGGTTGCGTACGAGCTGCGCGCCGCGGAGGGATCGATCTGGACCGGAACACGACTCCTCGTGGGGGTTGCGACGTTCGCGTACGCAAGCCTTGCGTTCGCGTACTTCTACTTGCGCTCCTCGAACAACGAGGATCTCTGGCGACCGGGCGGGATCACGGCACCCACCGAGATCGGCGCGGCGATCGCCGCCCTGATCGCCGCGAGTGCCGTCTTGGTGGCGTTCGGTCTCCGCCGGCTGCGCGCCGGTCAGACGACCGACTGGCTCATCGCGGGGTGGCTCGTCGTACTCGGCGCGTTGATCGGCATCGGGCTGCAGATCTACGAGCTCACGCGGTTGCCGTTCTCCC
>DATCDR010000057.1:0-2416 GCA_036510575.1 Acidimicrobiales bacterium | reverse complement strand
ATCCCTCGTCGGGATCGGCCTCGTGCTCTGGCGCTACCCGGAGCTCCTACGCTCCACCGGCCACGACGTCATGGAGTTCGGCGAAGATGGCACGGAGATCGCGGTCGTCGATCCGTAGCGCGACGGCACTGTGAAGTCGAGCTCCGCCGGTAACTATGACGAACGAATCGACGCCGGTCCGCTTCGTCTCACGTCGGTTTCCCCGAAGAGCGGAGGACAAACTGGTCGACGGCGTTGGCGAACCCCTCCTCCTCGTTGGAACTTGTGACAAAGCGTGCGGCTCGCTGTACCTCAGGCGCCGCGTTGCCCATCGCGATACTCGTTCCTGAGTGGGCGAACATCAAGATGTCGTTCGGCATGTCGCCGATGGTGGCGATCTCTTCGTTGGACAGCTTGTACTTCGACGCGAGAAACTTGACGACGTCGCCTTTGTTGGCATCGGGGTTGGTGACATCTAGGTAGTAAGGCTGCGACTGGGCGGCTGAGACGCGCTGGCCGAACTTCGCCTGCGCGGCCGCTGTGGCTTGGTCAATCTTGGCCCGGTCGTCGCTCACCCCGGTGATCTTGCTCACCCGGTCGGTGACTCCTTCGTAGCTCGTCACGACCTTCGGGGGAAACTTCACCGTCCAAGCCTCCCGATCCACGTGAGGCCCTTTGTCGTGCTGCAGTAGCCACTCCGCACCCTGATAGACCCAGACGTCAAGGCCGAAGGAGGTGATGAGCTCGATCATCGGGCCGACCACCTCCGCCGGGACCGTCCGCTGCTCGATCGTCTGCATCTGGTCGTCGACGATCATGCCACCGTTGAATGCCGCGATCGGCGTGGTGAGAGCGAGGGGCTCGAGCAGCATCGACATGCCCTTCGGTGGCCTGCCGCTCGTAACGGCGAAGAGGATCCCTGCGTCGTTCATACGGTGGACTGCCTCGATTGCCCGATCCGTCAAGAGCTTGTCCTGAGTGACCAGAGTACCGTCGACGTCGGCCAACATCAGGCGAATCGCGGGCGCACTCATGACTCGTTCTTCTCCTTCTCGTCACACGTACCAAGGAGTCTGGACTGGGCGCGGCGTCGGACACGCGACATCACGTGGCCGTGACGTACGCGTCGTACATCTCTTTGTAGCGCGTTGCGATCTCGTGAACCACCTCTTCACGGCCGACATCTCCGGCCAGGAATCTCCGGAGCGGGTCGTTCCAGATGGTCCTGCCGACGGCGAAGCCGTCGAAGCCCTCCACCGACGACACCACCCGCAGCCACTCGACGACCTTGGGCGCGTCGGCACCGCGGCCAAGGATGATGCACACTACGCCCTCGCGGCCGCCACTGCGAGCCTGTGTGACTACGCGCCGGCACGCTTCAGCTTGGTCGAGTCCTTCGATCTTCCAGACGTCGGGCTCGACGTCGGCGGCCTGCAGACGCTCGATCGCCTCGACGACGAGGGCAGGACGTAGCTCCCGGTCGTAGTTCCCCTGGCCCTCGTAGCGATCGAGCTGTCCGGTCGTAGCGGGAACCAGTAGCTCGAAGAGGAACCTGCGCTCGTGCTCGCGGAGCCACCGGGAGAGCTGTGCCAGGCGATCGGCCTGCCGGCTGTTCAGCTCGACATCGCCTTCCGGGTTGTAGCGCACGAGAACCTTGGCGAAGGTGGGGTCGGACGTCTCTATGTGCTTGGCGAAGTCCTCGCCGAACTCGAACTGGAACTCGTCTTGGCCCGACCGTTCGACCGGCATGGCGAGAGGCGTATCCGTCGCCTTTGCTTTTCGTGCCACCGAAGCCCCGAACTCCTCGTCGACGAGCACGCCCGCAGCTGCGGCTGGCACGGCGCCACTGTTCACGGCTTCGAGGTGACCTTCGAATATCAGCTCCTTGGCGTCGACGATGCCAGCCCTCACGTCGGCCAAAACCGGCTCTTTGACGCCGAAGAGTCCTTGTTCGAACGACCCTCGATGATCGAAGGCCAACAGATATAGCGGCTGGTCGTAGCCAAGGGTCATCGGAGAGCTCCTATCGGCATTAACTATTCTCCCTACTATGCGGCAGCTTCGAGCGCTGGTGGGAGACGACGGTCGTGGACGTGGAGCTGGAGAAGCAGGCAGCGGCTGAAGCGGCAGCCGAGCTGGTCGAAGCGGGCATGACGGTGGGACTCGGCGCAGGGTCGACCGTGGCGTTCCTCTTGCCAGCGCTTGCTCGACGGCGTCTGTCGCTGCGCTGTGTTGCGAGCTCGCCCCGCACCGAGGCCTCCGCCCGGGCGCTCGGCCTCCGGGTCGAGTCCTTTGCGAAGTTGGACCATATCGACCTCGCGATCGATGGAGCCGACCAGGTTGCCAAAGACGGCTGGCTCGTGAAGTGCGGAGGCGCGGCCCACACAAGGGAGAAGCTCGTCGCCGTCTCGGCCGATCGTTTCATCGTGATCGTCGA
>DATCDR010000056.1:0-3615 GCA_036510575.1 Acidimicrobiales bacterium | reverse complement strand
GGACCTTCAGGTCTCGCGCCCGTTCGGCTGAAGTGATGATCACCGCAGCTGCGCCATCGACAGGCATATCACAGTCGTAGAGGCACAACGGGTCAGCGACCATGCGGCAAGACATGTAGTCGTCCATCGTCAACGGCTTGTCGTAGAAGACCGCGTGTGGGTTCTTGTTCGCGCCGCGGCGCGCGGCGAGTGCGTAGGCGCCGAGGTGCTCGCGTTTCGCGCCGTAGAGCTTCTGGTAACGCATGTAGTTGAACGCGAACGAAAGCGGGAAATGAGAAAGGCCGTAGGACGCACTATAAGCAGCGGCTCCCGCCGCAACATCGCCGCGGAATTGCGTGTAGCTGCCGTCCCGGGGGAGGTGCAGCGCGCGAAACACGAGTACGTAGTTGCATGCGCCGGTCGCGACCGCTTGAATCGCGCTGTTGATAGCGGTGCTGATGTTGCCGGCACCGGACTCCCCCCAGTAGTTGAGGTTCGACAGTCCGAGATTGCGGATCATCCACGGGGTGGTGACGACGTCGAAGCCATCCGCGGGGGCGGCATGCCCCACCGAGGGCAGCTCGGGATAGGTTGTGATGCCGTCGATATCAGATAGCGAGAGTCCGGCGTCTTCGATCGCGGCCAGGCTCGCATCAATTGCGAGCAGGCCGAGCTCGCGAGTTAGCCGACGTCCAATTTCCGAATGGCCCACGCCGGTGAGCGCGACCTTGTGCAGGGCGTCATACATATAGGAGTCTCCTTGGCTCGGCCCACATGTACTCAGGCAAGTCGGAACTGCGGAAGCTGCACGTCGCCACGCTCCTCGGTGGTGAATACGAGCGGCAGGCCGAGATCCAGAGTGTCGATGTCGTAGTCACCGATCAGGTTGGTTGCGATACAAAGCTCGGGCTGCTCTTCGATCGAAGCTTGCACGACAACGAAGGGGACGTCGTCCTCGAAGCCCTGTGTCGTCGTCTGACGCGCGACGGCGTAGGTGTAGATCGTCGCCCGACCGGAGAGCTCGGTCCAAACGAAGGACTCGTTCTGGCACTTCGGGCAGACGAGCTCGAGCCGCCGGGTCATCCATCCACAGCGCGTGCACTTAGGCAGCACGAGCTTGCCCTCGAGCGCGCCATCCCAATAGGGCCTGTCGCGTTCTGGCGGCTTCGGGATCGGTTTCGTCGTCTCGGCCATCTGATCAGCTCTCCTTCAATGAGGTCCCACAGCAGGATTTGTGTTGGCGCGGGCGCTGTTACACCGCTCGCGAAGGACTCAGATCACGCCCTCTTCAGCGAGCTTGGCGACCTCCTTCGTCCCCATCCCGAGCAGCTCGCCCAGGATGTACTCGTTGTCCTCGCCGTAGTTCGGTGCACCCCGATCGGTGATTCCACCGATGTAGGGCGGGGTCTCGCTCATCTTGAAAGGCAGCTCACCGACGGGCCAGGTGCCGATCTTCGTGCCGGTCACCTCCGTCAGCCACTCCAGCACCTCGAGCTGGGGATCGTTGTCACACTTGTCCTCGGCGTTCTGACACACACCTGCTATCACGCCTGCGGCCTGGAGCTTGGACATCAGCTCGTAGCGATCCTCACCGCTGGTCCAGGCGTTTACGACTTCGTCGAGCGCGTCCTGGTTGGCGAGGCGCGACGTGAGACTCGCGAACCGGCTGTCGCTCTCCCACTCCGGATGCCCGGTGACGCCGACGAGCGCGTGCCAGTCGGCCTCGGTGAAACAGGCGATTGCGATCCAGCGATCCTCGCCTTGACAGCGGTAGGCGCCATGCGGCGCCGCATCGACGTAGGGCGACCTGTTGCCGACGCGGGTCCATCGGCGATCGTTCGCCGAGAAGTCGAGGATCGGAACACCTGAGATGAAGATGCCGGTCTCGGTCTGGGAGGCGTCGATCCACTGCCCCTTGCCCGTCTTCTCGCGGTAGTAGAGCGCTGAGAGCACCGAGAGCCCGAAGCTGTAGGCGCCGATCCAGTCGAGGTAGGAGTAGCCCCAACCCGCCGGGAGTGCCGGCTCGGGCAGGCCCGACATGTCGCCGATCCCGGCCAATGAGGCGGCGATCGGACCGACGGCGCGGTAGCGACCGTAGGTTCCCCGCCCGCCCATGCCGGACTGCTGGGCGTAGATGATTCCGGGCCGCAGCTCTTCGAGCGCCTCGTAACCGAGCCCCCAACGCTGCATCACCCCCGGTGAGAAGCCCTCGGCCACGACGTCAGAGATCGCAATCAGGCGCTTGGCGATGGCGAGACCCTCTGGGTGCCCGACGTTCAGTGAGATGCCGCGCTTGCCCGAATTCTTGTTGTTGAACTGTCCGCCCATGTCGGGATCATTGACCGGGCGAAGCGGAGCGGTCGCGGTTTTCCGCGCCTCGCGGCCGCCGATAGGGGCCATCGACCCCATTCGGGTGTCGGGATGCGCCGCCCACTCGACCTTGATGACCTCGGCGCCCATCGCACCGAGGAAGCGAGTTCCCCCCGCCGAAGCGAGGAACCAAGAGAAGTCGAAGACCCGGATGCCGTCTAATGCAAAGGGCTTGCCTCTCGCAGAGAGCTTGTGGGCCGATGGCGCGATCCTCGGAGTCGGGAGCACCGGCCGCGTTGCACCCTGCAAGGAAGCGCGGATCTCCGCCTCGTCCTCGTTCAGCAGCGGTGCACGCCTTCCGGCCTTCCACTCCGTCTCACTCGAGATCCACTTGCTCGTGACGTAGGTGAACGAGCGCCCAAGCTCAGGGTGCTCGATCTCGGCGAATGTTCCTCGGATCGACCAGTGCTCGTCGCCTACGTTCTCCTCGGGGTGGCGAATCGGCGAGAACAACAGTCCTGCGGCCTGTGCTTCGTGCCAGGGCGCCTCGGCGTTCGTGAACCTGCCGATCACCCGCTGCATCAGCTCGATCGTGAGCGAGGTGGTGTTCGACGCCCCGGCGCTACCCGGAATGGCACGCCCGACGGTCTCTTCGCCTTCGTCGTCGTGAGGCACGTTGGAGACCACGCCGTAACTCGCAGCGAACGCCTCGACCTTCGGCAGATCGCGCCCCGGCCAGATCATGTACCAACGACCGTCTTTGGTATGCACGATCGGGGGAACCGCGGATGCGGTCTCGTTGGCGTGCTGGCTTGTCTGGCGGTGCAGCGGCGCGCGACGCAACACCCAGTTCATGACGTCGGTCTCGGTGTTCTTCGACGCGGCGTCATGGATCGCGCAGGTGAGCATCTGCCCGACGCCGCTCGTCTCTCGGTAGTAGAGCGCGGCGACGGTCCCGAGCGCGAGCTGCTCGCCGGCGATGTGGTATGAGTGCCACGCCTGGCCGGCGATGGGGGGCAGGTCATAGGTGCCGTCGGGGCGCGGGCTGTACCCGCAGTACATCATCTGGCCGCCGAGAGCCAGATGAACGAGGTCAGATGCCCTGTAGGAGGACCACGGTCCGTCATCACCGAAGTCGGTCATACGCGAGATGATCAGCGCCGGGAAGCGGCTTAGTAACTCTTCACGCGAGAAGCCGATCGAGCCGAGATAATCCCGGGGAGTGCTCTCGACGAGGGCGTCAGCGGATTCGACGAGGGCGAGAAAGGCTTCCTTCCCGTCCGCGGTTGCGAGGTCGAGCACGATCGAACGCTTCCCGCGGTTGTA
>DATCDR010000055.1:0-21269 GCA_036510575.1 Acidimicrobiales bacterium | reverse complement strand
TGTCGTCCCTCGTAGTAGACGTCGATCGAGGAGAGGTCCTCAGGGTCGTAGCGGAGCTCGATGCGCCGGCCGACCAGGGAGGCGTCGACCGCGTAGGCGTTCCCCTCGAGCGGCACGGTCGCGGTGCGGGTCACCTTCCTTGTCATCGACCATCTGAAGGCGTCTTTCAGACGGTCGGGGTCGGCGCCGCGGTGCGGCCCGTCGGCCTCGAAGCGCTCGATCGGCGCCCGCTTGGTCTCGGCGTGCACCCTGCGGTTCGCCACCTGTTCGGCCCACGCCGAGAAGGCGTCGTTCAGCTCCTCGAGCGAGGAGATGCCGTGATGGGTCGCCTCGGCCAAGAAGGCCTCCCGGATATAACGGTTGGCTCGTTCCTGCTTCCCCCGCCCTTCAGGCGAGTAGGGCTTGGAGTGCACGAGGCGCACTCCGAGCACCGCACAGGTGCGCTCCAGCCAGGCATTTCTAAACGGTCCGCCGTTGTCCGCGTAAAGGACGGTCGGCACGCCGCGTCGGACGATCGCTCGGCGCAAAAGCTCCTGGCAGGAGCGAGCGTTCTCGTGTGCGTAGAACCGTCCGTCGACGATGAGGCGGGAGTGGTCGTCGACGATCAAGAAGAGCTTGGCGCGCACCGAGGCCTCGGTTTTCGGGAAGGGGACGAAGGGGCCGACGAGCACGTCGGTGATCCAGCGGTCGTTCGAGTGCTCAGCCTCGTAGCGACCGAAGGCCTTCTGCTCTGCGGCGAGCGCCTCGCGATGGAGCCCCGCTCGGCGCAGCTGGGCCCGCACCGTCCGCTCGGCGACGCGGACCCCGTGGCGGTGGAAGAGGATCGAGGCGATCTGCGCCGCGGAACGCGAGGGGAGCTCGAGTCGGAGCGCGGCGGCCTCGTCGAAGAGCTCGGGGTGGGCGCGCACCGCCCCGGCGTCCGAACGCCCGAGTGGCGCGAGCGCCGCGAGGCCGCCCTTGCGATACGCACGGATCCATCGGTCGATGCTCGCCCGCGAGTAGCGGCGCTCGTCGCCGTCAGGGTGGTGGTGGGTCCGCTCGGCGATCTCGCGCACGATCGCACCGCGCATCGCGGGGGTGAGCCGTTCGTTCGTCGCCTCGGCGATCACACCGAAACGGTGCAGTGCCACCTTCTCGGACTGGTCATGTTCGGTCATCTCTCGAGCCCTTTCGCTCTTGGTTTGGGACAGGAGGCATGAAACGCCGTTTGCCGACGACGAGATAGGGCGAGGTCGTGTTGGTGGCGAGCAGCCTTCCGCCGCAGATCGCCGAGCAGCACCGCCAGCAGCCGAGCACCGCCCAGCCGGGAAACGCTGCGGCGTGGTCGAACGCGGCCCGCAGGCCTTGGAGCGCGTCGAGCGCAGGCTCGCCCGAGGGCGACGGCGCCTCGCCGCCGAGGTCGACCGTCACGGCTGCGAACGCGGCGGCGTGCTCCTCGGCACGATCACGAAAGCGCCGCACCCATCCCCGCGCTGTCGTGTGGGGGACGGCGAGCGCCAAGGCGAGCGGGCGCACCCCGCTCGCCTTGTCCAGCACCGCCTCGATCACCCGACCGATGGTCGGCGCGACGTCGAGCCGCTTTAGGAGACAGAAGCTCGGGAGCAGGGCGTGGGTCACCGCACAGGCGCGACAGCGAAGGCGTGCGACGAAGATCGCCTGCGCCCGACCGGCCTCTCGGACGAAGCGCCGATAGCCGGACCAGCGCGTCATCGGACCGGTGCAGCCCGGGCAGAACTGCTCCGGGATCTCGATCTCCCGGCCCTGTGCGACGTACGCGTCGAGTGAGAGCGGGCAGGGCCATACGATTGCCACGGGCGACACACCGCCTTGGACCCCTTCTCGCGATCCGGTCTCCAAAACAGGCCGCGGGGAGGGGTCCCTCATTGTTCAGGGACCCCCATCCTCGCGAGCGCGCCGCGGCGCGGGCCAGTGCCGTCGGCAAAGAGCACGGCCGATCTCCGAGCGACGGTGACCAGGAAGTCAGGCCGCTAACAGCAGCTCAGCGATTGCGTTGTCTCAAGGACGCCTCACGTCTTGTATAGGAAGGATCGAAGTCACCTCACCCTCCAACACGCGACCCCAGACGACCCCAGCGAGGGCAGCAATGGCTACGCCCGCGATCGCACCGTCGAGGCGCACGCTGGCATGGACACCACCGAATGACGATTGCGTGAGGATGGCGAAGCCGACAATGAAGGCCACGTTGCACGACAGAAAGAAGGCGTCACTAGAGGCCGGGCTGGGAATGGGCTTGAGGTTCTGGTCGTGGCAGGTAAAAACGATATCAGCGAGCGTATAGAGAGGACCCCGGCCGCGATAGCCAGCCAGGCCGAGCGCGGTTCGCGCGACACCAGGGGGATAATCGGCAACGCGCCGGCGATGTTCTCGATTCCGCCGTCCCAGAACGTGTTGTAACCGCTCGGCGGCCGGTGCACGACCAAGGTGGATACGCCGTAGGCGACCATGGTCACGGCGATAAGGCCCTGCAACCACACTGTGGCCGGATACGGCCGAGTACCTCTGACAAGGCGGCACCGCGCCCGGCCGTACTACCTCGATCTCCCTTGGGACCCAACCTGCTCATCAAGGCCGGCGCGTCCAGAGGGCGCTTCGTACCCCTCGTAACGGCCTATACCGAGGTCAACACCTGAGCAATATGAGCTATCTCTCTCAGATCACGATTGATCATGCGCGTAGAAGACGGCTACAGCTGATCCCGGGTCGCGACTACAGGAGTCGCCTCCGGCTCAGCCATATCTCGCGTAGCTGACGCGACGTTGCCGGCGAGCGTGCGCCTGAAGGAGACCGGCGACCGTATAGGTTCGGCCACGCAGTGCCGAGTCACTTCGTTGGAGCGCATCGCGGCGTCCTCCGGCACTATCTGTCGAAGTAACCGTCCGAGACGGTTCGCGGTCTTTTCGGCGGGGTTTGGATTGATCGGGCATATCGACACTCTTGCGGACCAGCCTGACCCAAGCCTGGGTTTCGCATGGGAACCGGATGAGAAGGGCGTCACGGCGCAACGATGTCGCGCCTCGACGAGATCGTGCACGATCGAGGCGGCGACCAGCGTCGTAAGATGCCAACGGTGCCAGGAATGCGCGTAGTCCCGTTCAACCTCCACAACTCGCTCACGCAATGGCAGTTCGGACCATTCGCGCTGAGCGTGCTGGCGATCCTGATCGCACTGGCCGTCTGGTACCTACGCGCAGACTGGAACCTCGCGCTTCGCGGACGAGCCTGGCAGCGGAGCCGCACGCTCGCGTTCATGGGGGCGCTCGTGGCCGTCGATCTCGCAATCCAATCACCGATCGCGACCTTTACGGGCTCGTACTTCCAGGCGCACGTTCTCCAACACCTCTTGCTCATGGTCGTCGCACCGCCACTAGCGGCCTTGGGTGCCCCCTCCACCTTGTTGCTGCAGACCTCCTCGAGAGCGACGAAGGAACGCTGGCTGCGATTCCTCAAGTCGAAGCCGTTCGCAGTGCTCAGCCACCCGCTCAGTGCCTGGGTGCTGTATTTCGGGGCGATGATCGTCTTCTTCTTGTCGCCGATGATCAATATCGCGATGCACCACATGGACCTGATGGACGCGATCAACGTGCTCTTCCTCCTCGGCGGCACCCTCTACTGGTGGCCGATGGTCGGGATCGACCCGATCCTGCACTGGAAGATGAACTACGGCGGCAGGATGTTGAACATCCTGCTCGGCACCGGTATCGAGGCCTTTCTCGGGGTGGCGATCATCGCGTATTCGCACCCGATCGCGTCGATGTACTCACTAGCTAGCACGAGGTCGGGGGGTGCGCTGCTCTGGGTCTCGACCGAATTCGTCACCCTCGGAGCGTTCCTCCCGATCTTCATCCAGTGGATGCACTCCGAAGAGCGCATAGCTTCTAGGTACGAGTCCGCACTCGATCGAGACGCCGCACCGCAACTCCTCGGGCAGCCAGCGGGTATCGCGGCCGATTCGGCGAGCGGGCCGCGCTCTGCCTGGGAGGCAGAGTGGTTCGCGAGAACCGGGACCATCCCGGTCTTTAACACCCCGCATCCAGCCGGCCCTACTCCTGACTCTTGACGGAGTCCCCATCAGAAGTGCCGGCACGCGTCCGCATCCTTTGTCGGAACGAGAGCGGCGAGATCCTGCTCCTCAAGTGGCGTGACCCCCTTGACGCCCACGTCTTCTGGGAGCCCCCGGGCGGCGGAATCGAGGCAGGCGAGGAGCCCGACGAAGCGGCGGTCCGCGAGCTCTACGAAGAGACCGGGTACCAGACTTCACTAGCCGATGCAAGCCTGCTGGTCGAGCGTGACTACGTCTTTGCCGGGCACCACCATCGCCACACCGAGCGATTCTTCTTCACCACGGTCGCTGGATCACCGTCACCAGCGGCGTTTAGCGAGCAGGAGATCGCGACCTTCCTCGAAGCCAGGTTCGTTCACCCGAGCAAGCTGGTCGCGCTCGACGCGCTCGTCGAGCCACCGCACCTCGGCTCACTGATCGCGCAGCTGATCCCTGCCGAATGAGTGCTTTGTGAGCGACACGGCCCGACGCCGGACGTGAGAGCATCGAGGAAAGGACCAGTTGTCGCAGAGGTAGCAAGGAACCAGGAGGCGAAAGATGAAACTCGGCCTGCACGTACCCGACTTCACCTGGGAGGGCGGAGCGACGACGCTCGGTGAGGACCTCGCCCGAGTCGCCGCCACGGCGGAGGCCGCGGGCTTCGACCGGATCAGCGTCATGGACCACGTGTTCCAGATGGTCCGGCGCGGTGGCCCAGAAAAGGAGATGCTCGAGTCGACGACGACGCTCGGCTTCCTTGCCGGACGTACCAGCCGGCTCAAGCTGTTGGCGCTCGTTTCAGGAGTCGTCTACCGCGAACCCGGCATGTTGGCGAAGTCGGTGACCACCCTCGACGTGCTCTCTGGCGGGAGAGCGATGCTCGGGATCGGAGCTGCCTGGTACGAAGAGGAGGCAGCAGGGCTCGGGCTCCCCTTCCCTCCCCTCTCGGAGCGCTTCGAACGACTAGAAGAGGCGCTCCAGATCTGCCTGCAGATGTGGAGCGAGGAGGACACTCCCTTTAAAGGCGAACACTACGAGCTCACAAGGACGCTGAACCACCCGCAGTCACTATCGCGTCCGCATCCGCCGATCCTGATCGGCGGGTCAGGTGAGAAAAAGACGCTCCGGTTGGTTGCCAAATACGGCGACGCCTGCAACCTGTTTCCAGGACCCGATCTCGCGCACAAGCTCGAGGTTCTCCAGCAGCACTGCGCCGATGAGGGACGCGACTACGACGAGATCGAAAAGACATTGCTGTTCACCTTCGACCTCGGCACGAATGGGGAGAACCTGAACGAGATCATCGACCAGCTCGCAGAGTTCGCGGCGATGGGGTTCACCATTGCGCATGGCAGCGTCGTACACGTCGGCACTATTCGCCCACTCGAGCTCCTTGGCGAGCACGTCGTCGCCCAAGTCGCCGCGTTCTAGGTCTTGGCCGAGCAGATGATCACCCCGCTCGCTTCGCCCGTCGTCTCCGTCGAGGAGGTCGTGCGCGACCCAGATGCATTTCGGGTCGTCGACGTGCGTTGGTATCTCGACGGCAGATCTGGCCGCGAGGCCTTCCAGTCAGGACACCTGCCAGATGCGCTCTTTTGTGACCTCGGTGAAGCGCTCGCCGGACACGGCGATCCAACGGCTGGGCGCCATCCACTTCCTTTACCAGAGGCCTTCGCGGCAGCGCTCGGCTCGCTCGGGATCGCGATGAACGACCGCGTCGTCGCCTACGACGACACCGGTGGCGGGACCGCAGGCCGGCTCGTATGGATGTTGCGTGCGATCGGACAGTCCGCGGCGATCCTCGACGGCGGGCTCGCGGCGTGGACCGGCCCGCTCTCGACCGCCGAGGCCGTACCAACTCCCGTCACGCGAGTAGCCGCTCCCTGGCCGGCGACATTGCTCGAGCACCTCGAGGATCTAGACGCCCTCGACGCAGCAACCATCGTGTTAGACGCCAGGGCACCGGAGCGCTACAGCGGGAGCACCGAGCCAGTCGATTCGCGCGCCGGCCACATCCCAGCGGCTTTGAACCTGCCCTGGACGACGTTGCTCGAATCCGACGGGAAGCTCGCCTCGCCAGATGATCTGCGTGCGGATTTCGCCTCGCTCGGGCTCGAGAGCGCCGACGATCTCGTCGCCTCATGTGGATCGGGAGTGACCGCCTGCATGTTGTTGATCGCAGCCGAGTACGCCGGCCTTGGTCGCGGGCGACTCTTCGTGCCCTCCTTTTCTGGTTGGAGCTCCTCGACACGAGAGGTCGCCACGCGCTAAGGCACTTCCACGAGCCGGTGCGACAAGGCCTCCTGGACTGCTCGGGACGACTGGGCCTTAGGTGCTCTGAGGGATGTCGCGCACGATCTCTCGTTGCCGCGGGGGCTCTTTTAGATACCGGAGCACGACGAGGCCGCAGCCAAGGCCAACCACACCGACGACCGGCCCTGCGAGAGCGATCGCGCCAAGGCCGACCACAACGGCATCGATCAGCGGTCCCCCGGCCGTTCCACCGTCGGCGACCATGCGCCAGACCGCGAGGAACGACGCTCTCCCTACCGTCGGCGCGCGGTCGGCCCCGAGCGTCATAACGATTCCAGAGCCCATCCCGTTCCCGAAGCCGAGCACGAGCGCCACGACAAAGAGCGAGTCGAAGCTGTGGCTAAGTGGGATGAGTAGGTGGCCGAGCGACAACAAGGCGATGCAGGGAACCGCGACCGCTCTTCTCCCGAAGCGGTCAGAGACCACGCCAGACGGGTAAAAGAGCGTGAGGTCGAGTAGCGAGGAGAAGGCGAAGATCACGCTCACCTGGCTGGCGCTCAGCCCGATGTGGGAGCCCCAGACCGCGATGATGGCGTTTCGGCTCCCCCGAAGCAGGCTCACGCCGAGTGTCGCGACGCCTGCGGTGGCGAACTCCCGCTTGCTGTCGAGCACTACCTTCATCGGCCGGATCCGCTCAGAGTTGCTCTCAGACGCTGCGTGATCGCTCTTGTCACGGGCGAGCACGAGCCACACGAAGCCGATTCCAACCGTGATCAAGTAGATGAGGAACGCCACAGCAACGTGTTTTTGATCCTCGTGTCCGGCGACTGCCAAGAAGATGAACGGCCCAAAGACGTTGCCCGCGCGCGTCACGCCTCCAAAGATCGAGAGCGCCCTTCCGCGCGCCCACGCCGGCGCCACCCTCGAAAGATGCGTCAGGCGCACGAGGCTCCACACTGCCCAGCCTGCGGCTTGCACGAAGATGAAGAACGACAGCTCGAGAACGTTTCGGGAGTAGAGGCATCCGAGCAAGCCGCCACCCAACAGCGCGGCGGCGACCCAGCTCGAGCGCTGCTCGCCCACCCTCGCGACGATTCGCCCCGCCGGGAGGTCGAAGAGCATCGTCCCGAAGCCGTTCACAAAAACCACCAAGGTGGCGACCGCAGGTGAGGCATGCACGTGCTTTGCGGCAAAGACCAGCACCGGGATCATCGCGCCCTGACCAGTGGCGATGATCAGGTTCGGGAGGTAGATCTGCATCCAGAGCGGACCAAGTGCGCGCCCTGCGCTTTGACTGCCTGCCGCTTCGACGGGGCGTCTGCCCGGGGCGCTCCCTCTCGCCTCGGTCACTCGCCCCTCGCCTTCACGTCATCACCGGGCAATAGCTCTACCCGTTACCGCGACGCTTCCATCGGCGAGTACCGATCGTCAATTTCTCCAACGAACGGGCTAGACCGAGGAGTCCGCCTCGGGCAGTGGGGCCAATTCTCGCACGCGTGCCACATCGGCCGCGATCTGTGCGATGAGCTCGTCGCGCCCGGCAAAGTGCGCCTGACCTCGGACGAGCTCGGTGATCGTGACGATCAGCTGCTCGCCGTAGAGATCGCCGTCGAAGTCGAGGAGGAATGCCTCTAAAAGCCTCGGGCTGCCATCGCCGTAGAAGGTCGGACGGTGCCCGACCGAGATCGCCGCGGCGTAGATCGAGTGGTCGGCGCGCTCCGCGTAACCGGCGTAGACACCGTCTTCAGGAAGTTCAACGGCGATGCCCACGTCGACGTTCGCTGTCGGGAAACCGAGTTCACGACCGCGGTGGTCTCCCTCGACGACGACACCTTCAGACACAACAAGCATCCGGTGACCCTAGCGAGCTTCGAGCGAACGAGCGAGCACCGATCTCATTGCAGCGGGCCTTCGATCGCGCCGCTCGCCTCGAGGGCTCGTGCAGGCAGGCCGCGCCAGACCACCAATGCCACCACGCCGAGCAGCATCAAGCAGAGCGCAACGCCGGCGAAGGGAAGGATCTTCGCGACGCCAAAAAGTGCGCCGCAGCCGGCTGCGGCGAGGGCGGTGGCAGCGGTCCGCGACGTGGCGAGCGCGCCCTGTGCCGCACCGTGTCGATCGCTTGGTGTCCACTGTGCGAGCATCGACAGCGCCGCTGGCGTCACCAGTACGCCGCCTACCGCGTCGAGACAGCCGAGCACCACGAGAACGGCGACACTATGGATCTCTGGATACCAGAGCGCGAACAGGCCAGAGGTCAATACGCCGACCACCACGAGCACCTTTCGGCTGCGGTGGTCTGCCAGTCGCCCAGCAGGCGCCGAGAGCAACGCGAAGGGCAGGCAGTACATCGTCCAGGAGAGGCCGATCTCGACGCTCGTCGCGCCACGCGAGGAGAGCAGCAGGCTCCATACGGATTCATAGAGGCCGCCGAGCAAGCCGGTACCGGCGAAGATCGCCAGCGCGCCGAGCAGCGCCTTGTTGTAGGCGCTGCCACGAAGCCGTGGCTTGGCCGAGATCTCGCTCGCTAGCGGCGAAGAATCGCGCAACGACTGCGGCGGCAGGGCGCGAAGGACCGGTGCCGCCGCAGCGCAGGCGAGGCCAGCGGCACCAAAGAACAGCACCCGCATCGAGGACGCGCCAACGAAACCCCCAGCTAGCGGCCCGACAGCGAGCGCCAGACTCTGGCTGCCATAAAGGAGGGCGAAGGCACGCCCGCGTCGCTCTGGATCGACGTGCGCCGCCACCATCGCCGCAGAGGCCACCGAGGCAGCACCCGCGCCGATGCCCTGGGCCGAGCGGTACGCAATTGCAGGCAGCGCGCCGCTTTGCAGCGCGAAGCCGACGCTACCGGCAACGAAAACCGCTAGCCCTGCGACGATCACCGCGCGCGCGCCGATGCGGTCAGTAAGGCGCCCAGCCGGGTACTGCGTGACCACGCTCAGCGCAAAGTACGACGCCATCACCACCCCGACGAGGCCGGTCGACGCACCGTGTCCGTGCAGATACGTTGGCAGCAGCGGCACGATGGCGCTGGCGCCGATCCAGAGCAGGAAGGTCATCGTCAAGAGCGAGACGATGAGGCTGCGCTCGGCCGCAGCTGATGGCCGCTGCACCTTGGGATCCACGACCATCGCCGAAAAGGCTACCGGCGCAAAGAGCCGCGACATTTTCCTAGGCTCGGGGCATGGCCACGGAGTCTCTCTCGATTAGCGAAGCGCGCCTCGTGGCGCTTCGCGCACAGGGCCTCGCCGGGGCCAAGCTCAAAGATCCTGCTTCGATGCTGCGAGCACTTGGCGCGGTGCAACTCGACACGATCTCCGTGCTGGCAAGAACGCACCTGCTCGTTGCCTGGTCCAGGCTCGGGCCGATCGCCAGCGACAAGGTCGAAGCGGCGTACTGGTCACCGGCGGCGCCGACCTCTTTTGAGTACTGGGCACATGCAGCCTGCATCATTCCGATACAGCGTTGGCCGACGTTTGAGTTCCGCCGGCGCGCCGCACGGCTCCGAAAGCGACGCTGGCATCGGCTAGAAGATCCAGAGCGGGCGATCGAGCTCGTGCGATCGCGCCTTGTGAGCGACGGCCCACTGCTCGCTAGCGACCTCGGCGGGACGACGCGGGGCGGACCCTGGTGGGACTGGACCGAGGCCAAGATCGCCGTCGAGACGCTGATCGACACCGGCGAGGTCGTCTGCGTGGCGCGTCGCGGCTGGCGGCGCGTCTACGACCTCGCCGAGCGGGCGATCCCTGCCGAGCTGCTCGAGGTCGAGCTGAGCGACTACGACTGTCGGCTCGCCCTCGTGCGCGAGGCCGCACGCTCACTCGGCGTCGCCACGATCCAGGACCTCGGCAGGCATCACAAGATGACGATCGCCGAGGTCAAAGAGGTATTCGCCGACGCGGATCTCACTCAGGTCACCGTCGAAGGAAGCGACCGGCCCTGGTATGCGACGCGTGCGGCACTTGAGGGGCTAGCTAGCCCGGCACGGGTTCGCACGACCTTGCTCTCCCCCTTCGATTCGCTCCTTTGGGAGCGCCCCTTCGTCGAACGGCTCTTCGGCTACGTGCACCGGCTCGAGGCCTACGTCCCGCGTCCGATGCGGGTGCACGGCTACTATGCGATGCCGATCCTCGCAGGTACCGAGATCATCGGAGCAGTCGACCCGGCCAAGGCCAAGGACACCCTCGTCGTTCGACACATCTCACTAACTGGCGCCTCCGCCGTTCCTCAAGCGGCGATCGCGCTCGCCAACGCCGCGAGCTGGATCAACGCGGCGGGCATCCAGCTCGAGCGGGTCACACCTGAACCGCTGCGGACACCACTGCAGGGCGCGCTCGCGGGCCGGATCAGAACCGAGGCCAGCTAAGCCTCGGCGAGATGCTCCTCGAGCACCGCCGGCAGCGACCCGCTGTAGAGCGCCACCAAGCGCTGGGTGGCGCGCGTCAGCGCCACGTACAGGTCATTTGCTCCACGCGCCGACATAGCGACGATCTCGCCAGGCTCAACGATTACAACGCCGTCGAACTCGAGGCCTTTGGCCTCTGCCACCGCGACCAGTGCCACCTGGGCTCCGAGCGGGTTCTGCGGGTCGAAACGGTCCCCGAGGAGCTCCGAGAGCGCCGGCGCGAGCTCGGCGTGGCGAGTCGCTGGAGCGATGACGCAAAGTCGTCCCTCACCGAGCTCTTGAAGCTCGGCTTCGACGACCGCTGCGACTTCAGCCCCGCGGGTCGCTGAGTCGATTCGCCGACGATACGGCGAGGTCCCCGACGACCTGATGGCGACCGTCGGCGTGACGTCTGGAGCGGCCAGACGCAACACAGCGTTCGCGCTCTCCATGATCTCGGTGGGCGTCCGATAGTTGACCGTCAACTCGGCGACTCGCCACCGATCGGCCGCGAACTCCTCGAGGATCTCACCCCACGACGCAGGCGCCCAGTTCGCCGAGCACTGCGCGAGGTCGCCGACGACGGTCATCGAACGGTTCGGATTTCGCCGAAACAGCATCCTCCAGGCCATCGGGGACAGCTCTTGTGCCTCGTCGACGATCACGTGACCAAACTTCCACGTCCGATCCTTCGCCGCCTGCTCGGCGATCGTGTCGCCGCTTTGATCAGCGAACCGGTCGGCGAAACGCTCAGCTGAGATCGCGATGTCGAGCTCCATGCTCGAGAGCACGCGGTTCGCGAACTCGAGCTCTTGCTGGCGAGTCTGGCGCTGCTGACGGGCGAGTCGCGCCCGTGCCTCGTCGGTGGCTGGACCAAGCAGCTCACCCGCCTCGTCCAAAAGGGGCACGTCCTCCATCGACCAGAGCACTGCGTCGGGGTCAGCGACCCGATCGCGTGCAAGCACCATCGAGTCGACATCGGCGATGCCAGCACCGGCCGAGCGAAGCAGCGCTGGTGTCCCGAAGAGATCGTTCAGCAGCTGCTGTGGCGTGAGGATCGGCCAGAGTCGCTCCATGAGGGCTCGAAAGTCTCTCGAACGCCGCAGACCGCTGCGCAGCTCGCGGAGGGTCTCCTGGGACGGCTCAGCAGCACCACCGGCGACCATCTGGTCACGTAGTTGGCCGACTCCGACGTCCAAAAGTTGGAGCTCGACGAGCCGACGGGCCTGATTGTGCGCCCGCGACGAGCGTCGGCCGTGTAGACGGGCGCGATCGCAGATCCCCCTGGTGAAAGTGATGCGGGAGCGTTCAAAGGCGAGGTGGGTCGTCTCTCGCGGCAGGCGTTGGCGGTCCCGAACCGCCTTTTGGAGCAGTTCGACCATCTCGGGTCGGCCTTTTAGCTCAGCTGTCGTAGTCGCATCGTGATGACGCGGCCGAACGCCTGGAAAGAGGCTGTGCACCGTGGCAAGCACGGCGCCGGTCTCCCCGAGGGACGGCAGCACCTGCTCGATGTATCGCAAGAAGACGGGGTTCGGCCCGACCACCAAGACACCCGTCTGAGCGAGACGCATGCGGTGGGTGTAGAGCAGGTAGGCGGCGCGATGCAACGCAACGGCGGTCTTGCCAGTTCCAGGGCCACCTTGGACGACCAACACGCCGGCAAGGTCGGCGCGGATGACCTCGTCTTGCTCTCGCTGGATCGTCGCGACGATGTCGCGCATATAGCCCGATTTCGTCTGAGAGACCGCGGCCAGCAGCGCCGCGTCGCCGTGAAGATCGCTTGCGGCATCGCCTTCTAAGGCGGCGAGGTCGAAGACCTCGTCGTCGATCGCAATCACCTGGCGGCCCTTGGCAAGGAGGTGACGGCGCCGAACGACGCCTTGTGGTGAGCCAGACGTCGCGCTGTAGAACAGAGCGGCCTTCGGCGCTCGCCAATCCATCAGCAGCGGCTCTTCGCCCTCGCCTGCTATCCCAACTCTGCCGACGTGCAATCGAGCACCGTCAACGAGGTCCAAGCGGCCGAAACAAAGTGGCAGATCGCCGATCGCCATCGACTGCAGCCGGCGCTCGAGCAAGCGCGCGAGCGCGTCGCGTTCGGTTCGCCACTGATGCGTGCCGGTGGCGGGCGCTAGTCGGACGTCGGCGAGCTGGGACTGCAGCTCAGCGCGGTATCGGTCCAATTGCTCATAGAGCATGGCGACGTAGGAGCCCTCGCGAGCGAGCTCGCCGGAGGTTTCACGTTCACTTGGCAGCTGTGCCAAGTCATCGGTCATGACGTGTGCACCCCTGTGCTCACCACAGGCACTCGAGGGCGGACCAGCACGTAGTGGAGCCGCCCGAGATCAAGAGCCAGAGCGCCGAACCACGAGCGAGCATGTCGCCATCCCTCCATCTTTGCGACGCCAATTACACGACGCCGCACGCCAAAGTTGCAACGCACACCGCCCGAAATGGGTACAGCGACGCTAGCAAACCCACGCACGCTCCGAACGCGTCCGGCCATTGCAACTGGGCCGTGCAGGCTATCTACGCTTGCGGGATGGACCTCTTTTCGCTCGAAGGACGACGCGCGCTCGTAACTGGCGCGTCGCGCGGCATCGGCGCAGCTACGGCAGTCGCGCTCGACCGCGCCGGCGCCCGCGTGGCATTAACTGGCAGGGATGCCGAGGCCCTCGAAGCCGTTGCTTCGGCTCTTGAGCACGACCCGGTAATCCTCCTCGGCGACCTCAGCGAAAAAAGCGCACCGGCAGCACTAGCTGCAGAAGCCCTCGAGCGCCTCGGTGGTGTCGAGATCCTCGTGAACAACGCCGCGCTCGCGGTGCGGCAACCAAGTGAGGACTTAAACGCCGAGCAGATCGACGAGCTTCTCGCAGTGAACGTCCGGGCCCCACTGCTCCTCATCGCCGCACTCCTTCCTTCGATGCGGGCGGCTCGAGCCGGCTCAGTGATCAACTTGACCACGCTCTCTGCGATCCGCGGAACGCCTCGACGCGCCGCCTACGCTGCAAGCAAAGGTGCGCTCGAGGCCGCGACGAGGTCGCTCGCGATCGAGCTCGGCCCCGACGGCATCCGAGTGAACGCGGTCGCCCCTGGTGCCGTCGACACCGCGCTCTGGACGAAGAACCGCGCGATCTCAGGCGTCATCGAATCCATCGAAGCCCAGACGCCGCTTCGCCGATGGGCGAGTGTTGACGACATCGCCGACGTCATCGTCTTCCTTGCATCCGACGCGGCGCGCTTTGTGACCGGCGAGACGATCTCCCCTGACGGCGGCATGGCCGCAACGCTCGACCTCTATGGTGGAGCGGTCTGAGACCGCCATCAAGTCTCGGCAACATGATCCCCGCGAGAAGGTGAAGTGATGGCCAGCCGACGTGAGACCGTGGCACTCCGGAACATGACCGAGAACGACTTCGCCGTTGCCAACCAGGTATGGCGCGACGCATTCGCGACGAGTACGGAGTTTCCCTCTAGTCCCACGCCCCCTACCGCAGCCGAGCACGCGGCAGCTGTCGCGCGGCGCGCCCATCTGCTTCGTCACGATCCTGGCGGCTCGTTCGTCGCCGTCGCTGACGGCGAAGTCATCGGCATTGCCCAGGCGCACCTGCGTGAAGGAACCTTCGTGCTTGCGATGTTGGCCGTCGCGCCCGATTTCCAGGACCTCGGTATCGGCCAACGGCTCCTATCCGCCGCACTCGACTACTCAAGCGGCGCCACCGCTGCCTACATCTTTTCTTCGAGTGACCCGCGAGCGATCCATCGCTACGTGCGGGCGGGTTTCACCCTCCGGCCAGCCGTCGAGATAACCGGGCGCGAGCCGATCGCCGAGCTCGACCTTGGCCACATCCGCGTAAGCGACGGAACGCCCGAGGACCTCGAGTACGTGGAGTCGATCGATCGCGCACTTCGCGGCTCGGCAAGGGGCGTCGACATTGCCTTCTGGTTAGAAGGCGGCGCGACGTTGCTGCTCCACGAGGAAGCCGGCTACGCGGTGCTTTCTGCCAATCGGCTGAACGCGCTCGGCGCAGCGAACGAGTCGGTCGCGGGCAATCTCCTTGCCGCGGTGCTCTCGGGTCATCCAGACGGAGTGCTCCGCTCGGCCTCGTGGATCGCCGGCGAGCAGCAGTGGGCGATCGAGCAGGCCGCTCGCCAACGCGCCAAGATCGAGGTCCACGGCGCGGTCATGACGAGGGGCATCGAACACCTCCCCAACCCCTATCTTCCGAATGGCCTTTTCGGCTAGCTCCTCTAGGGTAGAAGCCATGTCGAAGCGCGCACCGCAAGCGGTCGCGCCCGGCGTTCTGTCAAACGGCCTCATTCTCCTGTTGGCGACCGCGTGCGGGGTCTCGGTCGCCAACCTCTACTACGCCCAACCCCTGCTGCACGAGATCGCCGGCACGTTCCACTCCGGTCCGAGCATCACCGCGCTCATCGTCACCGGCTCTCAGGTCGGCTACGCGCTCGGACTCGGTCTGCTCGTGCCGATCGGTGACATGGTGTCGCGTCGACGCCTCGTGCCGGCGGTGCTCGGGATCACTGCCGTTGGCCTCGTGCTGGCGGCGATCTCACCGAACATCGGGACCTTGATCGCGGTCCTCGTCATTGTCGGCCTCGGCTCGGTGGCTGCGCAGATGTTGATTCCGTTAGCCGCAGAGCTCGCCAACGAGGCCAACCGCGGCACGGTCGTCGGAAAGGTGATGAGCGGGCTGCTCATCGGGATCCTGCTCGCGCGTACCCTCGCCGGCCTAGTCGCTGACGTCGCGGGATGGCAGACGGTGTACTTCGCTGCCGCGGTGCTCGTCGTCGTGCTTGCGATCGTGTTGTTCCGGCGACTGCCAGATGAGATCCGGCCAACCACGCACTCGTATCCGGAGCTGTTGGCATCGGTCGTAGCGCTCTTTCGAACCGAACGGGCGATCCGCCAGCGAGCCTTTTATGCGGCGCTCGCGTTCGCGGCGTTCAGCGTCTTTTGGACGACGGTGGCATTCGTGCTCGCCGGCCCTCCCTATCACTACAGCGAGACCATCATCGGGCTCTTCGGGCTCGTCGGAGCCGCAGGCGCGATCTGTGCCAACGTGACCGGTCGCCTTGCAGACCGCGGGCATGTCGCCCAGCTCACGACTTCGTTCGCGGCGCTCATCCTCGTCAGCTTCGGCGTGCTCTATGAGGGGCGGCACTCGCTGTGGGCGATGATCCTCGGCATCGTCTTGCTCGACATCGGAACCCAGGGGATGGCGGTCACCAACCAGAGCGTCATCTACCGGCTCGCGCCACAAGCACGCAGTCGGGTCAACTCGGCATACATGGTCGTCAACTTCTCCGGAGGTGCGATTGGCTCGGCGGTGGCCGGGACGGTCTACGCGACGGCGAAGTGGGCAGGGGTGTGCGCCTTAGGCGCAGGGATCGGTGCCCTCACCCTGCTCCTCGTCGTCGGGTCGAGATTTCGTTCCGCACACGTCATGGTGTCAGCCACAGCAGCCGACGGCGCACGTAGCTGAGCAGCCGCGGCCTGCGAGGAGCGAGTGCTCCAGACGCGAGACGAGCTCTCGTCGGTCGTCTCGATGCCGTTGTACTCACCCGGGTTCTCGTTCGTGAGCACCGCTGCCACGTAGCTCCGACCGTCGCTGGTCACGTAGCAAATGGAGTTGATCTTCCAGTTGCCATCGACGATCGGCACCGAGCCATTTTTCAGCGCCACGCTCGTCTCAGGTGGAGGTCCGGTCGTGATCCCCCAGTAGTCGAGTGAGATGACGTGGCGCACGAGGCAGCTCGTAGGCGCGCGAGGCGTCGTCGAGCACCGAGTTCCGGGAAACCAGGTGCTTTAGCAGCTCGGCCTAGTCGAGCGCGATCGTCATCGTCTCGCCCAAGTAGCCCTCGGTGTTTGGCACCGTGGCGCTAAGCCCGGCGAGATCGTCATAGCGCGAGGTCACCGGTGCGCCGCCCACCTCGTTGCGGAGCGAACTCGCCGCGTTGTCGTCGCTGTCTTGATGCGAGCGTCCACACCAGAAGGTGAACCAGCGAGAGTTCTGGGCTAACTACAGCCGCTTGTCGACCCGCACGAGGAGCAGACGAAGCACGACCCAGCACGCTGCATCGCGTTCCCGCACGAGTAGCAGTACGGGGCGTCGCGATTCTCGATGTTCGGCGTCAACTCGATCCTGCGAACCTGCGCGGTCGCGTCGCCGCCGTCGCCGAAGTGCTCATGCTCACTCCGGATGGCATCGCCCAGTTCGAGCTCCTCGAGGCCCGGCAGGGTTGGCTGCGTGCGCTCCCCCGTCGACAAGATCCCGAGATCCATCCGCTCATCGAGCGGGAGGTAGTCCAAGGCGAGTCGGCGGAAGATGTAGTCCACGAGACTTGACGCCAGACGAAGCTCGGCGTCGTCGGTGATACCGGCGGGCTCGAATCGCATGTTTGTGTACTTGCGGACGAAGGTCGAGAGCGGCACGCCGTGTTGGAGGCCGAGGCTGACCGAGATGGCGAACGCGTCCATCACGCCAGAGAGGGTCGAACCCTGCTTGGAAACCTTCATGAAGACCTCTCCCGGGCGACCGTCCTCGTACTCCCCGACGGTGACGTAACCCTCACAGTCAGCGACGCGAAACGAGAACGTCGAAGACGACCGACGCCGAGGAAGTCGTGCCCGAGATGTGGGCGCGGGTGCCAACACGCCGGCGAGCTGGTCCTCGAGCTCGGCGATTCGACCGGTCAGCTCCGCGTGCACAGGCCCGGCACTTGCCACCGCCGCGGCCAGATCCTGTGCCTTGGTCGTAGTGGAGAGCGGCTGGCCCACCTTGCAGTTGTCCCGGTAGATCGCGACAGCCTTGATGCCCATCTTCCAGGCATCGATATGCAGCTGCTCGACATCTTCGACCGTCGCGTCCTCAGGCATGTTGACGGTCTTGGAGATGCCGCCTGAGATGAACGGCTGCACCGCTCCGAGCATCTTTACGTGCCCGGAGTAGTGGATCACGTTGTCGCCCATCGAGCAGGCAAAGACCGGCAGGTGCTCCGCCTTCACGTAGGGCGCACCGAGAATCGTCCGGTTCTCGTCGATGTACGCGACGATCTCGGCATTTTCGGCCTCGTTGTAGCCGAGGCGTCGAAGCGCACGAGGGATCGTCTGGTTGACGATCGACATCGTCCCACCGCCGACGAGCTTCTTCATCTTCACAAGGCCCAGGTCCGGCTCGACACCGGTTGTGTCACAGTCCATCAGGAACGAGATGGTTCCCGTCGGGGCGAGCACACTCGCTTGGGAGTTCCGCACGCCATAGACCTCGCCGATGGCGACCGCTGAATCCCAGGCGTCGAGTGCCGCGTCGAGCAACTTCTTTGGCGCCAGCTCGGCGTCGATGTTGTCGACCTCTGCACGGTGCATCCGCAACACGTTCAGCATCGCGTCGGCATTCGCCGCGTACCCTGCGAAGGGTCCCATCCGAGAAGCGATCCGCGCCGAGGTGGCATAGGAGTGCCCGGTCATGAGCGCAGAGACCGACGCCGCGACCGCACGCCCTGCCGCTGAGTCGTAGGGAAGGCCGAGCGACATCAACATCGCGCCGAGGTTGGCGTAGCCGATGCCGATCTGGCGGAAGTCCCGTGTAATGTCGCCGATCTTGGTCGTCGGGTAGTCGGCGTTACCGACGAGGATCTCTTGTGCGGTGAAGATGACCTCGACGGTCTGGCGGAAACCCTCCACGTCGAAAGTGTCATCGGGCGAGCTGAACGACAAGAGGTTGAGGCTTGCGAGGTTGCAGGCCGAGTTGTTGAGGTGGAAGTACTCGCTGCACGGATTCGAGCCGTCGATTCGACCGGTGTTCGGCGCGGTGTGCCAGCGGTTGATCGTTGTGTCGTACTGCATGCCCGGATCGGCACACTCCCATGCCGCGACAGCGATCTCGCGGAACAGGTCGCGTGCCCGAACGGTGTCGATCACCGAGCCGTCCGAGCGGGCGGTGAGGTTCCAGACCTCGTCGTTGATCACCGCCTCCATGAAGGAGTCCGTCACCCGGACGGAGTTGTTGGCGTTCTGATACTGGATCGAATGGATGTCCGCGCCGTCGAGGTCCATGTCGAATCCCGCATCGCGAAGGGCCCTTGCCTTGTTCTCTTCTCTTGCCTTGCACCAGATGAACTCGCGGATGTCTGGGTGATCGGCGTCCAAGATGACCATCTTCGCGGCACGCCGCGTCTTGCCTCCCGACTTGATGGTTCCAGCAGAGGCGTCTGCGCCGCGCATGAAGCTCACCGGTCCCGACGCGGTTCCGCCGCCGGCGAGCAGCTCGCGCGAGCTTCGAATGTGCGACAAGTTGGCCCCGGACCCGGAGCCGCCCTTGAAGATCGTCCCTTCTTCTACGTACCAGTTGAGGATGGAGCTCATCGAGTCCTCGACGGCGAGAATGAAGCAGGCGGAGGCCTGCTGGGGTACGTCGCGCACACCGATGTTGAACCACACTGGAGAGTTGAAGGCAGCCTTTTGGTTCACGATGAGGTACTTCAGCTCGTCACAAAAGGTGCTGGCCTCGTCCTCGTCGGCGAAGTAGCCGTCCTTCATTCCCCACGCGGTGATGGTGTCAGCGACACGGTCGATGACCTGGCGAAGCGACACCTCTCGGTTTACGTCACCGACGGTGCCCCGGAAGTACTTCTGAGCGAGGATGTTGGTCGCGTTCATGCTCCACGTGGAGGGAACCTCGACACCGATCTGTTCGAAGGCGACCTCACCGGTCCGGTAGTCAGAGATGCGCGAGTCGCGCCGCTCCCACGTCAAGGTGTCGTAGGGATGCGTCACACCGTCGGTAAAGAACCGCCGAATCCCGATACCAAGCTGTTCGCTCGTGATTGCCATTCCGTCTCTCCTCCTGAGGGGCCCGCCCCCGTGCGAAGCGCCTCGCGCCCCCAACATCTAGCAAGTACCTGTGACACCGCTCTTCGATTCTACGGCCTATTCGCCCAGCTCACCTCACATCGGCACAGCAGAAACCACAAGATGTAGTGGTTGGTTCACCGCTAGATACAAGATGAGGATGCAATTACACCATCGTAGTTACGACCCTGTCAATCGATTCTTTTCCGCAGCGCAAGGTTTTACCTTCCGTTAACAATCGTCACACGCCCACCACGAACCGCTTTCGTGCACACGGCGAAACATCGCTGCACCTAAGTAGCGATGCGCCAGGCGGGGTCACAACGCCAAACTTCGCCGTCGGCTTCGGTGATTCAGCTTGATCCTCAAATTCGCTCGGTCCGTCCCATTTGGGCAGTTACCAGGCACGGCGCGAGCAGAGCGGAACGTGAATCAGAGCTTCGGGAGCGCTGCCTTTATCGTCCGCATGCCCTGGGCGATACGTTGTTCGTTTTCGATCAGCGCGAAGCGCACGTAGCCGTCGCCGCCAGGCCCGAATCCCACCCCTGGGGCTGTGGCGACCTTGGCCTCTTGGACCAAGAACTTAGAGAACTCGAGCGACCCCATCTCCTCGTAGGGCTCAGGGATCGGTGCCCACACGAACATCGTTCCCTTCGGGCGGGTCACCTCCCACCCGATGCGGTTCAAGCCGTCACAGAGTGCGTCGCGACGATGCTCGTAGATCTTGTTCACGACGGTCGGATACTGCGGTGCCTCGTTCATCGCAACGATCGCGGCGATCTGGATTGGCTGAAACGAGCCGTAGTCGAGATAGCTCTTCAACTTCGTGAGCGCAGCGACCACCTCGGCGTTGCCGACGAGGAACGCCACGCGCCAACCTGCCATCGAGAACGACTTCGTGAGCGTGTAGAGCTCGACGGCGACATCCTTCGCACCGGGCACCTCGAGAATCGAGGGGGGCTTGAAGCCGTCAAAGGCGGTCTCGGCGTAGGCGAAGTCATGGACCAACAAGACGTCGTGTTCGTTGGCGAACTCGACGAGGCGGGTCATCGTCGGCAGATCGATACACGCCGTCGTCGGATTGTGTGGGAAGGAGAAGATCACGACCTTGGGCTTTGGCCAGGCGGACTCCCATGCCTCGACGAGATTCGCGAAGAACGCCTCACCGGCGTCGCTCTCGTCACTCCCGAGATTCTCGAGTCGGATCATCCGCACGTCGGCCCCGGCGAGGATCGGGGCGTAGATGTGAATCGGATACGACGGGGACGGCACGAGCGCCGTGTCGCCTGGACCGACGACAACCCACATCAGATGCGAGAGACCCTCTTTGGCACCGATCGTGGTGACTACCTCGGTGTCGGGATCGAGTTCGACGCCGAAGCGGCGGAGGTAGAGATCCGCGATCGCCTGGCGAAGCTTCGGGATACCTCGCGAAGAGGAGTAGCGGTGGTTCCGCGGGTTGTGCGCGGCCTCCACCAACTTCTCGACGGCGACATCGGGCGAGGGGATGTCAGGGTTACCGAAGCCGAGGTCGATGACGTCGTCTCCGGCCCTCCGCGCTGCCAGCTTCAACGCGTCGATCTCGGCGAAGACGTACGGCGGCAGGCCTTTGATTCGGCGAAACTCCATCGCCTCAGGCTACCGGAGGAAGATTGCGCCGTCGCTGCGAGCCTGGTCAGGGCCCTATCTGTGACGCTGCGATC
>DATCDR010000054.1:0-2920 GCA_036510575.1 Acidimicrobiales bacterium | reverse complement strand
CCGAAGGCTCTACGTCTTGCTACGAATTGCCCGCGTTGGCATCATCGCGGGCATTGCCACCCGGAACATGCGAGGCACGCTCGGCTGTCGACGAAGGCCCGATCCTCACATTGGGCACTCGTTCAACACCAGCCACCTAGGCAGACTTGAGACGGGAGATACTGGCGATGGCTGAGCTCACCGAACTACACGCCCTCCACCACAATCGAGGATTGATCGCCGACCCAGCCGCATTTGCTCGTGATCTCAGCGCGGCCTCATGGCTGTACCTATGTGGTGAAGCCTTCGCAGCAACCGACGGCGGGATGTCCTACGCGGACGTCGAAGCAGCCGTCGATCGATCGATCAACGTCGTGTCCGACCCGCCCGTCGTTTTGACGATGAGTCTTGCGCGCCAGCACATCGCCGCGCTCGACCAGCTACCTCGACCGACCCTCGTTACGTGCCGCGCCGGCCCTCGGTCCTCGGCGGTGATCTACCTCTACGCAGGGCTCAAAGCCAGAGCCACCGAGCAGGAGGTGCTCTCGAGGGCCCAAAGCGATAACGCGCCGTTCCTGCAATCAGATGACCTCGTCGCTTGGGTCAAGCAAGGGCTCACCGAACTCAACTGAACGATGCGCCGTGTGTGGTTAGACGTGCTCGGCGAGCCCGGGCGCCTGCTTCCCGCGTCACGATGACTCCGTTGTCGAAGCAGCCATCGATAGTGCGGAGAAGACAGCGAGAACGATTACTTTCACCGCTTTTCAGCAGATCGGCTAGGTCGTCGCTCATGTCCGAGTGCACGGACCTCGGGGCGCCCGTAGGCCCATCGACCGCATGGCCTCGGATTTACCCTACCGCTGGCGCTGAGGATCGCGGGCACGTCGATTGACTCGGAGCTAGCCGCTATCCGAGTACGACCGACGTCGTCTTAAAACAAGGTCCACTGAATGGGGTCAAGCTCATTTTGTGGGGACGAAGGGACTCGAACCCTCACTGGAAGCGTTTTAAGCGCCCTGCCTCTGCCGATTGGGCTACGTCCCCGCTGGTGTTGTTACATGCGTACCTCTCCCTAGGTAGGAAGTCCACCACCGTAGGCTGGCAGGTGTTGATCGAGGAATGCCCGCTCGGCCTCACCTGGACCGCTGACCACTCCCGGGCTCCCGCCGAATATTCGAGTCATCCGCTGGCTCGGCTCGTACTCCGGCCACTCGTCGTAGCTTCTGGCGGGCCGGCCGGTCCGCGCGAAGTCGCTCCATGCGCCCTGCATCTCCTCTGAGATCGCTGTCGCGGCCTCGCCCGTCCCGGAGAAGAACGCCACGATCGGATTGTTGAGCGTGCCGAAAACGAAGGGCAACTCGAGGGCATGACAGGCACCGAGCGCCCCCTGGGCGAAGGGTGACTCCTGGTCGAAGCGATAGCAGAAGGCTCGGCCACCGAAGCGCTCGTGCGCGGCCAGAAGGCGAAGGGTTGGGATTCGGAATACCAGATCGGTGCCGATCGCCTCGAACAGGTCACGAGGTCGGATGTCGAGTCGCTGGCGTCCGCGCGCCTGGCGAAAGCAGTCGATCACGGCACGAGCGGTCACGGACATGCCTGCCTCCTCGAGGTAGCCGTCAAGGAGTCGTCCGAGGCCATCGTCGTCGAGGGTGGGGATCTCCGGCTGCGCGAACGTGAACAGACGGAATTCGTCTCGGTTCGTGCCAGCCAGGACCTCGAGGCCAGCGCTCGCTCCCGCGGCGATCGCAGCGTCGGGATGTACCCGCAAGAGCTCTCCATCCACGATCGGACGAAACGGCATCCCGGCGGCTCCACCAAACTCGGCGATGACGCTGTCTTGCGCCGCAATAAGCTCGGCCATCGGAGCTGATGCCAGCGATTCGACCCTGACGTACCGATCCCCGAGAAGCGAGACGAAGCGCTCCGCCATCTCGAACGCGTCGGCCCGTGACGCGATCGATGTCGCGCCGCTCTCGAGCACGACGCGTCGGACCCGGCCGCTCAGCTCACCTGACGAGACGAGATCAGCGATACTCATCGCTCCCGCCGACTCGCCGACCAGGGTCACATTCGCCGGATCACCACCAAATTCAGCGATGTTCTTCTCAACCCACGCGAGCGCCGACAATTGATCGAGCAAACCACGATTGGCGAGGTGAGCGCCGGCCGATTCCAGCGCCGGATGCGCGAGAAATCCCAGAAAGCCGAGGCGGTAATTCAGGGTCACGAGAACGACGCCTCGTCGAGCGAATCCGTCGCCGCGATATAACACGCCGGCTCCCGTTCCCGAAAGGAACGCTCCACCGTGCAGAAAGACGATTACTGGACGGCGCTCGGCGTCGCAGCCGGCGGTCCAGACGTTGAGGGAGAGACAGTCCTCACCTTGTTCCATCGGATCTCCGGGAAGATAACTGCCTATCCCGGTTCGCGGCTGGGGCGCGACGGGAGACACGACATCGGCAGAGAAGATGCCCTTCCACGGCTGGACGGGCCGGGGAGCGGCGAATCTCGCCATCCCCGATACCGGTGCCGCGTAGCGGATTCCGAGAAAGCTCCAACAACCCTCGGACTCGACGCCGCGCACTCGCCCAGAGTCTGTCGCCACCACGCCGTTGAACAAAAACTCTCCTTGAACTCAACGTCAATGCTGGACGTTAGCAATCCCGAATTTCTCTCGAATTCGGGGGGTTCGTTGACATGCGGGCCATTTGTGACCAAAGTAAACACATGGGGCAAATGAGTAGTAAGCCGATCGCGCTCGTAATCGCGACGGCTTCCCTTGTGGTCGCGGCGCTGCTGCCGCTCCCGGCAAGTGGCGCACCGACGCCTTCGAGCGGCGCCATCGACTCACTTCAGCAGCGCGCTGATGCTCTCGAGACCCAGATCTCAACTGCCCGCGAAAACGAGCAGATAGCCGGAGAGCTCTACGACCAGGCCACGG
>DATCDR010000053.1:0-11345 GCA_036510575.1 Acidimicrobiales bacterium | reverse complement strand
TTTTCTTCCGCGAAGCGACGGCACCACGATCTTGAGGCCGTCCCTTGCCTGACGACTTCGAATCTGTTCTCGGCAAGCGAGGTCGGATCTCGGTCGCCATTCCAGCTGCCGGTGTAGGCCAGATCATCATTGCCTTAAACGGCGGCAGCGAGGCCTTCACCGCGTACTGCCTGGGTGGCGAAGAGCTAGCGATGAATGTCGCGGCGGTGGTAGTCGAACAGACCGGCCCACGAACTGTGTTTGTAACCGGCTGCTAGCGAAAGAAGGCTCATGTTTTTCTACCAAATCCCCGCCCCGAACGAGGCGCTGCTAATCAGCGGTTCCAAAGGTGAAGGTGGCGCGCTGTTTCGCGTTGTGACCGGCAAAGGCACGTTCGTCTTCCCCTGGAAGTCCAAGGCTCGATTTCTCTCGCTCGATCTTCGCCAGGCACAGATCAACGAGCCATGCGTGACAAGCCAAGGATTGACGCTAACCGTGCAAGCGATCGCCGTCTTCAAGGTCGGCAACGACTCTCAGTCAATCATCAACGCCGCGACGCGCTTTTTGGACCAACAAGACCAGGTGCCGCAGACGATCGGCCGCGTGCTCGCCGGACACCTCCGTTCGATCATCGGCAACATGACCGTTGAGGACATCATCACGAACCGCACGAAGCTGGCGCAGCAAGTAATCGCGGCGTCCTCTGATGAGATGGAGACAATGGGCTTGAAGCTCGATGCATTCCAGATCCAAGAGATCGCCGATAGTGCGCACTACATCGAGGCGATCTCTTCGCCGCACGTATCAGCGGTGCAGCGCGATGCGCGCATCGCCGCGGCCGCCGCTGATCAAGCTGCGGCGGAGAAGGAAAACGAAGCCAAGGCCGCTGTGGCTGGCTTCACTAAGGACTCCGAGGTCGCACAGGCCCAAGCACAAGCTGCCGTTGAGGCTGCCCGAGCCGAGACGAGCCAGGCTGGTCCACTCGCGCAGGCGATCGCAACACAAAAGGTGACAGAGGAGCAGGCTGTGCTTGCCGCAAAACAAGCGGAGCTGCGCGAGGCTCAGCTGCAGTCCGAGGTGCAAAAGCCGGCCGACGCCAAGGCCTACGAGATCCGCACCTTGGCCCAGGCCGATAAAGAGGCGAACATAGCTCGGGCCGAAGGCCTCGCCGGTCAGAATCTCGAGTCGATCCTCGCGAACCGGATGGTCGATCTCATGCCCGAGATCACGAAGGCACTCGCCTCGGGATTAAACGGTGCGAACCTGACGGTCTTAAACGGCGCCGAAGGAATCACCGATCTGTTCACTCAGATACTCAGTCAGGGCAAAACGGTCTTCGAGGCCGTGCGGGCGACGACACCGAAGCTCGTCGATGGCCCAGACACCACTAAGCAATCTTCTCCGAGCTAGCAGACGCTGATCCTGGTCGCGACTACAACCCCCCGCCAATCTCCGCGAAGGCCAGGACTAATCGGAATGTTTGGGCTGCTGAACGCATAAGTCCCCAAGCAGCCTTGGCCCGTGGGAACGCTTCCACCTATTGAGCGTCCGAGGCCCGATTTTCGGCTCGGTCCCGTCGACCTCGAATCCAGTTCGTCCGGTACGACGCTTGGGTCACTTGGTGGCAGGGAAGCCGAGGTCGACACCACGCTCGGCGGGATCGATCCAGCGGGCCGTGACGGCCTTGGTCCGAGTGAAGAAGTGGACACCGTCGGTGCCATAGGCGTGGGTGTCGCCGAAGAGCGACTGTTTCCATCCTCCGAAGGGGTAGACGGCGACCGGAACGGGGATCGCAATGTTGATCCCGACCATCCCGACCTCCACCTCGGACTGGAAGCGACGTGCGGCACCGCCGTCGTTTGTGAACACGGCGGTCCCGTTGCCGTAGGGATTGGCGTTGATCAGCGCGAGCGACTCGTCAAGCGATCCAACCCGCACGACCGAGAGCACCGGGCCGAAGATCTCGTCGGTGTAGATCGACATCTCCGGCGTCACATGATCGAAGAGCGTCGCACCGAGGAAGAACCCCGCGGCGAGCTCGGGGGGAACCGACTGGCGACCGTCGACCACGAGCGTCGCTCCTGAGGTGACGCCTTGGTCGATGTATCCCTCTACGCGGTCGCGGTGTGCGGCGGTCACGAGCGGTCCGAGGTCAACCGCTTCGCGTCCGTCTCCCATCTTCAAGTCAGCAATCCGTTCAGTGATCTTGGCGACGATCTCGTCAGCGACCGAGTCGGCAGCGACGACGACCGAGATCGCCATGCAGCGCTCGCCTGCGGAGCCGTATCCCGCCGAGACCGCGGCGTCGGCCGCAAGGTCGAGATCGGCATCGGGGAGGACGACCATGTGGTTCTTCGCGCCCCCAAGCGCCTGGGCGCGCTTGCCCGCGCGCGTCGCGCGCTCGTAGACCGCCCGCGCGACCGGGGTCGAGCCGACGAAGGAGACCGACGCCACGTCGGGATGGTCGATCAGCCGCTCGACGGCCTCTTGGTCGCCGTGAAGGACGTTGAAGACCCCGTCCGGGAGCCCGGCCTCGACCCAGCGTTGGGCGATCCAGTTCGATGCTGACGGGTCCTTCTCGCTTGGCTTGAGAATGACGGCGTTCCCGCATGCCACCGCGATCGGGAAGAACCACATCGGGACCATGGCCGGAAAGTTGAAGGGCGAGATGATTGCGGCGACACCGATCGGAGCATGGACGCTGTAAGTGTCGACCCCGGTGGAGACCGACGAGGAGTAGCCACCTTTGAGTAGGTGAGTGATGCCACAGGCGAGCTCAACGACCTCGAGCCCACGGCCGATCTCACCCGCTGCATCCGAAAGGACCTTGCCGTGCTCAGAGGTGATAATCGCGGCGAGCTCGCCTCGACGTTCGGTGACGATCTCCCGAAACGCGAAGAGGATCTGGGTCCGCCGAGCAAGTGAGGTATCCCGCCATCCAGGGAAGGCCGCGGCTGCGGCGGCGACTGCCGCGTCAACGTCGGCCGCGTTGGCGAACGGGACGCGAGCAGTGACCTCGCCGGTCGCGGGATTCGTGACGGTGCCGAAGCGGTCGGACACTCCGGCAACTGACTTTCCGCCGATCTGGTGTGTGAGGTTTTCCATTAAGGCTCCTTTACGTGGATGTCGGCTCAGGCCGCGTCGTCGGCGACGATGATCGCCCGGCCGACGATCTCGCCTCGGTCAAGGGCGGCGTACGCATCGGCGGCCTGGTCGAGCGAGTACCGGCGCGTTACGAATCGGCCCGGGTCGAGCTGCCCGGCCTCGACCATACGTAGCAGGATCGGCATGTCCGATCCGGGACGTCCGCCGTAACTACCGATAATGGCGACTTTTCGGCGCACGACGCGCGTGATCTCGAAATGCGCCTCGACGCCGATCGGCGCGATCCCGGCCAGCGCGACCCGGCCGCCGTCACGAACTCCACCAAGTGCCGTCGCGAAACTCGCTGGATGACCCACGACCTCAAGGGCGACGTCGACGCCCTCGCCGCCGGTGAGGGAGCGAAGGACTTCAGCGGCGTCCGAGTTGGAGGCGTTCACTACGTCGGTCGCGCCGATCTCGCGCGCGGCGTCGAGCTTGTCGTCGGCGAGGTCGACCGCGATCACCTTCGACGCGCCAAAGGCTCTGGCCATCTGGATCGCCGCGGACCCGACACCTCCTGCACCAATGACCGCTACGGTCTCACCGCCGCGAACCTGGGCCGCGTGCCGGAGGAGGCCATAGGCCGTGAGGAGTGCGCAGCCGATCACCGCCGCCGGAACAAGGTCGATGGTGTCGGGCGCACGAAAGATCGCCGTAGCCGGTACGACCGCGTACTCGGCGAGCGCGGCCATCGAGTACATCGCAATCGCTTCACCGTCGTCGAAGGCCAGTCGGGAGGTGCCGTCGTAGAGCGTCCCGCGAAGTCGATTCTGGGCGAAGAAGGTCCCACAGAGGTCTGACTCTCCTCGGACGCAGTAGGCGCACCAGCCACACGGCATGATGAATGGCGCCACGACCCGGTCGCCGACCGCGACCGAGCGAACTCCTGAACCGACGCCAGCGACGACACCCGCCATCTCGTGACCGAGCACGCACGGAGTCGGGAACGCCACCTCCCCTTTTATTACGTGGAGGTCGGTGTGACAGACGCCGGTGGAAATCACGCGGACAAGAACCTCGCCGTCCTTCGGGACGGGTCGTGCGATGTCCTCGATGATCATCGGCTCGCCCACCTCGTGCAGAACGGCCGCGCGCATGGTGTTCCCCCTCGACGGATCGCCGATCTCCGATCGAAGGTCCGCTCCGGAAGCCCATCGTATCGGAGGTCGGACCTGACCCTAATGGCGAGTTCAGCCGACCATGCCGAGCTGATGCTGATTGCCCCAGAACAACTATCTGACGACGACCGAGGGTCGGTGGGGCTAAGTGAGGCCCGTAGGGATCGACCGACCAATCGCTCGTAAGCCTTCGAGATGGCCCACGAACTTCGAAGTGGACCAAGAGGCCTCCTCGGACCGATCCAACCGAACCGATGTTCGCGCTCTACGCACAATCAGCGGCTTGGCTGTCCGGCCTCACGAGTCCATCAAGTCAGTTGGTCGACCCCATTAGGCTCGCCTTATGCAGCTCAGCGTGTGGCCCAGTCTCTCGCAACCCTTCAGCGACATTGTCGCAACTGCTCGCCATACCGAAGAGACCGGGTGGGATCGGCTTTATCTCGCAGACCACTTCATGACCAATAACGCGGCGCGAGCCGGCATCGGAGAGTGCTTCACGACCCTCGCAGCCCTTAGCGCGCTCGTCCCTCGCCTGCGTCTCGGCTCGCTCGTTGCAGGCAACACCTATCGCCATCCGGCGGTGCTCGCGAATATGGCGGCCACGATCGACCACATCAGCGACGGCCGATTCGTGCTCGGCGTCGGCGCGGGATGGCAGCAAAACGAGCACGAGGCGTACGGCATCGAACTGCCTTTGCCGCGGCCACGGCTGCAGCGCTTCGAGGAGGCATGTGCCGTGCTCCGTTCCCTGTTTAGCGAGTCGCGCACCACCTTCGAGGGCGAGTACTACCAGCTCGTCGACGCCCCGCTCGAGCCGCGCCCGATTCAGGACCCGATTCCCCTCTTGATCGGCGGGGCTGGAGAAAAGGTGATGCTCAATATTGTTGCCAGGTACGCCGATGAGTGGAACTGCTGGGGAACACCGGAGACGCTTCGTCACAAGATCGAGGTGCTCTCAGCGCACTGCGCCGCTGTTGGCCGGGATCCTGCGACGATCCACAAATCGGCGCAGGTTCTCTGGATCATCGAAGGTGAGAACGACGACGCGACCAGCGCTCCCGCGACACAACCGACACTACGCGGATCACCCGAGGCACTGGCCGAGGCTCTTGGCGAATACGCAGCGGCGGGCGTCGACGAAGTGATCGTGCCGGATTGGAACTTCGGGCCAATCACTTCGCGGCTGTGGATATATGACCGGATCTTTAACGAGGCCGCTGCCGAGCTCCACTGAGCTCAGCGACTAACGAGGCAGTGAAATGAGTGTGCTCTAGGCGCCCTGAGCGACGCTGCTGGGGCGTCGCGTAGTTGATCTTTAGATCCACAACGTCGGGACACGTTACGAGTTCGCCTGCGCAGCTGAGATTACTGCGATGCGAAGCGTCATAGCACGAGGTCTACGGCTATTGCTCACGAATCTCCAGGTCGGCGTCTCTTCTCGACGGCCGCTTGTACCAGCGCTCGGAAGTGTCCTCGATGAAAGCGATCATTGCTTCGTTACCCATGAAGCTCTCCTCGATGCGAGAGACCGTCACGATGTCTCCTGACTGGGTTCTGATGACCTCGCCAACCGTGACGTCGCTCGCTTTGGCCTGCTTCCACGACTCAGCCATCAATTGCACGCTCTCTCGGTCGTCTGGTGATTGAAGACGGCTTACAACATATGACCGATGGCGACTCCTACGCCACGCCTTTTCGCCAGTCCGGTCGCAGGATTTGGATGGCTCACGCCGTGTTGACGAGCGACGACGTTGGCCCATCGATCCCTGCCTCGCCCGCCACCGGATCGGGTGCCACTACTCTTGGCCGTGACAAAGTGTGCGACGTTTCACCCGACGGCACGAAGGCTCATCTCTTCGTAACGCCGACGCTCCCGTTGCCTCGAGAGGGCGATAGCTACCGGTACTTTCGCCAAGCGGTCGCCGGTTGCGGGCGGAACTCCCGCCTTCGATCCGCTTTCAGAGCGCCTGGAGGCTGTGCTCAGCCTCCAACACCTGCTTCCAAGCGAAACTCCCGCCTTCGATCCGCTTTCAGAGTGCCTGGAGGCTGTGCTCAGCCTCCAACACCTGCTTCCAACGCGGCATCTCGCGGGCGAACCAAAGGGCTAATGCAGCCGGCGGGGAAAGGGCCGGTCCCCACCAAACCCGGCATCCGCAAAGAGTCCCCAACACCGCCAAGAGAACGCCAACGACTGTGCGCTCAGCGGCTACGCCTTTGACGTGACGCCATTCCCACGGGGTAACTGGGGAGCCGGTGAGTAGCTTTCGGATCAACAGCGGGACGGGATCGGGTGATGACGACATAGCTCAGCCTCCTCGCCGGTGCATGACGCACGCTGCCCGAAACCGATGCTATGCGCCCTGGTTTCGGGCGCGTGTGAAGGAGCATCCACGCCGTGGTCCTGGACCTCTGATTCTCCGTTCCACAACGCCGATCATCGCGCAGCTCCGAGTCGCAAGCGAGCCCATCTGAGTAGCGTTTACGAAGGCGCCGACAAGACACTGCGGCGTACGGAATGAGACCGCTGGCCGAGCGCAAGGTCGGGATGGGTCCGGCAAATCGCATCGTCTTAGACTGCGCCAATGGATCTCGGACTTGATGACGAAGTGGTGCTGATCACTGGTGGGACGGACGGCCTTGGACTGGCACTCGCTCACGTCCTGGTCGCAGAGGGAGCGCATGTCGCGGTCTGCGGGCGCGACGCGGATAGGGCGCGAGTAGTCGAAGAGCGTCTGCAGGCCGCCGGTGGGGACGTCGTGGCCGTTGCCGCGGACGTCTCGGTGGCCGCTGAGCTTGAACGCTTCGTCCAGGTGGCTCTTGACCGGTGGGGACGGATCGACGGGGTCGTTAACAATGCAGGGCGCTCATCAGCGAATGGTGTTGAGGCAACCTCTGACGAGGAGTGGCAAGCCGATTACGACTTAAAGGTGATGGCAGCGATCCGCCTAATCCGCCTCGCCCTGCCGCATTTGCGCGCTTCCACGCGAGCCTCGGTGGTAAACGTCCTAAACATCGGCTCGAAGGCGCCAGGACCGAACTCGCTCCCGACCTCGGCCTCGCGCGCTGCGGGCCTCGCGATCACGAAGTCGCTCTCCAAGGAGCTGGCTCCTTCGGGCGTGCGGGTGAACGCCCTCCTCATTGGCCTCGTCGAGAGCGGCCAGTGGCGCCGGCGCTCCGAGGCGAGCGGTCAACCGCTCGAGGCCATTTACGGGTCGATGGCGGAGGGCATCCCCCTCGGCAGGGTGGGACGAGCTGAAGAGTTCGCCGATGTTGCCGCGTTTCTCCTCTCCCCGAGATCGTCCTACGTAACTGGGTCAGCGATCAACATTGACGGCGGTGCTAGCCCAGTCCTCTAACGCCAAGTGTGCGTCACTCGCTTGCGCCGCTTCCGCGACCGCCTCGCTTCCGACGGTGCGACGACTGGAATTCACGCCTCAAATTTTGCTCGAGCTATCTCGTATTCCTCGTCGACGAGTAGATCTGCTCCTTAGGCGATGGGCGCTAGCAAACCTGCCCTGGGTTCATTAGTTGCTACTCGAGAGAGGAGGTAGGCGGTGACACGCATTCGAACGTGGTTGAGCAGGGTGGTCTTGATGTCGGATGCCAGATCGCGAAATCAGGTCCGAACCACATAGGTACGGGATGCGGAACTCGCCCTCGGGGCAGCGTGCATCGTGAGATCCTTCGAAGCATGACCTGTCAAGCACGACTCGTGCCCGAGCTGTACTGCACAGATTTCGATCGGAGCCTCGCTTTCTACACCGTGACGCTCGGTTTCCGCGTCGTTTACGAGCGACGCAACTCACGCTTCGCTTTTCTCGAGCGAGAGGGGGCTCAGGTGATGATCGAGGAGCCGACGGAACCCGACCGCGTTCTGCTTGCGGCAGAGCTCGCATTTCCTCTGGGGCGCGGCGTGAACCTGCAGATCGAAGTCGGAGACGTCGTGGAACTTCACAACTCCGTGCTCGCCAGCGGAGCGCCGGTGTTTCTCGAGCTTGAGGAGCGCGAGTACCAACGTCTGGAGGACGCTGTGCGCGTTCGTCAGTTCGTCGTCCAAGACCCCGATGGTTACCTACTGCGCTTCAGCCAGGACTTGGCGAACTCGGATGCATGACGCTCTCAGAAGAGACGGACGAGCGCTACGGCAATTGCTGTCTAATCCAGGACTGCAGTCGAAGACCAGCAATGGGGTCATCGCTTAGCCAGTTGATCGCGTCCTTAGCGGCGGTAACGGCGTCAAGCATGGTCGGAAAGCGTTGGGAAGAGAAGTACGACAGCTGAGTCCACGCCCCGAGGTCCTCAGGGTCCTGGCGAAATTGCTCGAAGCCGTAGCCACCTTCGAGATGCTGGAAGAAATCCACGCAGAGACCGTCGGACGAAGCCTGGATACTTTCAAGGACGATCCAGCCACGGTGATTTGGGCGACCCGGCATTTCCAAATCGTAAGCACCTGCAGTCGTCGAACATGTCTACCCTGACGCCCGACAGCTTCCAACACCACCGCCCTCGCATTGCGCAGCGTGTGAAATGCTGCTTCGCCTGGCGTCAGTCCTACGATTCGTGAGCGAGTCCACCGAGTAGCGAACCAGGGCGTGAGTCCTCGAACAACGCGCACATGCAGATATCCCGCCAACTCGCCTGGCCGATAACAACAAGGCACTTAGTCGCCGTTGTAGCCCGAGTCGCGCCTGCTCTTTTGCGAACCCTGATTGCGCGCCTGCTCCATCCTGTAGGCAAGCGCGCTGCCACTAAGAGGCCGACCAGGCGACAGACGAAAGTCATCACTTGCCAAATCCTGAGTCACGCGCTGCTGGGAGTCCCGACCAGCCGCAAGGTCCCCAGAAGCCGTCCTACTCCGAAATCTCCGACCAAATATCTTCACCTGTCCCCCTTTTTGATAAGACCAGCCGCGCTTGTAATGGTACAAACCACCACCGGCAAGGAGGGGCCTCCCACGTCTCGATCTCTTGGCCGCTCTCGATCGTGACATCGAGTACGGATGTCCGCCAACGCACTATGCCGATATCTAATCGCTCGAAGCGCTCATCGACTGGCTTGCGACGAGCGAACCAAAGCCGGCCCGTAAGCGGTGAGCAACGCGTCAGCGCCGGGACGGAGTCGCGAAGCGGAACACGCTCTGAATCTGAGTTGCAGAAGGTAATCTTGCGATGTGCGCTGAGCAACAGACATAAGCCCCTGCTCGTCCTTTGGAGGTCTTGTTGCCCGCGCCCACACATTTCGGTTCGTCTGCCACACTCACAGCGACCAATGTTTCGCGAGCACTTGGCGATCGCGTCGTTCTGTCGAGCATCTCAGTAACGATTGATTCCGAGACGCGTCTCGGAGTCATCGGGCCCAACGGAGTTGGAAAGTCAAGCCTGCTTCGGCTGCTCGCAAAGCTCGACCTTCCTGACTCGGGCGTTGTTGAGATCTCGCCGCGCACGGCCGCCGTCGGATATCTCGCCCAAGAGCTGAAGCGAAGCGATACGGAGGACGTCCGTAGCTACCTCGATCGGACAACCGGTGTAGCCGCTGCCGAAACAGCGCTCCAGTCGGCGGCAACAGCACTAAGCCTTGATGAGCGGGGCGCGATCGACGAGTACGCCGACGCGCTCGAACAGTGGCAAGCAATCGGCGCTGCGGATCTCGATGCTCGCATCGGAGCCGTTGTCGAGGAGCTCGGGCTTCCCGAGCGGGTTCTCAAACTATCGATGTCGGCGCTCTCGGGTGGTCAGGCGGCGAGGATCGCGCTGGCCGCGATCTTGCTCTCGCGCTTTGATGTCCTCCTCCTTGATGAGCCGACGAACGATCTCGACTTCGACGGACTCGCCCGACTTGAAGACTTCGTGACCGGATACCAGGGAGGACTGGTCGTTGTCTCACATGACCGCGCGTTTCTCGATCACAGCGTCACATCGGTGCTCGAGCTCGACGAGCACGAGCACACGGCTCATCTCTATAGGGGTGGGTGGTCGTCGTTTCTCGACGAGCGCGCGACCGACCGTCGACACGCCGAGGAACGATTCTCCAACTACCAGTCCGAGCGTCACACCCTCCTCGACCGGGCTCGTCGGGAGCGTGAATGGGCGACGCAGGGGGTCGCGCGCCAGAAACGGCAGCCGAGGGACAACGACAAGGCGCAACGCGACTTTCACCTCAATCGAACCGAGAAACTGGCCTCCCGAGCACGACGCACCGACAATGCGATCGCGCGGCTCGAGAGCGTGCAGAAGCCGTGGGAGGGCTGGCAGCTGCGTTTCACGATCAACGAAGCACCACGATCGGGCGCGGTCGTGTTTCGTCTCGAACATGCAGTCGTCGAACGAGGATCATTCCGTCTCGGTCCGATCGATCTGGAGATCGGTTGGGGCGAGCGCGTCGCGCTCCTCGGTCCAAATGGGTCAGGTAAGACAACCCTTTTGAACGCCCTGCTCGGACGACTCGCGCTCACCTCGGGCGAACGATGGATGGGTCCGAGTGTCGTGGTCGGCGAGCTCGGTCAGGATCGTCGAGCATTCAGCGCTGAGACGACGGTGCTCAAGTCGTTCCTGACATCCACCAATCTCGACACAGCTACCGCCCGATCGACACTCGCAAAGTTCGGTCTCGGTGCTGACCAGGTGTCGCGCCCCGCCTCTACCCTCTCGCCCGGAGAACGAACTCGAGCAGAACTTGCGGCCTTTCAAGCGCGAGGAGTGAACACCCTCGTGCTGGACGAACCTACAAACCACCTCGACCTGCCGGCGATCGAACAACTCGAGGAGGGTCTAGCTGGTTACGACGGAACACTTCTTCTCGTAACGCACGATCGCCGATTACTCGAGGTCGTAGACGTAAGTCGCACGATCGACCTCACCAACGGGGCGTCGCCTTAGCCCGAAGTTAAGTCCTCCCAACCTCCCGATTTCACCTCTGTGCTGCACCAATGGTTGAGGTTGTCTCGAAACTGTAGCCACTAATCTCTTGAATTGTGAATTGCACCGGTGTAAGATATTGCTGTGCCCAGGCGTGGTGGAGCGATGCACATCTCGACGACCCGTCGCCACTACACGGGTTCTGACGGTGTGGAACGGGTCTATGAGACCCACCTGCTTCGACGCTCTG
>DATCDR010000052.1:0-28845 GCA_036510575.1 Acidimicrobiales bacterium | reverse complement strand
TGTCGACCCTCCACCCGCCGGTGCCTCTCGAGCTCGTACCGTTCGGCCTCGAATCCACCCTCTTTCGACTCGGACCGTTCACGCGTCGGGCGGTGCCGAGGAGCCCTGATGGTGGCGTCATCGCCGACCACACGGGCTCCTTTGATGACCCTGCAGCGCTCGCCAACCTTTTCGAGTCCACGCCTGGTGTCGTTGAGCACGGGCTCTTCCCACCCGTCCTCGTGACCACCGTTCTCGTCGCCAGGGGCGGGCTCGTTGAGCCCATCCAATCGGGTGCATACGGCTAAGGACGCATGCCCGCTCCTTAGACGACCGAGGCCGACGAGATCATCTGGAGCGCCATCAACTGATCAGCCCCACGTCGTCAGGCTCCCGCACCCTTCAAAGCCCGGTACCGTCGAATCAACGCGTTGGTCGACGAGTCATGCGCGAGATCTGGCTCCTCCTCGCTCTTGAGTTCCGGGATGATCTGCGCGGCAAGCACCTTGCCGAGCTCCACTCCCCACTGGTCGAAGGAGTCGACGCCCCAGATCGCCCCCTGGGTGAACACGCTGTGCTCATAAAGTGCCACGAGCGTGCCGAGGATCCTGGGCGTGAGCACATCGGCCAACAAGACGTTCGTCGGGCGGTTGCCTTCCATCACCCGGTGGAGCACGACAGCTTCTGGTGTCCCCTCGGCTCGTACCTCTTCGGCCGTCTTGCCGAACGCCAGGGCCTGGGCCTGTGCAAAGACGTTGGAGGAGAGAATGTCGTGGTGGTCACCCAACGGGTTGAGGCTCCGGCCGAAGCCGAGAAGGTCGACGGGTATGAGTCGGGTTCCTTGGTGGATGAGCTGGTAGAAGCTGTGCTGTCCGTTCGTCCCCGGCTCGCCCCAGTAGACGGCTCCAGTGTCATAGTCGACGTGATCTCCCACCACGGTGACGTGTTTGCCGTTGGACTCCATCGTGAGCTGCTGCAGGTATGCGGGGAAGCGCTTGAGGTATTGGTCGTAGGGCATGACGCCGATCGTCTGGGCGTCGAAGAACCCGCCGTACCAGACGGCCAACAGTCCCATCAGGACGGGTAGGTTCGAGGCGAGGGGAGCAGTCTTGAAGTGTTCGTCCATGGCGTGAAAGCCTGCGAGGAGCTCGTCGAAGTTGTCCGGTCCGATGGCCAACATGGTCGAGAGGCCGATGGCGGAGTCCATCGAGTAGCGGCCGCCTACCCAGTCCCAGAACCCGAACATGTTGGTCGGGTCGATCCCGAACGCCGACACTCGGTCCGCTGCCGTCGAGACCGCGACGAAGTGCTTCGCGACCGCCGCTTCGTCGCCCAGTTGTTGGACTACCCACTTGCGAGCGGATGCCGCATTCGTGAGGGTCTCTAAGGTGACGAAGGTCTTCGATGAGATAATGAACAGCGTCTCTTCTGCGGCCAGGTCCCTCGTGGTTTCTACGAAGTCGGTCGAGTCGACGTTCGAGACGAAGCGAAACGTCAAGTCCCGCTTCGAATAGTGGCGAAGCGCCTCGTAGGCCATGACTGGGCCGAGGTCTGATCCCCCGATCCCGACGTTGACGATGTTGCGAATGGGTTTGCCAGTGTGGCCCCGCCACTCGCCCGAGCGCACGCGGTCGCTGAACGCTCTCATCCGGTCGAGGACCTCGTGGACTTCTTTCACCACGTCGGTGCCGTCGACGACGAGGCTCGTTCCAGACGGCATGCGGAGCGCGACATGGAGTACGGCGCGGTTCTCCGAGACGTTGATGTGCTCGCCCCTAAACATCATGTCCCGGCGACTCGCGACGTCAGACTCCTCGGCCAACTCGACGAGCAGGCGCATCGTCTCGTCGGTCACCCGGTTCTTTGAGTAGTCGAGGTAGAGGCCGGCGGCCTCGGCGGCGAAGCGCTCGCCCCGGTCAGGGTCCTCGGCGAACAGCTCTCGGAGGTGACGTCCCCCGATGTCGGCGTGATGGCGCTCGAGCGCCTTCCAGGCCTTTCGGTCACGCAGCGAGGTGGTAGTCATAATTTCCTCCGCAAGGTCGGCCTTTGTCCGCTGAATCATCGCTGAGTCGACTTTATGACAGCCGTCATCGGTCACGAGCCGAGTCGCGACGATGAAGTAACCGAGTCGGAATTCATCTTGCGGACGGACAATGCTCGCCGAGAAGCGACATCGGTCAGTGCAGATCGCTACCTCGACGATGAGAGGTCAGGTGTTCGGATGGTCACGACCGGATGGACGATCTCGAGCCCACTGCCAACGGAGTCTCAGCTGCGATAGGTCCGAGGTGCCGCGAGCGCGTTGCCGAACAACTTGAACGCTGTGCCACCCGCGATCTGGACTCGACCTTCCTCGCTGCAATCCAGATCTGCGATCATTTCCACCAGTTCGAGCATCGTCGCGCCATCATGTGACTCGAGTGGGTAGTCCGTACCGAAAACGAGATGGTCAGTTCCTATGAGTGCAGCGGTGTAGTTCACAACCGGTGACCACCCGCCCGTACCCGCAGTGTCGAAGTAGAGCTTGGACCACAGCTCCTCAAATACGCGATCAAGACCTTCCACACGCTGTTCGCGCTGGGTTCGCGGCAACTGTCGGTCTGAGGGTTGACCCGGCTCGTTGAAGAACATGGCGATCCTTCCCTTCAAGAAGGGCGTCGTCCCGCCACAGTGCGGAAGCACGAATCGCAGCTTTGGGAATCTCGGCAATACCCCACAGATCAATCGAACCGCCGCCTGTGTCGTGTCAAACGGTCGCGCGCATGACCGCTCGAGGCCGTAAGCGAGTGCGGCACCGCGTGGCAAATTGGGTGGGTGAAGGATCACGGGGATCTGGTGGTCGGAGATTCGCGACCACAGCGGATCAAGCGACGGATCGTCTAGGTCGCGAGTAGGGGAGGAGGACTGCAGAGCCACCACGCGTGTTGCGTAGCGAGCGATGCAATCATCGAGCTCGTCTGGGGCAGTCTCGTCGTCAAGGTCGACATGGGCCGCGGCGACGAACCGATCGGGGTACCGGGCCTGAATCTCCGCCATGCCCGCGTTCAGTATCCGGCAGGTCTCGGTACCGAGCACGCTCACGCCTGAGTTGGTCAAGATGGCGACGTTGACACCGGCGGTGTCCATCGCCTCCAAATGGGCCGCAATGTCAGCAAGGTCAGGATTCAGTGTGATGCTGATCCGATCATTCACGAGTCGCGGCTTTCCGCCTGCCATTTCCTGCAGGCGACCGAGAACCTCAGCTGGAAGGAAATGGTGATGTGTGTCCACTATCAGCATGCTTTCGGTCATGGTTCCCCTCGCCGCATCGGGTCTTGGTTTCTATCTCGGCCGAATCCTAGGATTTCGATCTCAGATGCCCGATTCGAGCGTTCGATGCGCGCCTAGCCTGCAATTCGTAAGTCGATGTACCGAAGGTGCGATGTGACCGAGGGGGTCTGACGATGCCGAAAATTAGGGAGCGGCCACCGATGCCAGCAAGAGAGCTCGGTTGGCTGCCTGACCGCCTCGTTCAGGCGAAGATGGAAGCCGAAGCGGGTCTCGACCTGCCCTATCAGGGGATCGTTGCAACTACCGGGATCACGACTGGACTGTTTCCGATCGCTTCATCTGGCGCCTCCACCGAGGCGATTACCGAGGCGGCTCGCAGCTATCTCGACTCGTTGAGCGACAGGGAGCGGGCTGACGGGATCTTCGACGTCACGAGTAATGCCTGGCGCCAGTGGAGCAACATCCATCCATTCCTCATGCGGCATGGGATCCGCCTCGAGACGCTAGGCGAAGTCCAGCGCCAGAAGGCGCTGAATCTTGTCGCCACAGCGCTTAGTGAGGCCGGCTACGCCACGGCCCGAGACATCATGCGGATCAACGAGACGCTCCGAGAGATCAGCGGCTCGGACGCCGAGTACGGCGAGTGGTTGTACTGGCTAAGCATCATGGGAACGCCCTCTTCGAGCGAGCCCTGGGGTTTCCAGCTGGACGGGCACCACCTCATCGTGAACTGCTTCGTGCTTGGCGACCAGGTCGTCATGACGCCCATGTTCATGGGTTCGGAGCCGACGCTCGCACCGATAGGAAAGTATCGAGGAACGAGAGTTTTTGCTGAGGAGGAGGCGAAAGCCCTGCAATTGGCGCAAGCCCTCTCCGTCGACCAGTTCGCTCGAGCACACGTGGGCGTCGACACTCCCATCGAGCTCCTCAGTGCCGCGTACCGTGACAACCTTCAACTCAATCCTGAGGGGATTCTCTTCGGCGAGCTGAATACAGAGCAGCAAGGCCAGCTACTCGATCTCATTTCGTGTCACATCGGACGGATCCGAGCTGAGCACGCAGCGATCAAGATGGCCGAGGTCCAACGTCGCCTGGACGAGACATTCTTCGCATGGATGGGCGCAAGCGACGACGAAGGCGCCTTCTACTATCGGATCCATAGTCCTGTCCTGCTGGTTGAGTTTGACCACCTCGCGGGGGTGGCGTTCGATAACGACGAACCGACTCGCAATCACATTCACTCTGTGGTGAGGACGCCGAACGGCAACGACTACGGGATGGACCTTCTGCGGCAGCACTACGGAAGTGCTCATCCTCTGAAGGCTCGAAGCTGACCAAGGGTGTTTAGAAGGTCGCGCCTGCGCGGCGCGTATGGACGAGATCATGGAAGTGGTCGGCGGCGATGGGTTCCTCATCCGAGCGCTTCCGACGCGCAAGAACCAGACCGAGATCTGCGATGGTCTCGCTCCCGCGCTTCGCCGCCACGGCCTCGTCCGCTCGGAGTACACCTATGACACGTTGCGGGAGAACCTACTCGAGTTCTGACGCGAAGCGTCAGGCCATCGATTGGTACGGCTACGACGTGAATCCGCGCGGCGTCATCGCTCGAAGGAGTCCAACGCCGTTGCAAGTGACGCCGTTTGCGACAGCCCGTTTAGCGCCATCGCCATCCGCGATCCCAATTTGACTTTGTCAAGTGGCAGGTCGATCAGGAGTGGAAGCCCGCGGAAGGGTGTAAGAACGGCGTAACTACTACATTCGTCCCGATGGACCGGGTCCTTGCAGACCTCGCGGCACGCGAATCGCAGGATCAGGCAGGCGGGGGAGTGAAGTGTGAATAACGAGGTCCTACGAGACAAGGTGGCCGTCGTCGGTATCGGCTCGGTTAACTTCGGCGAGATGTTCCGGAACCGAGACGAGTTCCGGAGCGCAGAGGATCTCGGGGCGAGGGCGCTCAAGGCGGCGCTCGATGACGCCGGACTCGAGAAGGACGCGATCGACGGTCTCTGTCTCATGCGCATTCCCTCGTATCAGCAGTTCGGCACGATCCTCGGTATGAACCCCGGCCAGCTGCGGCACGTCACCCAGTTCGAAGGGGCTGGTCGCTTCTGCGGGGTCACGCTGCAAAACGCCGCGATGGCGATCGCTTCGGGGATGGCAGAGACCGTCGCGTGCATCTACGGCAATAACGGTCGGTCCGCTGGCGCGACCTACGGCGGCGGCGAGGGCGGTCTGCCAACCGCGGCCTTTGAGTACGTCTACGGCATGACCTCACCTGGCGCCGCGGTCGCGATGGCCTACAGCAGGTACATGCATACCTACGGCGTGCCCGACGGTGCCCTCGCGCCGCTCGCGCTCAACAACCGAGAGAACGCGAAGAACAACCCGCTCGCTGTGATGCGTGACGATCTCACGCTCGAGACCTACCTCGGCTCCCGGTTCATCGCCGAGCCGCTCCGGTTGTTCGACTACTGCCTCATCAACGACGGGGCAGTCGTGATCATCCTCACCACGCCAGAGCGCGCCCGCGACCTGAACAAGCCGAGCGTATTGCTAAAAGCGGCTGGGGCCTCCGTGACACTGAACACGACCTACCAGGTGCCGGACAACTTCTGGGCGTCAGCTGTCGACGTGTCGGACCGGCTCTGGTCCGACTCGGGGCTTCGTCCAACCGACATCGACGTCGCGTCGTTCTACGACAACTTCACCCCGACGATCCTTTTCTCCCTCGAAGCGTTCGGATACTGCGAACGCGGAACTGCCTGGGAGTGGGTGAAGGACGGGCGCATCGAAACAGGCGGTGAGCTCCCGCTCAACACGAGTGGGGGACACACCTCCGAGAGCTACATGCAGGGCTGGAACCACATCGCCGAGCTTGTCCGTCAGATCCGCGGCGAGTCGGTCAATCAGGTTCCGGACTGCGAGTTGGCGCACTACGTCTGCTATGCGCCGGTCATCACGAGCCTCGTCTTCTCAAAGGCATGAGCAGGGTGATCGAAAAGTCAGTGCGGGACCGAGTGACGGCCGGTCGGGAGAGGGGCGATCGTGGCTAGGTCAGATGGCATGGGGTACGAAAAGCCCCTCCCGAGCATGCGCACGATCGACGAGCCCTACTGGGAGGGCACGCGTGACGGTGAGCTGAGGATCCAGCACTGCCTCGACTGCGGGAAGTGGTGGTTTCCACCGAACGAGTTCTGCCCGCAGTGCCTTGGTCACCACTACGAATGGGCGAAAGCGTCGGGTCAGGGCACGATCTGGAGCCGCATCTTCATGCACCAGCTCTACTACAGGTCTTTTACCGCAGATGCGCCGTACAACATCGTCTGGGTGGCCCTCGATGAGGGCCCGATGATCACGGCGAACGTGGTCGGGAGCCTGCACGAGGACATCGAGATAGGAAGCCGAGTCACCGTCGAGTTCGACCCGGTAACCGACGACGTCACGCTGCCGCGGTTTCGGATCATCTAGCGCTCATCGTCGGTGGGCGAAGTAGTCATCATCTGCTCGGGGGGATAACCGTCATGGACAAGCACCTGCTCGCCGGAGTGCGGGTTGTCGAGATCGCCGATGAACGCGCCGAGTACGTCGGCCTCGTGCTCGCCGGGCTCGGTGCCGACGTCATCAAGGTCGAGCCGCCAGTTGGGAGCCCGACTCGCTCCATTGGCCCGTTCGCAGACGACGTCGTCGATCCTGAGCGCTCGCTGTTCTTTTGGACCTACAACCGCGGCAAGCGCTCGATCGCGCTCGACCTCGAATCAGCTGAGGGGAAGGCAACCTTCGAAGAGCTGATCAGCCGGGCCGACGTGCTGATCGACAGCACATCGAGGGAGTACCTCGCTTCGTTGGGCTTGGCCCGGGACGATCTGATCGCTAGGTACCCGCGACTCATCGTGTCGAGGACGACGGACTTCGGTGATGACGGTCCCTGGGCCTCCTACAAGGCCTCGGACCTCGTGCATCTGGCGCTCGGCGGCCAGATGATGAACTCGGGCTACAGCCCCCGACCGGACGGCACCTACGACCTGCCGCCGATCGCTGGCCAGGCATGGCACTCGTATCACATCGCCGGCGAGCAGCTCGCGCTCGTGACGGCGGCGGCGCTTCGCTATCGCGAGGTCTCTGGATCTGGCCAGCTCCTCTCGTGTGCGATCCACGACGCCGCCTCCAAGAACACCGAGCTCGACGTGATGAACTGGGTCTTCCGTCGCCTCGAGATCCATCGTCAGACAGCACAGCATGCAGGCGAGCTCGCTGCGGCAGTGCCGCCGATCGTGCACACCAAGGACGGTCGTTGGTTCATGGTCTCCATCGCCCGGGAAGGGAACAAGCTGCTCCCCTTCTTGCAGCGCTACGGCGTGGCTATGGATCGCTCGGCGGAAGGCGAGGCCCCCGAGACGGGCGGGCGACCGATTCCCGGCAGCTCGGAGCTCTCCGAGGGTCAGGCGGTCATGATCGAACTTCTACAGCGCCTTATCGGCAGGTTCACCTATGACGAGGCGCCGTGGAAAGAGGCCCAGGAAGCGGGCCTGCTCTTCGTGCCGGTGCGACGACCGGAGGAGAACCTGCACGACGAGCATTGGAAGATTCGCGGCACGTTCTCTGAGGTGGAGCACCCCGAGCTAGGTCGCTCGTTTACCTACGTCACGAGCAAATGGATCTCGACCGCTACGGCCTGGAAGGCGGGGCGTCGCGCGCCGCTGCTCGATGAGGACCGGGTATCCATCCTCGCTGAGCTCGCGACCGCGTCGCCCACACCGCCAGTCGCTCATGCGATCGTCGCGACGCCGAACCGTCTCTCGGCGAGGGGAAAGCCCTCTGCCCTTGACGGAGTACGGGTCTTTGATTTCTCGTGGTTCCTCGCCTCGGCCGGCGGGACGCGGTTCCTCGGTGCGATGGGTGCGGAGGTGATCAAGGTCGAGTGGGCGGCTCACCCCGACACGCGGACCGGCGTCATGGCACCTGTCGGTGGACGAGCCGCCCGCGAGGCGGCGACGGCAGCGCTCTCGGGTGTGACCGATCCTGACATGGGTGGTCAGTTCAACAACAAGAACGCCGGCAAGCGCGGGATGTCGCTTAACGTTCGTCACCCAGAAGGTCTCGAGATCGCGCGGCGCCTTATTGCGATCTCCGACGTCGTGGCAGAGGGCTTCTCGCCTGGAGTGCTCGACCGTTGGGGCCTCGGGTACGAAGCGCTGCAAGAGATCAAGCCGGACATCATCTACGCCCAGCAGTCCGGCATGGGAACGCACGGTCTCTACGGGCGCTTCCGCGCCATCGGACCGATCGCGGCATCCTTGGCCGGGATCACCGAGATGTCGGGTCTACCCGAGCCGGCGCTGCCCGCCGGTTGGGGCTACTCCTATCTCGATTGGATAGGTGCCTACAGCTTCGGTCTCGCGATCGTTTCGGCTCTCTACCACCGCGACCGAACCGGTGAGGGCCAGTGGATCGATGCGTCCCAGACCGAGACGGGCATCTTCATCTCAGGCGTCCCGCTGCTCGACTACTCGGTGAACGGTAGGGGCTGGAGCCGGATCGGCAATCGCTCGCCGTGGAAGCCCGCAGCCCCGCATGGCGCGTTCGCATGCGCATCCGAGGACGGCTGGATCAGCTTCGGATGCTTCACCGAGGAGGAGTGGCAGGCGCTCTGTCAGGTAAGTGGGCACCCCGAGTGGGCGGCGGACGCGCGCTTTAGGACCCTTGCCGATCGGCTGCGGCACCAAGATGCGCTAGAAGAGCTGGTCTCATCGTGGACGATGGTGCACGATCGCTACGACCTCATGCGGGATCTGCAGCAAGCGGGCATCGCCGCCGGAGTCTGCCAGACCGGGGGAGACAAGGTCGACTCCGACCCGCAGCTCGCGCACCTCGAGTGGCTAACTGAGGTGACCGGGTCCAAGATCGGCAGGTGGCCGGTAGGCGAGGTTCCGGTGAAGATGAGCGTGACGCCCCCCTATATCGGTGGCATCGTCGACCGGGGAGCTCCTTGTTACGGCGAGGACAATGAGTACGTGCTTGGCGAGCTACTCGGTTTCGACACCAAGGCGATCGCGAAGCTCGCCGAGGACGGGGTCATCTAGCTCGAGGCCGTGGGCGAGCGTCGGCTACGGCGCCCCGGCCGCTGGATCAGGACTTGCCGAGCTCGCCGATCAGATTGGCAAGTTCGATTGGCCGATCGCTTTGGATCGAATGCCCGGCTCCCGCGACTACATCGACGTGCGCGCTCGGTTGTCGGCGTCGGAACTCCTCGAGCTCTTCTTCGACGACGTGGTCGGAGGTGCCACCGACGGCGAGGAACATCGGTGCGTGGATCGAGGAGAGGTCGTCCCAGAGCGTCGCCCCCGAGGGAGGTCCGTCACTCGGTTGAGCAGGCCGTCGGTCATATGACCAGGTCCAGGTCCCGTCTTCGAGGCGCATGCTGTTGTGCCGGACGCTCACCTCGAGCGAGGCCTTCGATCGCGATGGGATGACCGCCATCACCGAAGCCACCAGCTCGTCGAAGGTGTCGTAGACGACTGGTCCGCCGGCGAGCAGCTGAGCAGGGACTCGCAGCTCTGCACCTGGGGGTCGCCGCCGCGGGATGAAGTGCGGTGTCACGTCGACGATGCCGATCCCACGAATGAGATCGGGCCGATCCGCAGTGAGCCGAATCGCTGCGAGCCCGCCGAGTGACATGCCGATGAGCGTGATTGGCGGGGCCGTGCCGATCTCGAGCGCGACGGCGAGGTCGGGAGCGATGTGCTCGGCCCGGTAGTCGCTGTCGTCTCGCCACGACGAACGTCCGTGGCCGGGGAGATCGATCGCCAGGCTCGGGCGATCGAGGGAGAGGATCACCGTATCCCAGGTGTGGGCGTTCTGGCCGCGTCCGTGGAAGAACACGAACTCAGGGTCGCTCTCGCCCCACTGCAGGGCGCTGATCAAAAGGCCTGATCCGTTCTGGAAGGATCGGCGCCGGACTTTCGGCGCCCCGCTCCAGTTGATGTTCCGGCGCGTTGCGACCGACTCGAGGTGGGCGAACTCGTCGTAGTCCTCGTCGGTGAGGCCCATCTGGTTGTTTCTCCTCGCCGAATGTGACGGCCTCGACAGCTGGCGCGTTTCGAACGTGTCTGATGAGGTCGAACGGGTGCGGATCCGGTGCCGGCCCTACGCTACCCTCCTGCGCTAATTAGTTGGCTTGCCGTCCGGGAAGCTCGACACGGAAAGAGGGGACATGGAAGGGGAACTCGATTTCCACGGCAAGACGATGTTGGTCACCGGCTCAGGCCGGAATATTGGCCGAGCCATCATCTTGGAGTTCGCTGAGCGGGGCGCCAACGTCGTGATCAACGCCAGGTCAAACGTCGAAGAGGCGCGATCGGTGGAGAAGGAGGCCAAGGCGTTCGGCGCAGCCACGGCCGTCGTAATGGGCGACGCTGCCGAGCTTTCAACTATCGAAGAGCTGAAGTCGGTCGCCGAGGAGCGCTTCGGTACGGTCGACATGTACGTCAGCAATGCGGCGCGTCGGCTCTACAAGGACTTCTTCGAGACCACCAACGAGGATTGGCACCAGTACCTCAACCAGCAGCTGACCGCCTCCTGGTATCTCGCGAAGGCCTTCGTACCGGGGATGCAGGCCGCAGGGTGGGGACGCATTATTCACATGAACGGCCCAGACGGTTGGACAGGTGGATGGCTGCGGGCGCCGCACTCGACGGCCAAGGGTGGTCTGCACACCCTTACCAAGTCGCTCGCCGCGGGACTCGGGCAGTTCGGAATAACCGTGAACGACGTGGATCCCGGCCACACCGAGACGATCCGAGATGTGGAAACGCACCCGAACGTGACGAGAGAACACGACATCGAGCTCGCGGCGCGGATCGCCGCGCGAAAGCTCCCACAGCCCGAGGACATCGCCTGGGCCGTCGCCTACCTCTGCTCGCCGCGCTCGAACACTTTGACGGGCTCGGTGATCCACATCGACGGCGGCCGCGACATGCTCGGCTGATTCGGCGAGTATCCGGCTGATCGAAGGGTCGCCGGTTGGTCAGCAATACTTTTTGGGTGCCACGGCAAGTACCGCTCACCACCTTGCTCTCCTGGGTCTGGATCGCACACACGATCGAGGTTGACAATGCCTTCGAGGCGATCGGATTCGATCGGGTTGGTCGCCATGTCAGGATCTCTTTTCCGATATGGACAAATGGATTGCGGTTCATCGACGACGACGGCATCGCGGTCGATGATCTGCGAGCGCGGACTCGCGCCGCCTGCAACATCGGGGGGCTTGAACGCTGGGGCTGGATCTCGGTCGGCGACGCTAGCGACCGGCGACGGGAGGGCTTTGGCAGCCATCGGGGCGTCAAGGGCGACACCATCGTTCGACCGACTCGCGCCGGCGCCTACGCCCGACGGCTGTGGCCCCGCGTGCTTGTTGGTGTCGAGGATCGCTGGCGAACGCGCTTTGGCGACGACGTGATCGACGCCTTGGGTGAGTTGTCGCATCGCGTGCTCACACCCTTTCCCTGGTCGCCGCCGGAGGTGAACCCCTCTGATGGTTTTCGCACGCACATCGTCGAGGGCGGCTACAGCGAGGACACCGAGCGACCACTTGTCGCGCTCCTCGGACAGCTGCTGGTCGCCCTCACCCTCGAACACGAGCGGCAGGCGGAGGTCTCGCTCCCCCTCGGCGCGAACCTCTTGCGTGTGATCGACTCAGGTGTCGTACGCGTCCGCGATCTACCTGCCCTGACGGGGCTCTCAAAGGAAGGGGTGGCGATGGCAACCGGCTATCTGCTGCGACGTAACTTCGCCACGACCGAGCCCGAACGCGCTATCAGGCTTACACCCGATGGACTCGATGCCCTGGACGGGTACCGGCACAGCGCAGGCCTGCAAGAAGACGAGGCTTTGCGCGCTGCACTCGAGGCCGTCTGCGCTCAGCGTGGGGCGCTAGCTGCAGGACTAACTCCTCCGGAGGGTTGCTGGCGGGGAGAGAATCCTTACCTCGCGCAGACGAAACGCCTCCTGACAGATCCGATCGGTGCGCTGCCGTGGCACCCGGTAGTGCTGCATCGAGGAGGATGGCCCGATGCCAGTTAGCGCGGTAGTGGCTGTTAATGCTGCTCGCCGCCAACGTGGTCCCTTGGGAGCGAAATGATCGATCTCTCGAGCATCCGCGATGCAGGCAGAGCGCTTGAGGGTGTGGCACACCGGACCCCGGTGATCGAGTCGCATTCGATGAACGAGATCAGCGGAGTTCAGCTCTACTTCAAAGCCGAAACTCTGCAACGAACTGGCTCGTTCAAATTTCGAGGCGCCTACAACGCACTTCGCCAGATGACGCCGGCAGAGAAGCGACGAGGCGTCGTCACGTACTCGTCGGGAAACCACGGCCAAGCGGTCGCCCTGTCGGCGAGGCTCGTCGGGACCGATGTCGTCGTGGTGATGCCGAGCGACGCCCCGAAGTCGAAGCAAAATGCGACGCGAGCCTACGGGGCGACGATCGTGCCCTACGACCGAGCGACAGAGGACCGTCTGGAGCTGGCGTCGCAGATCGCCGATAAGGAGGGGCGCCTCCTTATTCAGCCCTACGACGACGAACGAGTGATCACGGGCCAGGGAACCATCGGGTTGGAGCTGGCCGAGCAGTGCGGTTCGCTCGATGCGGTGTTCGTGCCAGTCGGTGGCGGGGGATTGATCTCTGGGATAAGCCTCGCCCTGGCCGAGCTCATGCCGAGTTGCGCAGTAATCGGGGTCGAGCCGAGCGATGCCGATGACACCAGACGTTCCCTCGAGGCCGGGTACCGCGTCTCGATTACCGCCCCGACGACGATCGCGGATGGGCTTCGGTCGACGCAACCAGGAGAGCTGACGTTTCCGATCATCGAGCGGCACGTGCAGCGGATAGTCACCGTCGCCGAAGTGGAGATCATCGAAGCTACCCGCCTGCTCTTCGAGCGGCTAAAGCTCGTCGTGGAGCCGAGCGGGGCCTGCAGTGTGGCGGCGGCGGTGCTGCAGCCTGGCCAGCTGCCTCGAGCAGCCCGTGCGGGCGTCATTCTCTCCGGCGGGAACGTTGATCCGTCGACCTTCGCCGAGATTCTGTTGCATAGGTAGTCGAGCCGACGAAACCTCTGACCTGGAGATTGAGCGGTGTCGAGGGATACCGCGGTGCCCGGCTGGACGTACCGTGCTCCGAGCGCCAGAGCTCATCAAACCTCGGAGATACTCTTTGCCGTGTCCGTGGAAGCTACTGCCGTTTGGACCGAGCACCAGACCGACTTTGTTGCGGCCGCTGACGTGGCCGCGAGGGCGCGGCAAGAAGCGTCGCTTGGGCTCCTCGTCGGTAGGCGCGAAGCAAGATGAGTCTCGCCTACGAGTGGGGCCCCAAAATGGTGGAGCCGGCGGATCCACTCTTCGTTCCTCGGGCGCGCGAAGCGATACGAGCGTCACACGAACGAACGGGTCGGCGAATTCTCGTTCTCGACGATGACCCGACCGGCTCCCAGGCGGTCCACGGCGTCGAAGCCGTGCTGAGCCTCGACACGGATGCGATAGCGACCGCGCTCGAGGCACCTGGATCCACCTGTTTTGTTCTCACGAACAGCCGAGGACTCTCCGAAGCTGAGGCGGCGAGCGGAGCAATCGAGTTGGGGAGGTTCGCCTCGGCGCTTGAGGAACGCCTCGGAGGCAGAGTTGAGATCGTGAGTAGGAGCGACTCCACGCTTCGGGGCCATGTCATGGCAGAGCTCAACGCCTTGGCATCGGCACGTCGCGAATCGGTCGGCAGGAGCTACGACGGCGTGCTCCTCGTGCCGAGCTACTTCGAAGCAGGTCGATTCACCGCGTCGGACATCCACTGGGCCCGGACCGGTGACGGCATCGTCGCAGTCGGCGACACCGAGTTCGCGCGCGATCTCACCTTCGGCTATTCGAGCTCGGACCTCCGTCTCTTCATCGAGGAAAAGAGCGGGGGAGCTGTGCTGGCGAGCGAGGTGCACAGCATCTCGCTCGACGACATCCGCCGTGGCGGCCCCGAGCGGATCAAAGAGCTCCTCTTGGACGTCCACGACGGTGCATTCGTCGTTGTGAACTGCGTCGAGTACGCAGATCTCGAGGTGATGGTGCTCGGACTTCTCGCCGCCGAGGACGAGGGCCGCACGTTCCTCTACCGATCGGGACCCTCGTTCGTCCCGGTGCTCGCCGGAATCGAACCGATCGCGCCGCTTGACGCGACAACGATCTGGCCGAACGGGGCACCACCTGGACACGGGCTCGTCGTCGTCGGGTCGCACGTTGGCTTAACGAACCGTCAGCTCGAGGTTCTAGAGGCGAGAGCGGGCATCGAGCGTGTCGTCATCGACGTCGAAGACGTCGTCGACCCGGCGCGTCGAGGAGAGACCGTTCGCCGCTGCGCGTCGCTGGTCCGTCAAGCACTGCGGCACTCCGACGTCCTTCTTGTTACGGGCCGAACGCTGCAGAAAGGCCGTGACGGCGAAGAGAGCTTGCGCATTGCTCGAAGCGTTTCTGCAGCCGTCGTCGCAATCGTTCTCGAAGCCCTTCGTGAACACCCCGCATGGGTTATCACCAAGGGCGGGATCACCTCCCATGACGTGCTCGTCGGCGCGCTCGGCGTGCGGCGAGCCGAGGTGGTTGGTCAGCTCTTCGCCGGGTTCGTGAGCGTCTTTCGAGCACTCGAGTCTCGGCCGGAGTCCCTCGGTCTTCCGTGCATCGTCTTTGCCGGCAACGTCGGGAACGACGGGTCACTTGCCGACGCAGTGGACATCTTGCGGGGTCAGTGATGCTCACTCGGGGAGTGGAGGAACTCCAGCACGCTCGCGCCCGCTGCGTCGCGATCCCTGGCTTTTCGACCTACACCCTCGAGTCGACACGGGCGATCTGCGACGCCGGGACCGAAGCAGCACTGCCGGTCATCTTGCAGGCTGGATCCAGCTCGTTCACCGGCGTCGGTCGAGCGCTGCTCGCCCGTGCGGCCCTCACTATGGCGGAGGAGTCCCCGTCGCCTGTTGGCGTCCATCTCGATCACTCAACTGACCTAGCGGAGATCAGTGCGTGTATCCAGCTCGGCTACAGCTCGGTGATGATCGACGGGTCGCATCGATCCTTCGAGGAGAATGTCCAGGTCACGGCGCTCGTGGTGGCCGAAGCGCATGCCAAAGGAGTGTGGGTCGAAGCTGAGCTCGGAGCGATCGCCGGGGACGAGAACGTCTCGAGCGCGGCGGTCGCCGGCGAGCTGACGTCCCCAGAAGCTGCCGCGGAGTTTGTCGAGCGAACGGGCGTGGATGCCCTCGCCGTCGCGATCGGGTCCGTTCACGGCATTTCGGACCACCCGATCCATCTCGATCTCGACCTGCTCGCTCGCATCGCGCGGCTGGTCTCGATTCCACTCGTGCTGCACGGAGCCTCGGGCTTAGACACCGAAGAGCTGCGAATAGCGGTGCAGATCGGGATCGCAAAGGTGAACTTCAACGCCGACCTTCGGCGCGCCTACCTAGGGGCGTTGCGCGACGCCATCGAGGTTTCCGAAGACGACGTTGTCGCAGCGCAGCGTGCCGCGATCACTGCGATGAAGCAGGTCGCGTACGAGAAGCTCCTGTTGCTGGCTAGCGCGGGATCACCGACGAGATGAGGATCCAAGTGAGGAAGCGATGACGAGACTCGGGTGGATCGGCCTTGGCGCGATGGGGCGACCAATGGTCGGCGTCGCCGCGGAAGCGGGCTTCGAGGTACGGGCGTTCGACGTCAAGGCCGCGCAGCTCGAGGGGATCGAACGACAGGGCCTCGTAGCGGCGTCCTCTGGCGAGGACGCGATCCGAGACGCCGACATCGCCGTCGTCATGGTCGCCACGCCTGCCCAGGGCGAGGCGGTGATCTTCGGTGACCGCGGGGTCGCCGAGACGTTGCAGCCGGGAACGACCGTCGTCGTCATGGCGACCGTCGGTCCGCAGGCTGTCATCCGATGGTCCGAGCTTCTTGCTGCGCGCGGTATCGACCTCGTCGACGCTCCCGTCTCGGGCGGCGTCACTCGCGCCGGTACGGGCGAGCTCCTGACGATGGTCGGGGGAGCAGAGGCCACTATCGCCAAAGTTCGGGAGCTACTCGACGCCGTCAGCGGATCTGTGATCGTGATCGGTCCGAAACCCGGTGACGGGCAACGGATGAAGCTCGTCAACCAGCTCCTTGCCGGAGTCCATATAGCCGTCGCCGCGGAGGCACTCGGCTTTGCCGAGGCACTTGACCTCGATGCGCGCGCGGCGTGGGAGGTCGTCCGCCAGGGCGCAGCGTTCTCGTTCATGCTCGATGATCGGGGCCCAAGGATGCTTGAGGGCTCGTTCGACGATGTCCGGAGCGCGGTCAACATTTTCGCCAAGGACATGACGCTCGTGAGCGCCGCGGCCCATGAGGCGATGTATCCCACACCGATTGCATCGGCGGCCGAGCAGATGTATTTCGTCGCCCGTCGGGCGGGTTTCGGAAATCTCGATGACTCTTCGGTTATCGAGGTCGCGCGTGGCTCATTCGCTAAGAGACCACAGGGCGAACCGGGTGAGAGGACGTGAGCGTGCCGACAACGAGGATCCGATACTCAGGCGCACCCAGTAGGCGTTCATGAGGGTCGTCATCACCGGCGGTTCCGGATTCTTGGGCCAGATGCTGGCGAGAGCCCTCGTCGCCCGTGGCACCTTGACCGGACTGTCAGGTTCCCAGGAGCCAGTCGACAGCATTGTCTTGTTCGATGCCGTCGATCCACCGGCCCAACCCGATCGTCACCCTTCGATCGAGAGCGTTAGCGGCGATATCGGTGATGCAGATCTCGTGCGCTCGGTTGTTGATCGCGACGACGTCTCGGTCTTCCATCTCGCATCGATGGTCAGTGCCGGAAGCGAGCTCGACTTCGACCGTGCGATCCGTGTGAATGTTGGTGGGGCAACGGCGGTTCTCGAGGCTTGCCGGGCCCGGGGCTCGACGCCTCGCCTGGTCTTTTCGAGCAGCATCGTCGCCTACGGTGGGATCGAGGCCGACGAGGTCGTGTCCGACGAGACGAAGTGCGCGCCCGAGACGACGTACGGCACGACGAAGGCGATCTGTGAGCTGCTCGTGAACGACTACACCCGAAAGGGATTCCTCGACGGGCGTTCCGCTCGTCTACCAACCGTCGTCATCCGGCCGGGTCAGCCGAATGCGGCCGCGTCCTCGTGGGTGAGCGGAATTTTTCGGGAGCCGCTCAACGGTATCGAGTGCGTCGTACCCGTTGACCCCGACATGCACGTACCGATCTCCGGCTACCGAACCGTCATCGAGAACCTGATCCGCCTCCACGACGTAGACGGCGCGTGGCTCGGCTCCGATCGAGCACTCAACTTCCCCGCGCTTGATCCGTCTCCAAGAGAGATGAGTGCCGCACTCAGCCACGCGAGCGACCGATCACTCGGCACCATCAGCTTCGAGATCGACCCTGCGATCTCAGCGTTCTTTCGAGGGTGGGCACAGCACTCTTCGTTCGGCCGAGCCGAGGCCCTGGGCCTCGTTCGAGACGTCGACGTCGAATCCATCATTACGGGTTACATCGACGACTTCCTGGGATCGTCCAGCAAAACGTAGCGATTCGCAGTGTCGTTTCTGACGCTGAATCCCGCTCGATTTGGCACTCACCGGGCGCCGAGTGGCGTGAACTACGAACTTGGAGGGCAGGCGGTACGATTAGCCCACCTTCGACAGCGAGGGTTCGGTTGGGAGCTTTGATGCTCCCGCTATCACCGGAGCCGGCGTCCAATGGCGACCTTCTACGCTGTCGATTCGAAGTCTTCCTATGACGATTTCGCCGCAAATCACCTCGTCAGAATCGCGCCTGAGCCAGCGTCCGCGAACTGCGAGTGGGACCTGCAGGCCAACACCTGGGAGTGGGATCCGGACCTCGCAGTCGTCTTCGGGCGGCAACCGAATCTGTACATCCCGAGCGCGGCCGCCATTCTCGAGATGAAGCATCCCGACGATCTCGCGATGAGCAAGTCGGTGCTGGACTCGGTGAGAGATCGCGGTCTTGAGTTCTCGTATGCCAACCGGATCTTCCGTGCCGACGGCTGTGTCCGCATGGTTCACGCCGCGGCGCTCGTTAGCTCCGATACGCGTGGCCTGCCTGCGGTGATGCGGGCGAGGGTGGACGTCCTGAGCGACTGGACCTTGCCGTTTTCTGCGTGCGAGGTCGCGACTGCGAGCGACGGCGAGCTGATGCTTGGCCTTCGTGCGGGGATGCCGGAGGCGCTTGGCGAGGCCTTTAGACGACACAGTGGAAGCGTCGCTCAGGTCGCTCGCCGATTCGGCTCCAGCAATGTGGACGACATCGTCCAAGATGTCTTCGAGGGGCTGTGTCGATCACCTGATCGCTTCGATGCACGTCGCGGCAGCCTTCATACCTACCTCAACGTCGCCGCACGCACCCGCGGCTTTGATGCGATGCGCTCACAGACGAGCAGGCGCCAGCGCGACTTGTTAAGCGAGCAGCTGCACTTCGCGCTCCCTGCCGAGGTGGAGGCGCTCCAGTCGCTCTCGAGGCTCCAGGTGCAACGGGCGCTCTCGAGGCTCCGTCCAGAGGAACGAGCAGCGATCGAGCTGGCGTTCTTTGGGGGCCTTAGTTATCGCGCGGTCGCCGAGCATCTCGGCGTCCCCGAGGGCACGGTCAAAGGGCGCATCCGGAGGGGTCTTTTGCATTTGCGAACACCACTCGACTGGTCGCAAGCCGATTGCGATGAAGGCCTGTCGGAAGAGGACTTCGCGAGTCAACTGGGCGGATCGTCGGCTGCGTAGGTTGCATGGCTCTGGCGTGAGCACGGGGATCGGGCCACGCGCATTCCGCTCGTACGCCGTCAACTCTCGGATACGTCCGAGATGCCAGGCATCTATTCGCGCGTTCGCTCCGAATACTTACTCGGAACGTGTGACACGAGACCGCTCTGAAGCGCAGTCCGGCTCGGGCTTCACGAGATGCTTGCACGGGAGAGCGCGAATGCCTACGACCGAGGACCCGATCACTGAGCTTTCCGGAGAGCTAGCTCTCGCCGCGCGGACGCTCTTCCAAGCTGGCGGCGTCGCCGCGACCCTGCAGTCGGTAGTTGACCTTGCCGAAACGAGTATCGGCGGCTGTGAGTACGTCGGAGTGATGCTGACCGAAGGGGCACTCGCTGGCGTGCGGGTCGCCTCAGATCCACTCGTAGATCATCTTGATGATCTTCAGCGCGACCTTGATGACGGTGCGACGCTCGAGGTGATCAATCGAGGCGGAGCCCTTTACGCAGAGGACCTCGAGAGCGATTTCCGATGGCCCAGATTCGCGCCCGAAGCAGTCTCGAGTGGGATCCGGAGTCTTCTTGCGATTCGACTGTCGGCGGGTGACACCCTCGGGGCCATCACGCTCTACAGCCGATACCCGGCAGCATTCGGGACTTCCGATCTCGCGAATGCCTCGAGCTTTGCAACAGTCGCCGCGCACGCGCTCTCCGTCGCCCATGTACGCGAGACAGCGGAACGACGCCTTGAGGACCTGCAACGAGCGCTCAGTACGAGGGAGTTGATCGGCCAAGCGCAGGGGATCTTGATGGAGCGCGATCGGATAACTGCCGAGCGAGCCTTCGAGATCTTGCGCATCGCGTCGCAGCGCTTGAACGTCAAGCTGCTCGAAGTGGCTCACCAGCTGGTCGAGACCGGCGAGAGGCCGCTCCCCGAGAATCTCTCGCCCTAGGGCGAATCGTTTGCTTCCGCCGAATTTGAGAGGTCGCTGGGCACTAGCTGCAGAAATGTTCGGGCATTTAGACATCCAAACGTCATGTTGGCTCCGCATACCTAGTGAGAGTTCGCACCTGAAGAGGTTGTCGGTACCGCCGGCGCAATCGATGAACAAGGAGTGGATGCATGGAGCAGATCAATAGAAGGGCATTTATCGCCCGATCCGGTGCGGTGGCCGCCGCGGCGGGAGCTGCAGTCCTGATCCCTGGCCAGATCGCCGGCGCTGTGACCAGGGCGTCGAATGGAGCAGCCGCAAAGAGCATTCCCACGCCTTTGGTAGCCACCGTCGGAAAAGATCCAGCTGCGCCGATCATCGCCCACCTCCGCAACGCCGCCACCGGCGAGATCGCCGTCTTCTCGGGCAGTGAAGAGTTCATCTTGCACGACCCGGGTCTGGCCGCCCGGCTCGTCATCGCAACGGAAGGCAGGTAAGCCATGTCGTCACATCGCGAAGCACCCGAGATCGCCAAGGATCCGGTCGCTGACAGCACCGACCTCTACGCGTTCGTGAGCCCGGATGCTCCCGACACCGTCACGATCATCGCCAACTACATCCCGCTGCAGTCTCCTGCGGCTGGTCCGAACTTCTTCGAGTTCGGTGATGACGTCCTTTACGAGATCCACATCGACAACAACGGTGACGGCGTCGCCGAGATCTCCTACCAGTTCCGTTTCAACACCATCAACCACATCCCGGACACGTTTCTCTACAACGTCGGTCCGATCGAGTCCCTCACGAGTAAGAACTGGAATCGGCGCCAGTACTACACGATGTGGAAAAAAGAGCGCGATGGCGCGATCACGAGGCTCGCGGAGAGCCTGCGTTGCCCGCCCTGCAACATCGGGCCGCTGTCGACTCCGAACTACCCCGAGCTGCAGGCCCTTGCCGTCCACTCCGTCGGTGCAGGGCGGAAGGTCTTCGCCGGGCAGCGCGCGGACGCATTCTTCGTCGACCTCGGCGCGATCTTCGATCTCGCTGACCTGCGTCCGATCGCGAATCTGCATGCGACCTTCGGGCTTCCGGCGCTCGCCGCTTCGAAGGGCGTCAACAGCACGGCAGGCGTCAACGTCCACAGCATCGCGATGCAGGTTCCGATCAGCGAGATCGCCTATCGCGGCCATGCCCCGGCGAGCCCGATCGCCGCCCATGCGAGTATCGGCATCTGGACGACGGCAAGTCGCCAGCAGGCACGAGTCCTCCGATCAGCTGGCGGCGACGGTGTCGGGTCCGGTCCATGGGTGCAGGTATCCCGGCTCGGCAATCCGCTCGTCAATGAGGTGCTCGTCCCGATCTCGAAGAAGGACTACTGGAACGCTTCAGAGCCAAAGGACGACAAGCAGTTCGCGGCAGGCGCCGCACATCCCGAGCTTGCCTCCTTGTTGAACGTGCTTTACCCGGGCGCGTTCCCGAACCTCGCGGCGTATACCGGGGCCCGAGCGGATCTCGAAGCGATCTTTCTAACCGGTATCCCGGCGGGGGTCGTGTCACCGAACTTCTCTACGTTCACCGGAAAGGTGGAAGCCGACATGCTCCGGTTAAATCTCGCGATTCCACCGAGCACGTCGCCGAAACCGACTGGTGTGGTCGGTGGCGACGTGGCCGGGTTCCCGAATGGTCGTCGGGTAGCTGACGACGTCGTCACCATCGAGCTGCAGGCACTTGCCGGCGCGACGATCCCACTCGTCGACAAGACCTATTCCCCTGATAAGGCCATCGCGGACGTGAGTGATGGCTTGACCGGGGCTGGGCTCAACCTCTGGCCGACGTTCCCCTACCTCGGCATCCCGTACTCGGGCTACGCCGTCCCGGCGGCGTGACGCAGATGCCAGAGCACCGGATGCCAGCGAGCCGGGACGGCAGCGTCGTCCTCGACATCGGAGGGAATATTGGAGCACTCGTCGTGGAGGTAAGCGGTGAGTGGCTCGGACGAGAGCCTGACCTGGTCCCCGTCGGTGCCAGCGCGGCGATCATGCACACCGAAGTGCGCGAGCGCCACGTCGACGGCGAGATCCGCTACGCCGCCGTCTACGCCTCAGTGCCGGCCGGTGAGTACACGGTTGCGGGCCTTACGCCCATCTTTACTGTCGAGGGCGGGAGAGTCACCGAGTCGAAACCCCTCGTCGACCACTAGTGCCTTTGTCGTCGATGAAATCTGAGACGGCGGCACTTTCGTGGCGTCGAAAGCCGTCAGTCAATCGTCCGAGCTTGAGAGGGAGCAGTGTTAAATCTCGATCCAGCAAAGCTCATCGTCATCTTGGTACTCGCGCTCGTTGTCATCGGGCCTGACAAAATGCAGTCCTCGGCGCGGCACTTCGGTGCGATGTTCCGCTCGATCTCGGAGTTTCGAGAGAAGGCAGAGCGCCAAGTTCGTGATGCGATGCCCGATCTCGACCTGCCGCATATTCCGACCAGTCCCCGAGCGGCAGTGACGAGCTACGTGAGTGATCTCCTCAGTTCGCCGCATCCAACGACTGCCGAGTCGCCATCGCAGGTTGAAGCGGTCACCACCGCTGAAGATCGGCAGAGCATCGCCGCCCGTTCGGTGTTGACGCGGCGGGTCGCGGCGCCGAGCGCATCGGCGCCGACCCAAGATGACGTGAGCATGAACTAAGCCCTACGCGTTACATCGTTCCAGGGAGATCCGAGCAACCCTGGGTGGAGTACTGAAAGCATCGAAAACATCAGGAAGGCAGGAACCCGGAATGGTTGCAGAGATATTTGGAGTGGACGGAATCATCGTCATCGTGGCCGTCGTTATCGTGCTGCTCTTCGGCGGATCCAAGCTTCCGAAGCTGGCCCGCAGTCTCGGGAGTGCGTCGCATGAGTTCAAGAAAGGCGTTCAGGCAGGCGACCGCGACGCTTCGTTGCCGCTCGGCTCCACGAGCACTGACGCTGCCGCGGTGACGTCCTCTGAGCACCTCGACGTTTAGCGCCGCCGTTGGCACTTGCCCCGACGTCGCGCTTCACCGCCACTCCACGTGCGGGCTCCAGGCAAGGGCTCTCGACGACCTGTCAGAAGCCAGTTGCCCGAGCAGCCGGTGGTCGGGGGGCGCCGGTCTGGTTCGAGGGGTGCTGGGATGGAGATGAGACCGATGACAACGGGCTCGCCAGGTCCTCGAGGGACTTCCCCTCTGCAGCGACGCCGAGGAAGATGTCGATCAATCCGCCGACGATCATCACCGTGGCGCCGATGAGGTAGCCGAGGAACAGCTTGGAGTGATCCTGCCCGTTACCGACCAGCATGCCGTAGAGCCACGGTCCCATCGCACCGAAGCTCTGGGCGATGGCGAAGAAGACCGCGATCGCCTTGGCGCGGACCTCGATCGGGAAGATCTCGCTGACGGTCAGATACGCCGCGCTCGCACCGGCAGAGGCGAAGAAGAAGATCACGCACCAGCATGCGGTCTGGGTGACGGCGTCAAGGGCACCCGCGTGGAAAAGGACGGCGCTAATCGCGAGCAGAAGCCCAGAGAGGATGTAGGTCCCCGAGATCATCCGCCGTCGGCCGATCGTGTCGAAGAGCCGGCCAATGGTAAGTGGCCCGATGAGGTTCCCGACGGCGAAGAAGATGAAGTAGTACGCGGTGTCCTTCGCGGGCACGTCGTAGATCTTCGTCAGAACTAGGGCGTAGGTGAAGAAGATGGCGTTGTAGAGGAACGACTGTGTGATCATCAACGTTGCGCCGAGGATCGCCCGGCGGGGGTACTTTACGAACAGCGTGTGCGCCAAGACGATGAAGCCGATGTTCTCGGACGGCGTGATCTCGATCGCCTTTGAGTCGTCGACGTCTTCGAGGTTCTTTCCGCTCGTTGCGGCCGTCGCCTCGATCTCGGTGACGCTCTCCTCGGCTGCTTCCTCTTTTCCGTGCATCAGCAGCCAGCGCGGGCTCTCCGGGAGGTTCTTCCGCACAAACAAGATGACGCCGCCAAGTGCAGGCCCGAAGAGGAACGCGACGCGCCATGAGTAACCGACCGAGAGGTGGTTGACGACCAACAACGTGAGCGAGGTGCCGAGGAGCGCGCCTCCCCAGTAGGTGCCGTTCACCGCGATGTCGACACGGCCTCGGTACTTCGCCGGGATCAGCTCGTCGATAGCTGAGTTGATCGCGGCGTACTCACCTCCGATTCCCATACCGGCGATGAATCGGGAGCCCCAGAGCCAGTAGACCCAGAACTGCGAGTGGCCAAACGTCATCGCGCTCAAGAGGCCACCGAAGAGGTAGACGCCGAGCGTGATCATGAACAGATTCCGGCGACCCCATTTGTCAGCGAGACGCCCGAAGAACAGTGCACCTGCCACCTCCCCGAGTAGGTAGACAGTGCCTACTGCGAAGGCGACCTCCGATGAGGAGAGATTGAGCGCTTGCTTGGTGCTGATCAGGCTCGTGACGTTGCTGGCGATTGTTATCTCGAGGCCGTCGAGTACCCACGCCACGCCGAGAGCGATGACGAGACGCGTGTGAAATCGCGACCAGTCGAGGCGGTCGAGCCGAGCAGGGATCAGGCTACGTATCGCCGATGAGCCGCCGTTGTTGACGCTCGGACGGTGCTCGTTCGAGTGGTCCTCGTTGCTGGCCTCCGGAGGGACCCCGGTCTGCAGTATCGCCATGTCAGTTCCTCCTCCGGGGTCCTGTATTCCCCAGATTCGAAATCTTTAACGTGGCTAACAGTTCTTGTGCCGGCTGCGCGCGATGTTCAAGGCAGATGCAACAGGAAATGTCGTCGGTGACGGCTCGGACGCACCCCCCGACATCCGGAGGAACTAACGGTCATCGAAGTTGAGCCGGCTGACTCCTGCTCGTAAGCGCGCTCAGACTGTCGCAGGGCCAAGGAGCACGTCGATCTGCCCGACTGCCTGGTTCATTCCCTCCTGCATTCCCATGCTGATCATGGTCTCCATCTGCTCGAGGTCGACGAATCGTGTAAGGACCGTCATTCGCGTAGCGCCGTCCAGCACTTCGAAGGTGACGTGCGCCGTCATTGGCTCGATGCCAGGCGCCGGCTCGCCGTCGTCGCCTGCGAGCCCATTTGCGAACTCCAGTCGGTGCGGCTCGTCGATCTCATCTATTCTCCACCAGCCGTGTGGCTGTTCGCCGCCCGGCCCAGTCATGAAGTAGCGAGACTCGCCGCCGACGAAGAATTCGTGGCGGGTGAAGGTCGCCGGGAAGGTCGGCGGTCCCCACCACCGTTCGAGCTTTCGCGGGTCCTTCCACACGTTCCACACCCGATCCGGAGCGGCGTCGAATTCAGCGACGACCGCGAGCGTCAGGGTCGTCGCGTCCTTTGTGGAGCTAATGACGGTCATTTCGTGTCTCCCTCCTCGTCGGTGAGAATGCCGGCGATCTGTGTAGCTCGATTGGTCCAGAGCTCTCCGTACGCGTCGAGCAGCGCCGCAGCTCGCCGCAGCGTCGCTGCATTCGACGCCACTATCTGTTCGCGACCGTGTCGCTGCTTCGTCACGAGCGCTGCCCGTTCGAGAACGGCGACGTGCTTTTGCACCGCTGCGAAGCTCATCTCGTAGTGCCGCGCGAGCGCCGACACCGAGTGCGACGCGTTCATCGAGCGCACGAGGATGTCGCGCCGGGTCGCGTCGGCGAGCGCACCGAAGATGCGATCGACCTCTTGCTGGGCTAGATAATCTACAACCATTTAGTTGTAGATTATCTAGCCCAGCCTTCGAGCGCAAATCGATTCGCCGGGCCGCGAGGTGCAGGTGTGTTCGCCTTGGCACGCAGCATCGCGAGTGACGATTCGGGACAGAGCCGAGATGAAGCGCGGCTGTGGCTCGCGTGTGTCGTGTTGTGAAAAGTGGCCAACAGGGATCGAGACCGAAGACGCGGGCACATGGCAGGGGCTCCGCTCCGAGACGACGGCGTCGGCGTTGTTATGCCACCTGGCTAAATAGAAGTCGGTCGATAGCCGCGACGTCAATGGGCTTTGAGAACAGGAAACCTTGGCCAGTGTTCACGTTTTCGGCTTGAAGTTGCAGTCGCTGCGCGTCGTCCTCGACGCCTTCGGCGATCGTCTCGAGATTGAGCGCCCGACCTAGCTCGACGAGTGTGTGGACGAGCGCCGCGGCCTCATTCGAATCGCTGATTCCCGAGACGAAAGATCGGTCGATCTTCAAGATGTCAATCGGGAACTGGCGCAGGTAGGCGAGCGAGGAGTAGCCGGTCCCGAAGTCGTCAACGGCTATCCGCACGCCGATTCCTCGAAGCAGCTCGAGACGAGACACCGTCTGTTCGACGTCGTGCATCAGCGTCGTCTCGGTGAGCTCCAATACGAGCAGCGTCGGATCGAAGCCGGTCACCTCGAGCGCGCGTTGGACGTCGGTGAGGATGCGGTCCCTGATGATCTGCATTGCCGATACGTTGACCGAGACGGTGAAACCGTGGCCCGCAGCCATCCATGCAGCGCCTTGCTTGCACGCCTGCTCGAGCACCCAGGCCCCGACGGGAACGATGAGCCCACTTGCCTCGAGCTCGGGAATGAAGTCGTCGGGCTGGATGACGCCTCGTTCGGGGTGTTGCCAGCGAAGCAGCGCCTCGACGCCTCTGAATTCGCCGCTTTGCAGGTCGATCGTTGGCTGGTAAAGGAGAAAGAACTGGTTCTCCTCGAGTGCGAGCTCGAGGTCGACCAAGAGCTGCCGGTGGACCTGCGCGGTCGTCTGCATCGTCGCCGCGAAGACCATCGCACATCGCTTGCCAGCATCTTTGGCCTGGTAGAGGGCGATGTCGGCTTCTTGGAGCAGCTGATCGGCAGTCTGAGCAGTGCCCGTGGCGATGCCGATGCTCGCGGAAGCAAGGATCGGTACGGGGCTTCCCGTTATCTCGAATGGCGTTCGGAGAACGTCGAGGATCCGCTCTGCAACTACCTCGGGGCCTGCGGTCATCGACTCTCCATCGACGAGCACGACGAATTCGTCGCCGCCGAGCCGTCCGACGGTGTCGCTTGGGCGGAGCGCATTCGAGAGGCGATCTGCTACCGCGACAAGTAGCTCGTCGCCGGCGTGGTGGCCAAGCGTGTCGTTGATGTCCTTGAAGTTGTCGAGGTCCAAGAACATGGCTGCGCACTGGCCGTGATTGCGACGAGTCCGCGCAAGCATCTGGTCGATCCTGTCGAGGATGAGCGCTCGGTTTGGAAGCCCAGTGAGGCCGTCATGTAGCGCTTGGTGCGCGAGCGCGTTCTCGGCCTCTCTCTGTGCCGTGAGGTCGCGCGAGATTCCGAACGTGCCGACGATCGCGCCAGATGCATCGCGCAGCGCCATCTTCGTCGTCTGCATCCACATGTCGCTATGCCCGGGTATCGACACGCGTCGGACTTTTCCGACGACGGTCTCTCCGGTTTCGAGGATATGACGCTCATCGATCTCGGCCGTCCTGGCGATCTCATCGTCGAACATCTCGTGAACGGTTTTCCCGATGGCGTCGGCCGCGATCCCTCCCTGGGCCATGGCGGCCAAGGACCCCGCGCTGACGAGGATGCTGCGACCTAGTCGATCCGAGAAGAAGACCCGCTCCTCCGGGCATGCGAGCAGCGTGTCGATGCAGAGTTGGCGTAGGTCGCTCAGGTCCGGATCGGTATTCACGCGCTGCAGAAACTCCGTGGTGCTTGCCGCCATCTCTTCTCCCTAAGTGTCTCGAAACATATAACGGCCAGTTCGCGCCCGTCATTGAGGCCGGGTTGGGTCAGATGAGGCATCTCGGACTGCTTTTAGGGCGGCCCGGCATCATTCGAGGGTGCCAGATGGCCGTTATCGGTCGCTTACCGCTGCGGAAAGGGCGTTCTGCCAGGCAACTCGGCCGGGAACTCAGATAGCGACTGCTCGGGAATCCGCCCAAGAGATGGACAGGACGCTCAGCATTTTGACGGAATCTGGCTAGCTGGGCCTCGGATAGGGCCCGGGCAGACGCTTTGATGGCGACGGCACGAAATTGAGCGAACACCGGCGCACGCGCGTAGACCGATGCGAACTGACCGGAATAACGCGTCCACCGTGCGCGGGTCGCACGGCGAGTGATCCGACCGAAAGGTTCGCGTAAACCCGGGAGCCCTTCGGGATGAGGTCCTTTGGCGACAACGCTGTCCTAGGCTTCGGTTGCTCGAGACGTTTGGCGCGTCCGAAAGTAAGCGACCGTTCTCGTCGGACTCGGCGCGATCGTCGTGTCGGGCACCGTGGCCAATTTCGATTTCCAAGGACGACACATGCCGCAACTGAGGATGGACGGGGTCTGGAGATGATCGAGGCCAAGGCGCTCACGAAGCACTACGGCGAGAAAGTCGCTGTCGATCAGCTCAGCTTCACCGTTCGTCCTGGCGTCGTGACTGGCTTTCTCGGCCCGAACGGCTCGGGCAAGTCGACCACCATGCGCATGATCATGGGTCTCGACGCGCCGACCACAGGGGATGTGACCGTCAAGGGACTCCACTACCGCGACCTCCCCTGGCCCCTCCATGAGGTGGGAGCACTGCTCGAGGCGAAGGCGATTCATCCCGGGAGAAGTGCCCGTGCGCACCTTCAGATGCTCGCCGAGTCGAGCCACATTCCTCGATCTCGAATAGACGAGGTGCTCGACCTTGTGGGGCTCACCGCAGTAGCGGGACAGCGGGCGGGCAAGTTTTCGCTCGGCATGGGACAGCGGCTCGGGATCGCGGCCGCATTGCTCGGAGACCCCGAAGTTCTGCTCTTTGACGAGCCAGTGAACGGTCTCGACCCTGACGGCATCCGCTGGGTTCGCAATCTTCTAAAGGGGCTCGCGCGTGAAGGTCGCACGGTGTTCGTCTCGAGCCACTTGATGAGCGAGATGGCGCTCACGGCGG
>DATCDR010000051.1:0-16187 GCA_036510575.1 Acidimicrobiales bacterium | reverse complement strand
CCGAAGGCTCTACGTCTTGCTACGAATTGCCCGCGTTGGCATCATCGCGGGCATTGCCACCCGGAACATGCGAGGCACGCTCGGCTGTCGACGAAGGCCCGATCCTCACATTGGGCACTCGTTCAACACCAGCCACCTAGGAGGCCGATCACCCTCAACCCACTCGACATTTGGGGAAGCCGTCGAACTCGCTCTGCTCCTCTGCTTGACTCGAACGGCGCTGGCCGCGTCACGGCAGTCCGCGAGCCGCAGGGCTACACACCTTCAACGTCTTTGCCACCGGGTACTGTCGGCCCGCAACTCGAACCTCGTCGGATGGCACTTGGTAGACGGAGTGAGGTTTATGGCTGCTCGGTCGTCCCTGGCAACGGACGACTGTCGTCTACCGGGTGAAGCAGCGGGCCCGGACGCTGCCCAGTTGCTGAACACCTCGAGCGGTAGACCAGTCGGCCCGTTCGAGTGCACCTCTCGATGCCGCGTGGAACCGCGAGCGATGGCGACACGCCAGCGGTGTTCGCGGCTTCGATGCAGCTCAAGCGGCACGGCCGCCAGCTTGCCGTTTTGTCGGTGCGTTACTTGGCGTCTGGCGTACCGTGCTGCTTGCTTTCAGACTTCCTTCGAGTTGCCTGAGCGAGGGGTCTTAGGCCGAAATAAGGGCGAAGGTGCCGCCCGACTCTGCGACTCCGTTGCCATTGCCTTCGATCGTCAGCCCCGTTGGCCCGATGCTGCCTCCCTGGTCGCCGAAGAGGTAGAGCGGTTTGCCGCCCCAGGTCCGCTGAAGTGAGCCGTCCGACCTCGTGACGATTCCTCCCTTTTGACTAAGTCCAGGGGCCAGACCTGGTGATCCCTCGGCGTAAAGCGGAGAGAATTTGACCGCGCACTCGCTGGTGCAGCCCGTACCGCCCGAGTACGAATAGACCGGGAACACGGCGATGCCGCCTCCGACGATGACCTGAGCACCCAGATAGTTGTGGCCCTTGATCGTCACCGTTGACAACACGCCTTCGGAGCCGACCGGTGATCCGGCCGGCGACAAGAGCCACCACGAGCCATGGTCTGCCGGGATGGTCGCTTCGTCCCAGCTCTCACCACTAGGCACGCCGGGTATCTGGTCGAACAGGTAGAGGGGGTGACCGTCGTAGGTGACCTGATCGCCTACGCCGGGTCGTTCGACCGTACCGAGCAGGGATTGCTTGACCCCAGCGCCGGCGACCGGGGTGCCGGTGGTCGTATAGGCGGGCCAATCAGCTTTCTGCGAAGTCGGAGGACCAGTGCAGACGTAGGGCATTCCCGCAACGGACTGCTTCGTGATCGTGCAGCCGAAGCTGGTGCCGAGATCGCTCGTAATGATGTAGAGCGCCGTCCCAGCCCGTTGCCCAGAGCCGGCGACGAGCATCGGCCCGAACGGGCCGTTGGCAACGCCGACGATGCTCCCGCTGGTCGCGCCGTCCGCTGTGGGAACAGCGATGCTGATCGCGGAGAGAAGGGTAACCGTGGCAACTGCCAACGCCACCGATACCCGCTTCAACCTCTGTGTGAAATCCGACACATTTACCTCCCTGGAGCAGTGCGCGAATGATCGACTTGACTGCGATCTTTGGATTGTCACGCATGAAAGGCCTGGGCCCAAGGTGGTTAGCCAGCGTCTGCGAGTTCGTGGTGGTATCCCTAGCGCCTGCCGGGTAGCCACAAGAGCCAGCACCACCGAGGGATCGGCCGCCTATGTCGGCTCGCGGGTGATCCTCTCCGTCAGCGCGCTCGACGTCTCAGGATTGACGCGTCGAGGGACAACTGGGCGCAGAATTGGTGTGAGGCAGCCGTGTCACCGACGCCTTGACAAAGCTGCCCCCGATGGCACGCGTCGTCAAAAAAAGTGCGGGCGAGAGGACTTGAACCTCCACCCCCGAAGGGACCAGGACCTAAACCTGGCGCGTCTGCCGATTTCGCCACACCCGCGTACACGAACGTCGATCGAGAGGGTAGCCCGGGCCTAGCGCACGCGCGGCAGCGCTGTCGGGCAGTGCCCTGCGGTCATCGGATTCCCACGAAAAGGTCACTCTCGGGCGTCGCCACACCGGTTCGATCGAGGTGACGGATGAAGGACTCAGTGCCGAAGATCCGATCGAAGAGACCGCTCGGGAGCTTCATGAAAAAGGACTGATCGGTCTGGCTCGCGTGAGCCGCGAGCGCGGCGTACTTCGTGCCAACGAACTCCGCGCAGTCGACCTGGGTCGTGATGAGCTCGTCTGGGGTACCGAACTCCTCTTCGGGGGCGGACTCTGCCTCGCCATCGCCGTCGTCGAGGCCAGCTTCTCGAAGCAGCGGCGCGAACTCTCGCCATGCTGAGCGTGGGATGACTGGAAAGTAGAGCTTGTCGGGAATGCCCGTGACCTCGGTCGCGTGGAGTGTGATCCGGTGCGCCTGGATGTGGTCAGGATGCCCGTAGGAGCCATTGGAGTCGTAGGTGATGACGACCTGGGGTCGATACTGCTCCATCAGTTCGACAAGCGGCCTGGCAGCTTCTTCGATGCCCATTTGCCAGAACGCGCCCGCCGCGGAGTTCGAAGGCCAACCCATCATCCCTGAGTCCCGGTAGTTGAGGAGCTCGAGATGACGCACGCCAAGGAGTGCGCAGCTGGCCTCAAGCTCGCGGCGTCTTGTCGCGATTACCAGCTCCTCGTCGAAGGCGACGTCATCTGGCTTGATACCTCCGGGCGCGTCGCCGAGCGCACCGTTCGTGCAGGTCACGACCACGGTGTTCACACCGTCGCGCGAGTATCGGGCGAGCACGCCGCCGGTGCTCGACGCTTCGTCGTCAGGATGGGCGTGGACCGCCATCAGCGTTAGTTCGCCGTTGCTCTGCATGTCGCTCCCTCAGATCGTCGCTGGTGTCGCAGGGATGCCGTGGCGGCCGTTGCAGGCCGGTGAGGTGGTTTCGGTGGCACCCTAGTATCGGGCCGAATCGGTTCCGACACCTGTCGGCTCGAGGATCCGTGATCGAGGCGGTGACGGGCCGGTAGCCTCGTGTTCATGACCGGAAACCTCATTCTCCCCGAAGCCGCCGTCGTGGCAGCTACGCCGAGCGGCGAAGCAAACCCCGACGTGTATCAGCGCCTCTTACGTGAGCGCATCGTGTTCCTCGGCACCCAAGTCGACCACAACTCCGCGAATCTGATCTGTGCACAGCTGCTGCTCCTCGAAGCCGAGGATCCTGGCGCCGACATCTCGCTCTACATCAACTCACCAGGTGGCTCGGTCACCGACGGACTCGGCATCTACGACACGATGCAGTACGTCCGTTGCGACGTCGCGACGATCTGCCTCGGTCTCGCGGCCTCCATGGGACAGTTCCTCCTCTGCGCAGGACAGCCAGGTAAGCGATATGCCTTGCCGCACTCACGGATCTTGATGCATCAGCCCTCAGGCCAGATGCAAGGACAGGCAGCGGACATCGCGATTCAGGCGGAGCAGATCATCTACCTGAAACGAATGATGGCCGAGCGCATCTCGTTCCACACTGGTCAGCCAGTTGAGCGAATTGAAGCCGACTCCGATCGCGATCGCTGGTTCACTGCTGATGAGGCCCTTGAGTACGGCTTCATCGACAGGGTCCTCGACCGCTCGGCACTTCGCGCGACCGGCGACCTCACCTAACCTGGAGCGAATGACGGCGCTCGACAAGTTGGGCGGCGATGCCCGTCGTTGCTAGCTCGCGGCGATGCAGCGCTATCTCGGATGTGGTCCGGCTAGCTCTGCGACCGCGGGATTCATACGTGCAATAGCGCACCCTTATGAGGGATGTCGAGCCGCGACCTCACGACCTGCTCATAGGGATCTTGAACTGATCGGTTGCATCACCGTTTGGCTCCGCTAAGGCGTAGGTACTGCCGATGCCGGTCGGCCGCCTCAGCTGGACTCCGCGCCCGAAGATGGTGCTCCACGTACGATCACGTCCGAGAGAGGGAGGTCGATGTCACTCGTCAGGCACCGAATCGCGTTCGTCACCCCTCGATATGGCGACGGGGTGGTCGGTGGATCAGAGGCGGTGATGGCCGAGGCCGCTCGGGGTCTCGGGCGACGGGGACACGAGGTCGAAGTGTTGACGACGTGCGCGAAGAGTCACTTCTCTTGGGAAAATGAGTTCGAGCCGGGGAGCTTCGAGGAGGCCGGGATCACCATCCGGCGCTTCAAGACGGTGAGCACCGGTCGCCACCTTTTGACCTCCGAGCTCGAGATGCGGATTCAACGAGGCGGCAAGCTCAGCCCCGCTGAGGAGCTGGCTTGGCTAAACGGGCGCCTGCGCGTTCCGGATCTCTACCTTTACCTCGTTGCAGCAGCGACGCGCTATGACGCAATCGTGCTCTCGCCGTACCTCTTTTGGACGACCGTCTACGGTGCCGAGGTCGCACCGGACCGGGCGATCATGATGCCGTGCCTGCATGACGAGAACTACGCGTGGCTTCGCGTCGTGAAAGAGACACTCTCGTCGGTCAAAGGGGTGTGGTTCCTCTCCGAGCCAGAACACCAACTCGGTCACCGGGTCGCGCCGGGGCTCTCGCCGCACCACTCGGTGGTTGGCGCTGCCGTCGACATCCCCGCCTCCTACGACACGGACGGGTTTCGGTCTCGCCACCAACTCAGTAGGCCCTTCATCTTGTACGCCGGCCGCAGAGAAGAGGGCAAGGGCTGGAATCAGCTGCTCAACGCATATGGCGCAGCGGTGTCGGCGGGCGGCTTCCCCTTCGATCTCGTCACGACTGGCGTTGGAGCACTGAACGCGCCCGCGGAGATTTCAGAACGTGTCATCGACCTCGGATTCTTGGCCGGCGAAGAGATGCCGAGTGCTTTCGCCTCGGCCGCTGCCGTAGTCCAGCCGAGCACGAATGAGAGCTTTTCTCGGGTGCTGATGGAGTCTTGGCTTGCGGCGACGCCAGTAATAGCCAATGCCGAGGGCGAAGTGATCGCATGGCACTGTGAACGATCTGGCGGGGGTCTCACGTACTCGAGTGACTCAGAGTTCCTCGAATGTTTACGTTTCGTTGCCCAAGCGCCCGATGCCGCGGCGGCGCTTGCGACGGCTGGTCGCGAGTATGTGCTCGCCAACTACACGTGGCCACTCGTTCTGGATCGAATGGAGGCTTCGCTTAACGCCTTCGTTCGTAGTCACGATCGATGAAAGTCCTACTCGTCGGCACGTTGCCGCCTCCTGGCGGACTGAATGCTCTGCGCTTCGCCAGAGAGGCAGTGCGGCGATCGGCGCTCGGTGACTCGGTCGAGACGCTCTCAGGTGATCCGCTCTCGGTCTCGCATCGGAGCGCGCCCCTTCGTGGCAGGCGTCTCGCACATCAGCTGCGTTCGCTCTCGGCGGAGTTCGACGCGGTCGAGCTTCGGGTGGAAGCGGGCCTCGGCCTGACCGCCCGATCAGTCGGGGACGTGGCGACGGCGCTTCGTAGCTTCAAACACGTAACGCTCTTCATGGACTCTCCAATCCCCTTTAGGGATGGTGAGGGAGACGCGCAATTCATGCTGCGACTCTGGTCTTCGGCCGACGCGGTCGTCTTCGCGAATGAAGCCGATCGCATCTCAACCGATTCCCTACGCGCCATCGAGAAAATCGTGGTGGCGCCGGAGCCCGCCGATGTGGCGCCGGCCTTGCCGCCTTGGCCGGAGCTCGGTGGCTCATCGCTGGCGACAGAGGTACTTGATGTTCTTAGGCGGCGAGCTCGTGGCGACGCAGAGGGACCATTGGGGAGCCGTCGAGCATCAATGCTGGTCACCGCCACCGAGCGCGTTCATCCAAGCTTTGGCGGCTTGAGTATCTGGCTGGTGAAACGGGTGATCGGAAAGTCGAGGGGAGCAGTTACGAAGATCCTGCGCCCGACGCCGAAACAGGTCGGCTGAGCTCGTTAGCGCGCCGCGCTGAGCCTGTGGTCGGTCAATGCACTGAGCAGCGCCCGTGCGGTCCGGTCGAAGCTCTGCTGGCGTGCAAAAGCCCGAGAGCGGTCCGAAAGCGAGCTCATCCGATGCGGAGCCGCGAGGAGTGCCCTAATCACCGCCGCGAGGTCGTCGCTTCCTGTCGCGGTCGCTGCCTTGACGACCACGTCGTCGGGGAGCTCGCGTGCCCACCCGAGATCGCTGACGATCGTTGGGAGCCCCGCACTGAGACACTCGCCGACGGCTGCGGACGCCTCACCGTTTGACGTCGCGCGCAGTTGCACTGCGAGCGTCGCGTCGCGGAGCCACGCTTCGTAGGCGAGCGAGGTAAGGGGGCCGGTGAAGATCACCGACTCTGACGTGCCGAGCTCCAGGCTGAGTGCGCCGAGCGTGCGCGAAAGCTCGTCGCCGATGGGTCCGACGAAGGCGAGCGCAACGTCGTCACCACCAGCTAGGAGCTCACGGTGCGCTCGGATCAAGAGCTCTGGCTCCTTTGCCGGATCGACGATGCCGAAGTGGGCGATCACCGGACGCTCCGCTGGCACGCCGGAACGTGCCCAGCTGCGCGCGATGCTCACCGGGAGTCCCTCGGGCGCCGAGCGGATCTCTTCGATGAAGCGGAGCGCGCCACCACTCGCGAATGCGAACGGCAGAACTTCGATGGTCTCGAGGCGGCCCGGACCTGCATCGATCGTCGCGAGTGCGGCCGCAGCGCGGGAGTTGACGAGGAAGCGATCGGCGAGTCCGATCACCTCGCGAGCCATGAAGATCCCGTAGCGGTCGAGATCTCCAAGTGCGACCTCGCCGTCTCGACCGAGGTCCTCGGGAAGCGAGTCCGGGTACATTCGCCGAAGTTCAGCCTCGAAGCCACCCCGAAGCATCGAGGGATCGCCGTGCTCGTGCCGGTAGAGATTGGTCAGTCGGACGTCGTGGGCGAGGACGGTCCCTGGACGCCTTCGGAGCCAGGCGAGCGCGTTGAGGTGGTGGTGACTGTTGCCGAAGGTGTATACGACGTGGTCGTAGCGTCCAGCGAGCCGCTCGATGTGGCCAAGGGCACGCGCAGAGTAAAGACCTGCTCCAACCGGAGCGATTGTGTCCTCGCCGGCTCCTTCACAAAAGACGTCGACGTCCACCTTGTCGGTGCGAAGCAGCGCGTCGACGAGGGCGTAGCTATACCCGGCGACTCCGCTCGGAGCAGGCGGTAGCGGCGTCATGAGGGCGAGCCGCGGGCGGGCGCGCCGAGACGAGATAGTGGTTCGAACACGCCTCGGGGGGATCGAGAGGGTGGCGTTCATCGCTTCCCGGCTGCGGGTCGCGACCTCTGCCCAGTCGTTTGGCGGAGGGACTCGGAGGCGGTCGCGAAATGACTCGTCGGCGAGGGTTCGACTGATCGCACCCGCTATCGCAGCGTCGCTTTTCGGATCGAATCGCCCGTCGGACTCGACGAGCTCGACGAAGGGCGCGATGTCGGAGCAGATGACGGGGGTCCGACAAGCTTGAGCTTCGACGATCGGCAGGCCGTAACCCTCGGCGAGGCCCGCGACGACAGCCAGTTCCGCTCCCTGGGTGAGCGTGACGAGATCCTCCTCCGTGACGAATCCGGCGACAACGACGCGGTCTTCTGCACCGGCGAGCGAGGCGAGGTACCGATAGTGGTTCGCCGTCGGCGCATCCACTTCGCCGGTGACGATCAGCTGGACATCGTCGATGACTCCTCGATCGATGGAGGTGAAGGCGCGGATCAATGCCTCGTTGTTCTTCCGCGGATGCGAGCCGCTTGCCGCAAGGACGTAGGGGCCACGCGCGCCGAGGTGGGAGAGACGCGAGATGGCGATGGCGCGTGCTGCCGCGCTGTCGTTTGCCGGCTTGAAGCGCTCGTCCGCGGCCGCGCCAACGCGATGGACGCGGCGTTGTTCGATTCCTGCCCAGGTCACGAGATCGCTCGCCACGCTGCGCGAGAGCGTAAGGAGTGCATCGCAGGCACGGATCATCTCGATCCTGGTGCGGTAGCGCCGTCGATCGACGACATCGGCCAGCTCCTCTGCCGGATCGAGCGCGGGAATCAAGTCGTAGACGGTCGAGCTATGGCGAACGTCCCTAGCGAACAACTCACGTGGCATGAGCGAGCAGAGCGGCAGCGCGAGGTCGAAGGCGGAGATGGTGTGCCACAGCTCGACGCGTGCGAGGTCGAGATCGTCGACGTAGATCAGCTTTCCCGATTCGATGATTTCGTCGAGTCGACCCGGGGGCGCCTGCGACGGGTTGAGAACGTACGCCTCCACGAAGCTCGGGTCGAGTTGTTCGAGCGCGGCTGCCCAGTTCGCCGCATAGTGGCCGACGCCGCGGTCTCGTGTCGTTGTGCTCTGAAGTGCCTGGAGATCGACGACGACGCGGGCGCGACGTGTTGTGGCGCTCGCGCTTCGCACTAGGCCCGAGTCGCTCCGCCGGCGAGCCGCGGTGTCGCTGTTGGCAGCTGCTCGCGCTCGATCTGGGTCTCGATGGCCTCGAGACGGTGCTCACTGCTGCGAAGCAGCTGCCCAAGCAGCTCACTCGCGTCGGCATCGGCGTCGATCTGTGCGCTGATCAGGCGGCGAAGCTCCGCGATATCCGCGCGCATCGCGTCGAGAACTTCCGCGACGTGCACCTCGATCGCCGAAGTCCGGTCCTCTACGGCGACGACTCTGCCGGGAAGGCCTGCGGCCGTGCGTGCTCGTCGTAGTACTCGCCGGCTCAATGAATCTCCCTTACCGATGGCAGTTTCTCCCGTGTTCGTCATGATAATGAACCGTGGCGATGAACCCATGACCTAGGAATCGACCACTACGATGCCGGAACGGGTCCAAACACGGACTGGGCGCCCCGATGGAAGCACTGGCCGTACTATGACGGCGCAACCCTCTCGGCAGCGTTCGACGAGATCGTCGAGTCGAGAGGGCGTGCACGAGGTTGAAGGCGTGAGCAAAATCGATACCGACGACGGTCGCGCTGACGCGCCGCTCGGATTCGACTCCGCAGACTTCGGCTTCCCTCCGCGCGCGGAGCTGCCCGCTCGAGTTGTCAGCTCCAAGGTGCGCCTCTCGGCACGCTTTGTCGAGCTCTGGAGATCGCGCGAGCTGTTCGTATTCTTCGTTCGTCGGGACCTGAAGGTGAAGTACAAGGGGAGCGTGCTCGGCCTTTTGTGGTCGATGCTCAACCCGGCGGTCGTCCTTGCGGTGTATTACGTGGTCTTCAAGTACTTCTTGAAGAACCCGACGCCGTACTTCGCGCTCTACTTGTTCTCGGGTCTTTTGGTCTGGAACTTCTTTTCGACCGCGCTGATCGGCGCCTCGAGCGCGGTTGTTGGCGCTGCGGGCATCGTGAAGAAGGTCGCATTTCCGCGAGAGATCTTGGCGCTGTCCCAGGTCGGAACCGCGACGATGTTCTTCTTCTTCCAGTCCGGCGTGATGATCCTGTTCCTACTGGGGTTCCAGTTCGCGCCCGACTGGAAGTTCTTGACGCTGGTCCCATTTGCGCTCGTCGACCTGATCATCTTCGCGGCGGCGATCGCGGTCTTCTTGTCGGCGGTGAACGTCTACCTGCGAGATGTCGAGCACCTCATCCAGGTGCTGATCTCGACCTGGTTCTGGGGTGTTCCGATCATTTACAGCTTCGATGTGGTCGACAAGCCGAGCCACAAATGGCTCGGTATCGCGTACCTGGTCGATCCGATCGTTCCGGTGATTTTGACGTTCCAGCATGCGATCTACGGGAAGGTCAGTTACCTGATCACGACTGTAGTTCAAACGCCGAAGTATCTCATCGTGAAAGGCAAGGTCGTGACGCAAATCGTTACGACCCACATCACGACTACGCCGCAGATCAAGACCACACCGTACATAAAGGGCGGCCACGTCTTCCTCCGTACCGTGACGAAGAATGTGCCGAACCGGGTGTACGAGCTTGCGAACTACCCATTCCACTTCTACGTGGTCATGCTCGCCTGGGTGTTCGGCGTTGCGGTGCTGATGTTCCTCGGGGCCTTGCTCGTCTTCGGCCGCCTCGAGGGCAACTTCGCCGAGGAGCTCTAAGCGCGTGAGCAGCACGGCGATCGATATCCAGAACGTCTCGAAACGCTTCCGGCTCTACCACGAGAAGTACTCATCGCTAAAAGAGCGCGTCCTCCACGCAGGCCACGTGCCCTTCGAGGAGTTCTGGGCGTTGAAGGGCATCTCGGCCGAGATCGAGACCGGGACCACGATCGGGGTGCTCGGGAGAAACGGCTCGGGCAAGTCGACCCTGCTCAAGTGCATGGCTGGAATCTTGCAGCCGACGAGCGGCCAGGTGGTCGTGCGTGGTCAGCTCGCCGCGATGCTCGAGCTTGGGGCAGGGTTCCAGCCCGAGCTCTCGGGCAGGGACAACATCTTTTTGAACGGCTCGCTCCTTGGTCTTTCCCGGAGAGAGATCGCGCGCCGCTTCGACGCCATCGTCGCCTTCGCCGAGCTCGAGCAGTTCATCGACAACCAGGTGAAGTACTACTCCTCTGGCATGTACGTGCGGCTCGGTTTCGCGGTCGCGGTGAACACCGATCCCGACGTCTTGTTAGTTGACGAGGTGCTGGCGGTAGGCGACGAGCGGTTCCAGCAGAAGTGTCTCGATCGGGTCGCGGAGTTCCAACACGACGGGAAAACCATCGTCGTCGTGTCGCACTCGCCTGACCTGATGCGTCAGATCTGCGAGGAGATTCTCGTCATCGACCGTGGCGAGCTCGTCGCCCAGGCCCCTCCCGGAGAGGCGATCCGGATCTTTCGCGACCGACTCATCGATGCGGGCTTTGCACCACCGCCTGAGCCAGAAGGTGAGCAGGCCGCCGAGCGGATCATCGTCGCGCCGCACCAGCGACAGATCACGATGGGCGAGGTGGAGCTCGACTATCCAGGTGTGGGCGAACGCCCCTACCTCTCGACGGGCGACCCCCTGAAGGTGACGGTCGCCTTCGACGTCGTCGAGCCGGTCCTCGACACGCGCTTTCAGTTCACGCTCTTGAACGAGAAATTCGAGGTGATCTTCGCCGAGATTCGAGAGGTCACGCTTGCGGGAGGGATTCTCGAACGGGGGCACGGCTCGATCTCGTTCTGCTTCGACAGGGTCTCGCTGCTCGATGGCACCTTCAGCGTCAATCTCGACGTCCGATCTGGAACCGGCGTGGTGATCGACGTCAAGGAGCCCGCGTGTTCCTTCGAGGTGATGAACCCGGGGCGGGCGACGGGACTGGTCGCGATGCCACTCGTCATCGAGCTCAATCCTCCCGGCGGCAACGCGTCGCACGCGTAATGCCGGGAGAAGGTGGAGCAGTCCCGAGTGTTTCGAATGTCGAGCTGTCCGGTCTTCCGGCGCTGATGGAGCGAATCGAAGTCGAGTCGAAGCGTCTAGGTGACGTCGTGTGGGGTGTCCAAGACGAGGTCGGTCTCGAGGCCGCCTACGAGCAGGCAGCCACGTCGGCGCTTCGTGCGCCCTTGCTTGCTGAACGATCCGTGGCGCTTCGCCGCATCGCGAAGCGGGTCGTCCCAAAGGCACTCGTTCCTGCAGCACGTCGCGTGGTCGGAGCGGTTGACGGGGTCAGCCGACGAGTCGTCGGCGCGAGATCCGCCCGACCGAGGTCATCCTGAGCACGCCGGCGAGGATCGATCAGGTCATCCCGTCGATCATCGAGCACGATGCAGTGAGCAATCACACCTTCGAGGCCCAGCGCCTACTTCACGAGCTCGGATTCGAGTCAGAGATCTATGCGCAGATACTCGGCCCAGGCGTAGAGGGCAGGGTGCGGCCGATAGCTGCGCTCGCCGAGTACGCGTCGACCGAGCGATGGTTGCTCTACCAGTGCTCGATCGGCAGCCCCGTCGCTGATGCCTTCGGGGCAGATCCGGGGAGAAAGCTCCTCGACTACCACAACATCACTCCTGCCGAGCTCGTTGAGCGGTGGATCCCGCCACTAGGTGACGAGTCTCGACTTGGGCGCCAACAACTTCGTTCTCTCGCGCCACTCGTGCCCTTCGCATTCGCCGACTCGGAGTTCAACGCAAGTGAGCTTCGCGACTTCGGCTTCGCGCATGCTGAGGTCGTGTCGGTCCTGATCGAATCCGCGAACCTCGATGTGGGAGCCGACCCTGACGCACTCGATCGACTCGAGCTCGCCAAGTCCGACGGCGGGAGCGACTGGCTCTTCGTCGGCCAGGTGGCCCCCCACAAGGCCCAACACGAGATCGTCGCGGCCCTTGCCTGTTACCGGAAGGCGTATCCCGATCGCGCCCGACTCCACCTTGTCGGCCGGCCGATGGGGAGTGCGTACCTCGACTCCGTCGTCCGGTTCGCCGGTTCGCTCGATCTCGCTTCGGCGGTGGAGCTCCCAGGCTCTGTGCCTGCGCCCGAGCTCTCCGCCTACTACGAGAGCGCCGACGTCTTCGTCTGCCTCTCGCATCACGAGGGCTTCTGTGTCCCGATCGTCGAGGCGATGGCGCGTGGGCTCTCCGTCGTGGCGGCTGACGTCGCAGCGGTACCTGGCACGCTCGGTGATGCGGGAGTCCTGCTCAAGCGACGAGACCCTGTCTATGTCGCCGCGGCGATTCACGAGCTGCTCGCGGACCGGGCGACGCGGGCATCACTTGTCCGGCGCGGTCTCGATCGGGCGAAGCTCTTTAGCCTCGACGCGGCGCGCGTGGCATTCCGGCGCGCAATCACCGAGGCAGTTTCGGAGCGCCATGCGTAGCTTCGGTATCTGGACGCCGACTCGCCGAGTCGCTGCCCACCGCCGAAGCTGGCTCGCACTCCTTTCGGCACTAACGGTTCTCTCCTTCGTCGTCGTCGATGTCGCGCAGGGCGCGACGACCGTTAATCGCACGGGACGACTAGCGCAGCTGACACTTGACGGCCACGGCTACGGCGCTGGCGTCGGCATGGGGCAGTGGGGTGACTTCGGCTACGCGGTCCGCTATCACCGCAGCTATCAATGGATCCTCAACCACTTCTACGAGGGGACCAAGCTGGCGACGTTGCCGACGATCGGTCAAAGCACCGACCCGTCGATTTCGGTGGCCATCACGGAGAACGCGAACGCCACCACAGGTGTCGGCTACGACCCGGTCGTGACATCGGTCGAAGCCTTCAGTTTCACCTCGGCTGTTCTCTCGCCGTCGGCCACCACGACGACCCTGACACCGACCACGGTCGTGCCGTCGACATCACTGACTACGCCAGCGACGGTGCCAGCCACGACGGTGCCAGCCACGACGGTGTCAGCCACGACGGTGTCAGCCACGACAGTGCCAGCCACGACAGTGCCGGCCACGACTGCTCCGACATCGACGACGTTTCCGATCGTGATCCCTCCGCTGCTGACGACACCAGGGCCGACGGTCACGGTTCCCGCCGGCGAGGCAGTCGATTTCGCCTTGCAGCCGAACGGCACCTGGAACGCCTACGCCGGCGCGTCCTGCCCTGTCGCGAGTGCCGCGAAGGCAACGGGTCGGCCGCTCGCAACCGGGTTAGTGGATCCAATCGTGAGCCCGGAAGCTCCGAGCGCGACGGCGATCGAGCCGCTATTGACACTTTGTCGACATGACGGCGTCGATGAGCCGATGCAAGGCGACGTGCAGGCCTACAACGACGCTGGCTACGCGCGGACACTCAACCTCGTTTCGCTCCAGGGCTACCTCGAGGGCGTTGTACCCGCAGAGGAGTCGGCGTCGTGGGGCGACGACGGGGGAGCGGTCGGAGCGCCACAGGGCCAAGCCTGGGGCTTTCAGTCCCTCGAAGCACAAGCGGTCGCTGCTCGCTCGTACGCACTCGCGTCAGTTGCAGCAGGAGGGTGGTTCGGATTCGCCGACATCTGTGACACCATCGCGTGCCAGGCCTACGTCGGCGCCGCCTACCAGAGCACGATTTCAAATCTCGCAGTCGCTGACACCGGTGGAGAGGTTCTCGTCAGTGCAGGTTCGAACAAGGTGGTGCTCGCGAGCTACTCGGCATCGACCGGCGGTTGGAGCAAACCGGGCGACTTCCCAGGCGTGCGGGACTTTGGGGACGCCTGTGTGGTACCAGGCAACCCGCTCGAGTGCAATCCCTCCCATGACTGGCAGGTCACGATCACTGGTGCGGCGATCACCAGGAAGTACCGAGTGGTCGGCCGGCTGCTTCGCGTGCGGGTCGTCCAGAGAATCGGCCGTGGCGCGTACGGCGGTCGAGCAGTAGTGGTCTTGTTGAAGGGCACCAAGGCCGAGACGGTCGTAACCGGTGATGCATTCGCAATAGCGCTCGGCCTGCGTTCGAGCTGGTTCGCGATAGGTTCGATCAAGCGGGCGTAGCCGCTAGAGGATCAGGCGACGCTTGGAGCGGGCTTCTTGCCGCTCCGCTTGCCCTTCGCCCTGTCGGCCGCGGCGAGGACGACCTTGCGGAGTCGGACTACGTTCGGCGTGACTTCGACGCACTCGGATTCGTCCGCGTGCTCAAGTGCCTGCTCAAGTGTGAGCCGGATCACCGGTGGTAGCCGCAGCAACTCGTCCGCGCTCGACGAGCGCATGTTGGTCAGCTTCTTTTCGCGCGTGGGGTTCACGTCCATGTCATCTGAACGAGAGTTCTCGCCGATGACCATTCCCTCGTAGACCTCTTCGCCCGGACCGACGAACAGTGAGCCGCGCTCATCGAGTGTCTGGAGGGCGTAGCCGGTGGTGACACCGGATCGGTCGGCGATCATCGAGCCCGACTGACGAAGTCGAAGCTCGCCAAGCCACGGCTCGTAGCTCTCGAAGGCGTGGCTGAGCTGCGCCGTACCGCGAGACGCGGTGAGCACCTCGCCTCGGATACCGATCAGACCACGCGCCGGAATGAGGTGCTCCATCAGTACCCAGCCCGTGCCGTGGTGGACGATCCGTTCGACGCGTGCCTTTCGCTTGGCGAGGAGTTGGGTAAGTGCACCGAGGTAGTCGTCTGGAACCTCGACGCTCACGCGTTCCATGGGCTCGCAGATCTTGTCATCGATGAGCTTGGTCAAGACCTCGGGCTTACCGACGGTGAGCTCGAAGCCTTCGCGTCGCATCATCTCGACCAGCACCGCTAAGGCCAGCTCGCCACGGCCTTGTACTTCGAAGGTGTCGGCGCGAGGTGTTGGCAGCACACGAATTGCCACATTGCCGAGTGCCTCGTTTTCAAGGCGCGCCTTTAGCTGGCGGGCAGTGAGCTTGGAGCCGTCGCGGCCAGCGAGCGGCGAGGTGTTGATGCCGACGGTCATCGACAGACTTGGCTCATCGACCGCGAGGATCGGCAGCGCCTCCGGCTCGAGCGGATCCGCGAGCGTTTCGCCGACATTGATCTCCTCGATGCCGGCAACGGCAATAAGCTCGCCTGGGCCTGCCTTCTCGACGCTCACTCGCTCGAGCCCCTCGGCGACGAGCAGCTCGACGATCTTCGTCCGTTCCACTGAGCCGTCGCGCTTGCACCACGCGATCTGCTGACCCCTCGTCACGGAGCCCTCGACCACGCGGCAGATCGCCAGCCTCCCGAGGTACGGGGAGGCGTCGATGTTCGTTACGAGTGCCTGGAGTGGGTGACCCTCGGTGTAGCTCGGCGCTGGCAGGTACTTGAAGAGCGCGTCGATGAGTGGCCGGAGGTCCGCGCCTGGCGGAGGCTCAGACACCGTGCCGTCGGGCTGGTCGAAACTCAACCACCCGTCCCGGGCACTGCCGAAGAGAAACGGGATCTCGAACTGGCTGTCGGGTGCTTCGAGATCCAAGAACAGCTCGAACGTCTCCTCGATCACCTCCGCGATGCGGGCGTCGGGCCGGTCGACCTTGTTGATGACGGGAATGACGGGAAGATTGGACTCGAAGGCCTTTCGGAGCACGAATCGAGTTTGAGGTCGTGGCCCCTCGGCTGCGTCGACGAGCAGCATCGCCCCGTCCACCATCGCCAGGCCACGTTCGACCTCGCCGCCGAAGTCGGCGTGTCCTGGAGTGTCGACGACATTCAACCGAAGATCGCCGTAGCGAAAGGCCGCCTGCTTGGCGAGAATCGTGATGCCCTTCTCACGCTCGAGGTCCATCGAGTCGAGCACTTGCGCGCGCATCGCGCGGGCGTCGACCGTGTGCGTCAGCTCGAGAATGCGGTCCGCGAGCGTCGACTTGCCGTGGTCGATGTGGGCGATGATGCAGAAGTTGCGGATATGGGCTTGGTCAGCCATGCACTAAGTAGATTACGGTGCGATCCCGGGCCTTCCTCGCCGGGGA
>DATCDR010000050.1:0-18588 GCA_036510575.1 Acidimicrobiales bacterium | reverse complement strand
AGCCTTCGGTTGATCCTGCACGGGCGAGCGACGTGCAAGGCGCGAAACCCCGACTGCGCGCACTGCTCGCTCGCTGACATCTGTCCCTCGGCAGGGCGCGTCTCGTCGGTGCCGGTGGCAAAGCCCGGTGTCGAAGGGCGTCGGCGGGTGCCGGCGTCAGCGTCCGCCGAGAAATCGGACTAGTCGCCGTTTGGCACCAGTGAGCGCCCGTTCGATTGCGAAGAGCTCGGTGGCGATGCCGTCCTCTTTCGCCAGCGCCGCCTGGTCAGCCATTTTGGTTATCCGGTCGGTCACCTGCTCGATGAGCCCGGTGAGCGAGGAGAGTTCGGATCGGTCGATTGGCACGCCTGCATCTTGGCCCATCTGGCGAGGCCTGTTCGGCTACTGGCTACGCTTCGTCCGTGCTCGCTCGACTTGATCTGCGAGGGCGCAAAGTCGGAGATCCGCTTGAGCTCCCCCGTCCCAACATTGGAGAGGAAGGCCCCGTCGCGGCCGTCCGGTCGATTATCGAGGAGGTTCGAACGGGAGGCGACGCTGCCGTCCGGGATCTCACTCGACGCTTCGACGGTGTCGACGTCGCCGAGATGCGCGTTCCTGACGCTGAACTCACCGCGGCGCTCAGGCGTCTCGCACCGTCGCTTCGTGCGGCGCTACAAGCGGCACACGACGCCGTCGAGTCGTTCCATCAACACCGAGCTGGGCTGCCGTCGACCTACGTCCGCGGCGGCATCGAGGTCGAGGAGTTCGCGATTCCGGTGGACCGCGCGGGCGTATACGCGCCGGGGGGTCGCGCGAGTTATCCGTCGAGTGTCTTGATGACAGCCGTCCCGGCGAGGGTCGCAGGAGTTCGCCAGGTGATCTGCTGTGTGCCGCCTACCCGGGACGGCACCCTCCCCGACGAGATCCTCGCCGCGGCGGCGATCGCGGGAGTTGACGAGCTCTATCGGGTCGGCGGCGCGCAGGCGATCGCGGCGATGGCCTACGGGACGGAGTCACTCGCAGCAGTCGACGTCATCGTCGGCCCCGGCAACAAGTGGGTCAGCATCGCCCAACGCGAGGTGCGAGGCGTGGTCGGCGTCCCTGGAGCGTTCGCGGGACCGTCCGAGGTGGTTGTCATCGCCGATGACACCACGCCGCCGGAGTGGGCGGCAATTGACATCATTGTTCAGGCAGAGCACGGTCCAGACGGTCTCGCCTGGCTGATCACCTGGTCAGAGTCTGCCGCCGATGCGATCGGCGCGGCGATAGATCGGATCGTCGACGCCTCTCCTCGGCGCGAAGAGACCCTCTCCACCCTCGATGGTGGCGGCTACATCGTGCTCGTCGACTCAGCCGAACAGGCGCTCGAAGTCTCGAACGCGATAGCCCCCGAGCACCTCGAGCTACTGATCGAGGACCCGGACTCCCTCGTCAAGGGCGTGAAGAACGCAGGTGTCATCTTTCTCGGCCCGTACGCTCCAGCGTCAGCGGGGGACTACATCGCTGGGCCGAGCCATGTACTTCCGACACATGGAACCGCTCGCTTCGCAAGTGTGCTCGGCGTCGAGGACTTCATCCGCCGGGTGCACGCGGTCCGGATCTCAGAGACGGGAATGCAAGAGGTCGCGACACATGTCGCGACGCTCGCCGAAGCCGAGGGGCTTAGCGCGCATGCAGAGTCGGTGCGGCTCCGCACCGGCGAGGCGACATGGAGTACTCCATGAGCGAGGAGCGACGGCTGATCGCGCCGCGCGACGAAGTCGCCTCGATGGAGGCGTACTTCTCGCCGCAGCTCGACGTCTCGGTCCGGTTAAACACCAACGAGGCACCTGAGCCACCGCCTGCAGGATTCGTTGCCGAGCTGCTCGGCGAGATCAACGAGGTGGCGCTTAACCGCTACCCGGATCGGGTCGCCGTCGAGCTGCGTCGCGCCATCGGTGCGCTACACGGCGTCGACGTCTCGCAGGTCTATGCCGCGAACGGCTCGAACGAAGTGATCCAGTCGCTACTGCTCGCATACGGAGGACCCGGGAGGACAGCTGTCGTCTTCGAGCCGACGTATGCGCTGCACAGCCACATTCCCCGGATCACCGGCACGAAGGTGTTCGCGGGCGAACGGGACAAGGAGTACCTAGTAAGCGCAGACGAGGTCGACCGCGTGCTCGGCGAGGTGGCCAGGACCGATCCCGCGGCACCAGCAGTGGTCTTTCTCTGCTCGCCGAACAACCCGACCGGACGTGTCGAGAGCCTGGACATCGTCCAGCACGTGTTGGAACTAGCTCCTGGACTCGTCATCGTCGATGAGGCGTACGGCCAGTTCGCGCTCAGATCAGCTATCGAGCTCACCTCGGCACATCGGAATCTCGTAGTTGTTCGCACCTTCTCCAAGACCTGGTCGCTCGCCGCCCTCCGCCTCGGCTACGCGATCGCCGACCCTGAGGTAGTCGACGCCCTTTTCAGCGTCAGCCTTCCCTACCACCTCGACGCGCTCAAGCAGGCAGCGGGCAGGATCGCGCTTGGTTATGTCGATGACATGCACGATCGCGTCCGGCGACTCGTCGACGAGCGCGAGCGCCTGCTCGACTCTCTCGGCTCCCGACTGGTCGAGGTGGTGCCGAGCCAGGCGAACTTCATCCTCTTCCGGGTGCCTGGCCAAAGCGCCCACGACGTCTGGGACACGCTCGTTGCGCACTCGGTGATCGTCCGTGATCTCTCGACCTATGCCGACCTCGAGGGCTTCTTGCGGGTCACCGTTGGAACACCGGCGGAAAACGATGCATTTCTCGCTGCGCTCGACGCGGTGCTCGCAGGCTCGTAGTACTCCATCGTCGGACACCTCGGCCGAGCTTTCCGTGAAAGGCTTAGGCGATGAGTGCAAAGACGCCCCTAGCCGCAGTCGTCGAGGATCGTCCACGGGTAGGCCGCGTGCATCGAACGACCAAGGAGAGCGACGTCGAAGTTGTGCTCGATCTGGACGGAACCGGGATCTGTGAGGTCTCGACCGGACTGCCGTTCTTCGATCACATGCTCAGCCAACTCGGGCGCCACGGCGGCTTCGACCTGCTCGTAAAGGCAACCGGCGACCTCGAGGTCGACGCGCACCACACCGTCGAGGACACCGGCCTCAGCCTCGGGCGGGCGTTTGCCGACGCGCTCGGCGACAAGGTGGGCATCCAGCGCTTCGCGTCGATCGCGCTCCCGCTCGACGAGGCACTCGTCGATGTGGCGCTCGACTGCTCGGGCAGGCCGTTTCTCCGCTACGACGTCGAGCTCGGGGACGAGCGCTCGCCGCTTGGGACCCCAGGCTTTGACCCGCAACTCGCCGAGGAGTTCTTCCGGGCATTCGTGATGGAGGCAGCGCTCACGTTGCACCTCGCGCTTCGATACGGCAAGAACACCCACCACATCCTCGAGGCATCCTTCAAGGGCACTGCCAGGGCACTTCGCGCTGCGGTCCGCGTCGAGAGCACGTCGCTGCCCTCGACCAAGGGCGTGTTGTAGGTGATCGCGGTACTCGACTACGGGATCGGCAACCTCCGTTCTGCAGAGAAGGCGCTCGCCTACCTCGGCGCTGACGTCCGGCTGGCAACGACCGTCGAAGAGGCCGACGGCGCGAGCGGTGTCGTGTTGCCTGGCGTCGGGGCGTTCGGGGCGTGTGCGGTGGCACTTCGTGCGAGCGGGCTCGACGTAGTTGCGCGCCGCGCGATCGAGGGCGGGCTCCCGTTTCTCGGCATCTGCGTCGGCTATCAGCTGCTTTTCGAGGGATCCGACGAAAGTCCTGATCAGCCAGGCCTTGGCGTCTTATCCGGGCGTGTCGAGCGCCTGGGAGGCGACGTCAAACTTCCACAGATCCAGTGGAATCAGGTTCATCGCGAAGGCGCTAGCGAGATGCTTCCCGCTTCTGGTGTCGATCCGTGGTTCTACTTCGTGCACTCCTACGCGCCGGTCCCTACCGGATCGAGCCTGGAGGCCGTAGCCGGGACTGCCGAGTACGGCGAGCGCTTCGTCGCCGCCGTCGAGACCGGGAGGCTCTGGGGCGTGCAGTTCCACCCGGAGAAGTCCGGAACCACCGGGCTGTCGCTCCTTGCCCGATTCGTCCAGCTGACAGAGCGGACCGCGTCCGGTGTGGCCGGCGTGAGCAACCAGGCCTAGGCGGGAATGGAGTGCATCCCGGCTATTGACGTACGGAACGGTCGCTCAGTGCGCCTTCTTCGCGGCGACTACGCGGCCGAGACGCTCTACGGCGATCCACTCGATCAGGCGCTCGCCTACGAGGCAGGCGGCGCGTCGAGACTCCACGTCGTCGACCTCGATGCCGCCCGCAGCGGGGTAGGCAAGAACGACGAGGTCGTCGCGAGGATCGCCGCGACGTTGTCGATTCCAATCGAGGTAGGAGGCGGCGTTCGCTCGCTCGAGCGGACTGCGACGCTTTTTGGCCTCGGCGTGGATCGCGTCGTCATCGGCACCTTGGCGATAGAAGAGCCCGCGGTGCTTCGCGCACTCGCCGAACGCTTCCCCGGCCAAATCGCGGTAGGCCTCGACCACCGGAGCGTCACTTCCGACGGCGTCGTTCGTCGCGAGCTCGCCGTTCGTGGATGGGAGGTGGGAAGCGGCGTCGACCTCGAGCAGTTCCTGGTCGAGTTGGAGTCGGTAGCGTTAGCCGCGGTGATCGTCACCGACATCGCTCGAGATGGCACGCTCGAAGGCCCCGACCTCGTCGGGCTCGAGGCGGTCCTGTGCCAGAGCTGTCATGCGGTCATCGCCTCTGGTGGCGTTGGCGGCGTGGATGATCTCACGGCGCTGAAGAGCCTCGGATCCTCGACGCGTGGCATTGCTGGCGTGATCGTCGGAAAGGCCCTCCTCTCCGGGGCGATCTCTTTGGCGGAGGCGATCGCTACATGCGAAGCGTAAGGATCGTTCCCTGCCTCGACGTGGACCAGGGCCGTGTCGTAAAGGGTGTGAACTTCGTCGAGCTGCGAGATGCCGGCGACCCGGTGGAGCTGGCGTGCCGCTACGGCGAGGAGGGAGCCGACGAGCTGGTCTTCTTGGACATCACCGCCTCCTCCGACGACCGCCAGACGATGGTCGACGTGGTGGCAAGGACCGCCGATGAGGTCTTCATCCCGCTCACGGTCGGTGGTGGTGTTCGAAGTCTCGAAGACGCGAGGAAGCTGCTTCGAGCAGGCGCCGACAAGGTCGCGGTCAACTCCGCGGCGCTGTCGCGCCCAGGTGTCATCGCCGAGATAGCCGGCACCTTCGGTGCGCAGTGTGTCGTCGTCGCGATCGACGTGAAGCGCTCAGGCAGCGGCTTCGAGGTCTACAGCCACGGCGGCAGACGGCCGACGGGAATCGACGCGCTGGCTTGGGCCGGAGAGGCCGAGCGCCTCGGCGCCGGCGAGATCTTGTTGACCTCGATGGACCGTGACGGGACAGCCGGCGGCTACGACCTCGAGCTCCTCCGGGCGGTAGGGGAGGAGACCAGTGTGCCGATCGTCGCCTCGGGTGGAGTCGGCACGCTCGAGCATTTCGTAGAGGGAGCGCTCGCCGGTGCGGACGCACTGCTTGCGGCGTCGATCTTCCACTACGGCACGTTCACGATCGGCGAGGCCAAGGCCTATCTCGAGGCGGCGGGCGTCGAGCTGCGGCCGATGGGCGCATGAGTGACAAGCCCGCTTCGCAACCGGGTACCGTCTCAGTTGTGGCAGACGACGAAAACGTGAGCGCACTCACGAAGAACAAGCAGCCAATCACGATGCTCGGCGACCGGGTCCTGCTCATGACGCCAACGAGCGAGGGGGAACGGAAGTCGAGATCGGGGATCTTGATTCCTGCTACCGCGTCGGTCGCCAAGCGAATGATGTGGGCTGACGTCGCGGCGGTCGGTCCGAACGTGCGCACCGTCCGCTCTGGCGACGTCGTGTTGTACAACCCTGAGGAGTGCTTCGAGGTCGAAGTCCAAGGCGACACCTACATCATCTTGCGCGAACGCGACCTTCACGCGATCGCCTCCGAGCGGCTCGACAGCGGCACGGGCCTGTACCTCTAAATCAGAAAGCGACGACCGTGACGACGAACGAGATCCCCACCATCGCCCCCGAGTACCTCGGCACGCCGATCCTCGCCACCAAAGAGCAGCTCGCCACGGTGAAGTACGGCGCTGACGGGCTGGTAGTGGCGATCGTCCAGGAGGTGACCACGCGCGAGGTGCTGATGGTCGCCTACATGGATGCCGAAGCACTTCGCCTCACGCTCGAGAGCGGCCGCGCCTGGTTCTACAGCCGGTCGCGCAAGGAGTACTGGCCGAAGGGGGAGACCTCTGGGGATCGTCAGTACGTGACCAAGATCTCCTACGACTGTGACGGCGACGCGCTCTTGGTCCAGGTCCACCAGGAGGGGAAGGGCGCCTGTCACACCGGCGAGTACAGCTGTTTCTATCGAGATTTCGGTACCGAGTAGTCCGTGGTCGAACCTGATTTCGAGGAGTTCCAAAAGCTCGCAGCCGACTACAGCGTCGTGCCGCTGCACGAGGAGTTCGTCGCCGATTCGATCACGCCGGTAGGGGCGTTTCTCACTGTCGTCGGCGAGGGTGACGGATTCCTGCTCGAGTCGGTGGAACACGGCGAGCGTTTTAGCCGCTACTCATTCGTCGGACGATCTCCGGTGTCGACCGTCGTCGCGCACGGCAGGCAGCTCTCGGTGCTGAAGGGCGAACTCCCCGCCTCGGTCCCGCTCGACCAGGGCATTCTCGCCTGCTTGGAGGAGGTTCTCGCCTGCTACCGCTCGCCGAAGATCGAAGGACTGCCCCCGATGCACGGCGGGCTCGTCGGCTATCTCGGCTACGACGTGGTGCGCGAGGTGGAGCGCCTCGGCAGTCCACCCCCTGACGACCGGGGTATCCCAGATGCCGTCATCTCCGTTGTCGGTGAGGTGGTCGCTTTCGATCACTGGAAGAGCCGTGCGACCCTGATCGACAACGTCGTGCTCGCCGAGAGCCACGAGTCGACGCCAGAGACCACCGACGTAGCGCTTCGCGGCGCGTACCGCCACTCGCTTGCAAACCTGGCGGCACTTCGTAGCGACCTCGAGCGACCGGTAGCGGAGAAGCTGACCCCTCCTCCTGACCGCCTCGAGCGGCTCGATCCGAGCGCGATCACGCGGATCGTCTCGTCGGCGGCGTACCAGCGAGCAGTGGAGGTGGCCAAGGAGTACATCCGGGCAGGCGACGCCTTCCAGATCGTGTTATCCCAGCGCTTCGATCTCGATCTTGGCGTCGAGCCCTTCGACGTCTACCGGGTGCTGCGCCAGGTCAACCCGAGCCCGTACATGTTCTTCCTCCGCCACGGAGGGCTCTCGATCGTCGGTGCCTCGCCAGAGCCGCTCGTGCAGCTTCTAGACGGCAGGGTCATCTCGCGCCCGATCGCGGGAACGAGGCCGAGGGGCATCACCGACGAGCAGGACCGGGTGTTCGCAGCCGAGCTCATCGAGCACCCAAAAGAGCTTGCCGAGCACATCATGCTGGTCGATCTGGCGAGAAACGACGTCGGACGCGTCGTGCGCTTTGGGACCGAGCAGGTCGACGAGCTTATGACGCTCGAGCGCTACAGCCACGTGATGCACCTCACCTCCCAGGTCTCCGGCGAGCTCGTCGCCGGTAAGGGGCCGATCGACGTGCTTCGTGCGACCCTTCCCGCAGGCACGGTGTCGGGAGCGCCGAAGGTGCGGGCGATGGAGATCATCGACGAGCTCGAGCCAACCAAGCGGGGGCCCTATGCAGGAGTCGTCGGCTACATCGACTTCTCGGGGAACCTCGACACCGCGATCGCGATCAGGACACTCGTCGTCGGCCCGGATGGCAGGGCCTCGGTGCAGGCGGGAGCTGGCATCGTCGCCGACTCCGACCCGGTCGCAGAGGATGCCGAGTGTGTCGCAAAGACCCAGGCGATCCTGGCCGCGGTGGCAGGCGCGCGAAAGATCGCCTCCGAGCGGCTGGCGCCGGATCACCCAGACGCGCCCGGTAGTTTGGAGTCGACGTGAGCACACTCAGCTTCGAAGCAACCATGCACGCGCTTTCGAGCGGCGTGGTTGGGACCGTCACCGATCGGGCGGTCATCTCGGTGACCGGACCAGAGGCGCGTAGCTACCTGCAGGGCCAGATCAGCCAGGACCTGTTGTCGCTCGAGCCAGGCGACAGTGTCGATGCGCTCGTGCTCACGCCCCAGGGCAAGCTCGACGCCTACGTCAGGGTGGCGCTCGTTTCAGACGAGGAGCTCCTGCTCGACGTCGAAGCCGAGTACGGCGAGGCGACTCTTTCGCGCCTGAAGCGATTCAAGTTGCGTATCAAGGCAACCCTCGAGCTTTCGACCGAGCCGATGGTCTCGCTTCGCGGCCCAGGCGCTCAAGCCCTGATCGCGCCAGGTCGCCACGACGACGCGTTCGCGCACGTCGTCTCCTGGCCTGGACTGAGCGGCATCGACTTGATCGGCGCGGCCGCCGTGCTTCCTTCGGGCGTCGACCTCGCCGACGTAGCCGCGCTCGAGGTCGCTCGGATCGAAGCGGGCTGGCCGCGCATGGGTAGAGAGCTCACCGAATCGACCATCGCCGCGGCTGCAGGCATCGTCGAGCGGACGGTGAGCTTCACCAAGGGCTGCTACACCGGCCAGGAGCTCGTGGCGCGACTCGACTCGCGGGGAAATCGCGTCCCGCTTCGCCTCGAGGGATTCGTCGCAGTTTCTAAAGACGGCGACCTGCCAGGCGACGAGGCGCAACTGATGCTCGGCGACAAGAGCGTCGGCCACGTGACCAGTGCAGCGTTTGACCCGACGAGAGGTGCTGTCGTAGGGCTTTGCTATCTGCGGCGCGAGGTATCGGTTCCGGCCGAGTGTGTGATCGCGCTGCACGGCGGCGACGTAATGGCGAAGCTCGTCGAGTTGCCGATCAGCTAGACGTCCGCGGTTTCGCGCGCACGTTGGTGGATCACGACGTTGAATCGCGTGCCACGCGACGCGGATGTCGGCGGGGTCGGCGAAGTCACCGTCACCTCCGCGTCCATCGCCGCGCAGAGCTCGGTGACGATAGCTAGTCCGAGACCGGTTCCTGCAGCTCGCGCTTCGTGCCTGGATGACGCGTAGAGCCGGTCGAAGACGAATGGCAGGTCCTCGGCGTCGATGCCGGGTCCGTCATCGGCGACGGTGACCGTGACGGCCTCGTCGGTGATCACCATTGCGACGACCACTTCGTGCTCGGCGTACTTCATGGCGTTCTCGATCAGGTTGGCGAGTATCTGTCCGACGCGGTCCGGGTCCCCGATCGTCGGCCAACGTGGCGCGTCGGTCTCGAGCTTCAAGGAGATGTCGAGCTGGGAGAATTGCAGGCGGAAGGCGTCGACGCTCGAGGTCACGACTGCGACAAGGTCGAAAGGAATGATGCTGAAGGAGAACTGATGCGCCCGAAGCCTCGCCAGGTCTAAGAGGTCGCCGATCAGGCGATCGAGACGACGGGCCTCAGAGATCACGACACCCGCGGCGGCTGGCAGATCGGTAACGGCATCGTCGGCTATCGCCTCGGCGTAGCCACGTATGGAGGTGAGCGGCGTCCGCAGGTCGTGGCTGATGGCCAAGAGGAATGACTTCTCCCCCTCGCCGGACTGCTCGAGCGCTTCGGCCATGGTGTTGATCGCAGTCTCGAGTTGCGCGAGCTCCGGATAGACCTCGCCGAGGACCGGCACACGCGTGGAGAGGTCGCCAGACGCGATCTGGTCGGACGCGTCGGCGACGACTCGGACTCGGGCCGCGATCCGCGAGCTCACGATGGAGGCGACTGCCGCGGCCCCCATCAGTGCCACAGCTGTTGCCAACAAGAAGTACCACAAGCTGTCGGCGCGGAAGTTCTCCTTGGTCGAAAAGAGGATCCCGACCGTCCTGCCGTCGGTCGTAAAGGTAGGGACCGCGGCGAACACGACGTGGTTGTGCACACCAGATGAGGGGTGGCCCTTTAGGAGCTCCTCGCCATTGATGAACGACTTGATGCTGCCTGGCTGCGGCGTGGGGATCAGGCGCCCGTTGGCGCCAACGATCACGGACTCGGTATTTTCGAGCCCTGCGATCGATTTCATGAGCGCGAAGCCCGCAGGGGAGGCGATTGCGTTGGCGATCGCCGGATTCTGCAAGGCGCTCTGCACGGCCTGCGCGTCGGTGAGCACGCTTTGTTGTGCACTGAGCGAGACCGCGTGACGAACGAGCAGCAGGCTGAAGAAGCCGGCGACGAAGAGCGCGCTGGCGAGCACCGCCACGAACGCGAAGGTGATCCGATTCCGCACTACGTCTCGATCAGACGGAGCTCGTGCGTCAGTCGCACCGGTACCCGACGCCCCAGATCGTCGTCAAGGGGAGTGCGTCGCTCAGCTTTTTTCGGAGTTGGCGGACGTGGACGTCGACGGTTCGCTCGTCGCCGACCCACTCAGCACCCCACACTGCGTCGAGGAGCTGTCGCCTGCTGTAGACGATCCCGGTGTTCTCGACGAAGTGGAGGAGCAGGTCGAACTCGCGGGCGGTGAAGATGACCGCGGAGCCAGCGACGGTGACCTCGCGTCGAATCGGGTCGACCGTCAGCTCGCCTACCGAGACGGGGGTCTCGCCAGCCGACTTGTTCACCTCGGCGCGCCGGAGTATCGCCCGGACGCGCGCTACGAGCTCGCGAGGTGAGAACGGCTTCAAGATGTAGTCATCGGCCCCGAGCTCGAGACCGATGACGCGGTCGATCTCGTCGCCGCGGGCCGTGACCACCATGATCGGCACCGTGCTGTGCTTTCGGATCTCCCGGCAGGCCTCGAGGCCGTCCATCGGGCCGGGCAGGCCGATGTCGAGGATCACCATCACCGGTGACTCGTTGGCGACGAGCTCGAGGCCTCGGACGGCGTCTTTTGCGAGCAGCACCCGGAAGCCTGCATTTCGCAGATACAAGTTGAGGAGGTCGGCGATGTTGTTGTCGTCCTCGACGACGATGACCGTGCCGTGATCTGTTGAATCGCCGTACTGGCGTCGTTGTTCGCTCCGCATCCTCCTAGCGTCGCGCACCCGAAGCGGTATCTCGCGGCTCGCGGAGCCCGCTCGGATTGCTCGGTAGGATTCGCTCGTGGCGACCTACCTCGATTCGATCCTCGTCGCGCACCGTCTACGTGCCGCTGGCGACGCCCGGCCGAAAGAGATGCTGGACGAGATGGTCTCGGCACTTCCACCGACGCGGGGATTCGAAGCGGCGCTTGGCACACGTCTGGCCAATGATCACGAGATAGCGGTGATCGCCGAGATCAAGCGGCGATCACCCTCAAAAGGCGATCTGGCGCTCGATCTCGATCCTTTTGTGCTGGCTGGCGACTACGCCCGCGGCGGCGCCGCGGCGCTCTCGGTGCTCACTGACGAGGAGTTCTTCTCCGGTGCGGTGAGCGACCTCCAGCTTGCTCGCCAGGCCGTTGACCTTCCGGTTCTCCGGAAGGACTTCACCGTATCGTTTCGAGACCTCTATGACGCACGAGCCATGGGTGCCGACGCGGCGCTGCTGATCGTCGCGGCGCTGTCGACAGACGAGCTCGTCTCGCTCGTCGCGCTCGCAGCCGAGCTCGGGCTCGCTGCGCTCGTCGAGGTCCACGACGAGGAAGAGCTTGCCCGTGCCCTCGATGCCGGCGCCACGCTCGTCGGGGTGAACCAGCGCGACCTTCGGACCTTCGAGGTCGACACCGATCGCGCGGTGCGCGTCGGCGAGGCGATGCCAGACGGCGTCGTTCGGGTCGCGGAGTCCGGTGTGCGCGTTCCTGCCGACGTGAGTCGGCTCTTTGACGCCGGGTTTCACGCCGTGCTCGTCGGCGAGACGTTGGTGCGAGCAGATGATCCGGCCGAGGCGCTTCGTCAGCTGCGCTCCGGGCGAGTAGCTAGTTAGCAGCTTGTTGTCGTGTTCGTAAAGATCTGCGGCATCACCAACGAAGAGGACGCCCTACTCAGCATTGCCATGGGTGCCGACGCGCTCGGTTTCATCTTTGCGCCGTCGTCGCGCCAGGTCTCCGTCGCCACCGTGGCGGGGATCGTGCCTCGCCTGCCGCCGGAGATCGTGACCTTTGGCGTCTTTCGAGACGAGCTTCCCGTGCGCGTTATCTCAGCCGTGCAAGAGGCCGGCCTAAAGGGCGCCCAGCTCCACGGGCAAGAGTCCGCCGAGGACACCGCGCTCGTGACCGCTTCGGTGCGCCACGTGATCAAGGCCTTCGCGGCGACGTCGGTTGGGCTCGGCCACGCCTCGAGCTACGCAGTCGACGCGTTTCTCCTCGACTCAGCAGACCCTGGATCTGGGCGGGTCTTCGACTGGCGCCTCGCCGAGGCGCTCCCAAGGACCAGGCGCCTCATTCTCTCTGGAGGGCTGCACCCGGGCAACGTCGCTGAGGCGATCAATCTCGTCCACCCCTGGGGTGTGGACGTCTCGAGCGGCGTCGAGTCCGCTCCTGGGTTAAAGGACCCGACCAAGGTGCGCGAGTTCGTCGCTGCGGTGCGAGCGGTCGAGCCAGAGGAGTACTCCTCCGACCTCGATTCGCCGTACGACTGGCAGGAGGAGCCCTAGTGGCCGAGTCACCCTGGAAGATGGGGGCGCCGAGTAAGAGCGGTCGCTTCGGAGAGTTCGGTGGCCGTTTCGTGCCCGAGAGCCTGATAGCAGCCTGTGAGGAGCTGGATGTGGCCTTCGGTGCTGCGTGGGAGCGAAGAGAGTTCCGAGAGCGTCTGGACTACCTCCTTGCCACCTACGCAGGCAGGCCTACCCCGACGACGCTTTGCGAACGGCTCTCGTCACATCTCGGCATACGACTGCTCCTAAAGCGCGAGGACTTGAACCACACCGGCTCGCACAAGTTGAACAACGTGCTCGGCCAGGGCCTACTCGCCCAATCGATGGGGAAGCGCCGGTTGATCGCTGAGACCGGTGCCGGCCAGCACGGCGTTGCCACCGCTACGGTCGCGGCGCTGCTCGGCATGGAGTGCGTCGTCTATATGGGCGAGGTGGACATCGTCCGCCAGGAGCTGAACGTCTTTCGGATGAACCTGCTCGGCGCCGAAGTTCGCTCGGTGGCGTCGGGGAGCAGGACGCTCAAGGACGCGATCAACGAGGCGCTTCGGGACTGGGTGGCCTCGGTCGAGACCACGCACTACTGCATCGGCTCGGTGGTAGGGCCACACCCCTTCCCGTATCTCGTGCGCCAGTTCCAGCGGATCGTCGGCGACGAGGCGCGCGAGCAGTGCAGGGCACTGCTCGATGGTGCTGACCCTGACCTCGTGGTCGCCTGCGTAGGGGGAGGCTCGAACGCCGCAGGAACCTTCGCCGGCTTCGCGGAGACCGATTCGGCACTGATCGGCGTCGAAGCCGCAGGGGGAGCAGCGATCGACGCCGGGACGCCTGGCATCGTGCACGGCATGCGAACCCAGTTCCTCCAAGACGAGGCAGGTCAGATTCTCGAAGCGCATTCGATCTCCGCTGGGCTCGACTACCCAGGCGTAGGACCCGAGCACGCGTGGCTCGCCGCCACCGGGCGCGCGAAGTACGTGAAGGTCGCCGACGAGGAGGTGATCCCAGCCCTCCAGCTGCTCTCAGAGATGGAGGGGATCATCCCCGCGCTCGAGCCTGCCCACGCGATCGCTTGGGTCACGCGGGCGGTAAAGAGCGGTGAGATCGCCGAGGGCCAGACCGTCTTAGTCACGCTCTCTGGTCGCGGCGACAAAGATGTCGCACAGGTGATGGACGAGCTGGGATGAGCGAGCAACTCCACGAGGCGGGCCCGCTCGAAAAGGTGCTCCGCGAGCAGCGAGAGCGTGGACGAAAGCTGCTCGTGCCCTACGTGACCGGCGGCTACGACGACGACTGGTTAGACGTCGTCCGTGCGGTCGCCGCGGCGGGAGCAGACGCGATCGAAGTTGGGTTGCCGTTCTCTGATCCGGTCATGGACGGCCCGGTGATCCAAGCGGCCTCGGTCCAAGCGCTCGGTCGCGGCACGACGCCGGCGGGCATCATTGCCGCGCTGGCGAACGCCGATGTCGGCATCCCGATCGCCGTGATGTCCTACGTCAACCCGATTGCCCATCTCGGATACCGGCGATGCGCGATGTCACTTGCTGCGAGCCACATAGCTGGTGCGATCGTCCCGGACCTGCCACTCGATGAGGCAGACGAGTGGCGCGCCGAGGCGCTGAGCGCAGGTGTCGACGCGGTGCAGCTCGTCGCACCGACGACCCCAGACGATCGTCTGGCGAGGATCTGTGCGGCCTCGAGGGGCTTTGTCTACGCGATCGGACTTCTCGGCGTGACAGGCGAGCGGGGAGCTGTCGCTGACTCTGCGCTCTTGTTGGCAAAGCGCGCGAAGCTGATGACCGATACACCCGTCCTCGTCGGGGTTGGCATTTCAACGCCCGACCAGGCCGTCTCGGTGAGCGCGGTCGCAGACGGTGTGATCGTCGGATCGGCACTCATGCGCCGACTGCTCGAGGGCGAGGGGCCAAGTGGCGCTGCGGTGTTCGTGCAAGCCCTTCGTGACGGGCTCGACGCCTAGGTAACAGATGAGGGTCGCGAGGGACGAGTCGTGGCGCTCGCGAACGACAAGAGGCGCGGCCGTACCTGGCCGCACTCGAAGATGAGGGGGAGTAGATGAGTGACATTCCTACCCGGCGCTTGGGCAGGACCGGCATCGAGGCCACGGTTCTCGGATTTGGTGCGATGGAGCTGCGAGGTGCCCAGAGTGGCCGACATCGTCGACCGATAACCCCCGAGCAGGCAGGCCGCGTCTTAAACGACGTGCTCGACCAGGGGATCAACTACATCGACACCTCGATCGACTACGGGACCTCCGAGGAGTACATCGGCGAGTACATCTCGGATCGTCGTGGCGAGTACTTCTTGGCGTCGAAGTGTGGATGTCTCGTCGGCGCGCCGCCGGTAGCTCCTGGCGAACGCCAACCGCACGTGTTCACGAAGGAGAACATCGTGGCCGGCGTGGACCAGAGCCTGCGTCGGATGAAGACCGACTACCTAGACGTCGTCCAGCTGCACTCGAGCCCCTCGATGGCCACGCTCGAGGCAGATGACGTCGTTGCGACACTGCTCGAGTTAAAAGCAGCTGGGAAGGTCCGCTTCATCGGTGCGTCCTCGACACTGCCGAACCTCGCCGAGCACGTCGCGCTCGATGTCTTCGACGTCTTTCAGATCCCCTACTCCGCGCTCGAGCGAGCCCATGAGTCGGTGATCACCGAGGCCGCGGAACACGGCGCGGGGACGGTCATTCGAGGTGGCGTGGCCAGGGGCGAACCAGGGGCAGGTACGGGAGCCGAAGATGTCTGGGCGGCCTATGAGCGCGCGGACCTCGACTCGCTCGCCGACGGGGCTTCGAGGTCGGAGTTCATGTTGCGTTTCACGATCACCCACCCGGAGCTCTCGACGACGATCGTCGGGACGTTGAACCCCGACCACCTCGCCGAGAACGTGGCCGCGGTGAAGAAGGGCCCGCTCCCAGACGACGTCTACGCCGAGGCCAAGAGGCGGTTGGCGACCGCCTAGTTGCATGGGTATGCGTACTCCTGTATTCTAATTCCATGAAGGCCGCGGTAATTGGAGCATCGGGCTATCTCGGCGCGGAGTTGCTCCGACTTCTCTCGACACATCCAGAGATCGACGTCGCGGTCGCGCAGGCTGATTCGACTGCGGGCAGCCGGCCTGGGGACCTCTATGCAGGGCTGAGCCCGAGCTACGCCGACTTGGTGCTGAGCACGATCGACCCAACCGAGGCCATTGGGTGTGACGTGGCGTTCGTGGCTGTGCCCTCCGGGCACTCGCAAGCGATCGTGGCGTCCCTCGTCAACAAGGTCGGGCTGATCGTCGATCTTGGGGCGGACTTCCGGTTGAAGGATCCCGCGGCTTACGAGCAGTGGTACCACTTCACGCATCAACAGCCCGAGCTCCTCGCTGACGCGGTGTTCGGTCTTCCCGAGCTCTTCCGGGATCAGATAGCTGGCGCGACGCTGATCGCCTCTCCAGGCTGCTATGTCACGGCGGCCTCGCTCGCACTCGCGCCACTCGTCAAAGCGGGCATCATCGAGAATCACGGCATCATCGTCGACGCCGCGAGTGGGACCTCGGGGGCCGGGAAAGAGCCGCGGCCCGATCTGCACTTTGCGAAGGTGAACGAGAGCTTTTCCGCCTACGGGCTGCTCGACCATCGGCACACGCCGGAGATCGAACAGACGATCGGCGCGCAGATCCTCTTCACGCCACACCTCGCGCCGATGACGCGTGGCATCTTGGCGACGATCTACGCCAAGCCGACAGGCGCGACCTCCACCGAGGCCTTGCTCGACGCGCTGCGAAGCGCCTACGACGGCGAGCCGTTCATCGAAGTAGGCGGCCAAGCTCCCTCGACGAGGGATACCTACGGATCGAACCTCGTCCGCATGACTGCCCGCTATGACGAGCGGACCAACACCGTGTTGTTGCTCTCGGCACTGGACAACTTGACCAAGGGCGGCTCTGGACAGGCCTTGCAGTCGACCAACATCGCGCTAGGTCTACCAGAGACACTCGGCCTCCCGCGGGTCGCGCTGCTGCCATGAGCGTCGTTGGCCCGAAGGGGTTCTTAGCCTCAGGTGTAGCCGCCGGCATCAAGCCGGGCGAGGTGCTCGATCTGGCGCTCGTCGTCGCCACGCACGGGCCGGTCGCTGCCGCTGCGACCTTCACCACCAATCTCGCCGCCGCCGCTCCGGTGCAGGTCAGCCGCGCCCATCTGGTGGCGACGAGCGGGCGTGTCGGTGCCGTCATCTTGAACAGCGGCTGTGCGAACGCGGCAACCGGCGTTCGAGGGCTCGCCGCGGCGAATGAGACTGCGGCCGCGGTGGCTTCCTCGCTCGGCCTCGAGGCGAGCGAGGTGCTGGTCTGCTCGACAGGGCTGATCGGCCCACAGCTGCCGCTCGACGCCTTGCTCGCCGCCCTTCCTGAGGCGGTCCGGTCACTTGGCGAGAAGCTCGAAGACGGCGATCGCGCGGCGAGGGCGATCATGACGACCGACACCAAGCCGAAGCTCGTCTCCATCGAAGCGGACGGCTTCAGCGTGGGTGGCATGGCCAAAGGGGCAGGGATGATCGCCCCGAACATGGCGACGATGCTCTGCGTGATCACGACCGACGCCGACGTGGACCCGACCGAGCTTGCGACCGCACTTCGCGAGGCGGTAGCTGGCTCGTTCAACTCCCTCATCGTCGACGGTGCCACCTCGACCAACGACACCGTCATCGCGCTAGCTAGTGGGCTCGGCGCCACGCCGTCGAAGGCAGCACTTACCTCGGCGCTCTCTCAGGCCTGCTCGTCCCTTGCCGAGCAGATGGCAGCAGATGCAGAGGGCACCTCGAAGGTCGCCACGATTCTCGTAGGCGGCGCGGCGAGCAACGATGATGCCACACGTGCCGCCCGCAAGGTGGCGGGCAGCCTGCTCGTGAAGACCTCGCTCTTCGGCTCTGATCCCTACTGGGGCAGGATCGTCTCCGAGCTCGGATCGTCTGGCGCTTCGTTTGACCTCAACACCGTCGACGTGTCCTACGGCGGGGTGCTGGTGTTCTCCCGAGGCGAAGAGGTACCCCACGACCGGGGCGCACTCGTCGCGTACCTCTCCAAACCGAGCGTCGAGATCGCTTGTGACCTCGGTATCGGCGTCGGTGCCGCACGGGTAGTGACGACCGATCTTGGCCACAGCTACATCGACGAGAACATGAAGACCTCATGATGAGCGCCACGATCACGCCTGAGCTGCGTGCCGATGTCCTTGTCGAGGCGATCCCGTACCTCGCTCGCTTTGCTGGAAGTCGCATCGTCGTCAAATACGGCGGCAATGCGCTCGCCGATGCCGACGAGGAGCGCGCGCTTCGATCCTTTGCCGAGGACGTGCTGGCGCTGCGTTCAGTCGGCGTCCTTCCCGTCGTCGTGCACGGCGGCGGGCCCCAGATCGGCGAGATGATGCAGCGCCTCGGTATGGAGCCTGAGTTTCGAGACGGGCTTCGCGTCACCGACGCCGCGACCCTCGACGTCGCCCGCATGGTGCTTGTCGGCAAGGTCAATCGAGAGATCGTCGGCGCGATCAACGCCAAGCGTCCGGTCGCGGTCGGCCTCTCGGGCGAGGACGCAGGGCTCATCGGGGCCACTCGGCGGTTCCCCGACATCGGCTTCGTCGGCGACGTCAACGCCGTCGACACCACGATCCTCGACCATCTCCTCCTCGGCGGCTTTGTTCCGGTGGTCGCCACGATCGGTACCGACGCCTCGGGTCAGGCCTACAACATCAACGCCGATACGGTTGCCGGCGCGCTCGCCCGGGCGCTCTCTGCAGAGAAGCTGATCTTCCTCACCGACGTGACCGGGATCAGGTCCGACCGCGACGATCCGACAAGCGTCGTCTCGGCGCTCGGCTCAGCTGATCTCGAGCAACTGATCGCAAACGGCACGGTGAACGCGGGCATGATCCCGAAAGCCCAGGCGTGCGCCGACGCGGTCCGAGGCGGCGTGGCCTCCGCACACATCTTGGATGGGCGAGTCGCGCACGCGTTGTTAGTC
>DATCDR010000049.1:0-14516 GCA_036510575.1 Acidimicrobiales bacterium | reverse complement strand
TTCACGAGGTGCCGAAAAGACATGCCAGAGTTCCCTGCGATTACTCACGTGGCGCTAACGGTTACGAGCCTCGAACGGAGTGTGCCTTGGTACAAGGCTCTGTTCGGCTCGGACCCGATCCTTGACGAGGACACAGGTCCTTTCAAGCGTGTCGCTTGGCTTACGAGCGACACAATCGTCGGTCTAACTCAGTTCCCTGATTTGAACAGCACTCAGCCGTTCAACGAGCGCCGGCCGGGTCTCGATCATCTGGCTTTCGGCTGTGCCAACCGCGATGAGTTAAAAGCGTGGGAAATCCGCCTGAACGAGCTCGGCATCCCCAACGGTGGCATCGTGGACGCACCTTCCTACTCGGCATTGTCATTTCGAGACCCCGACAACATCGCACTCGAGTTCTTCGCACCTCGGGGCTAGGGCGGGCGGAGTACCGACGCTGCACGGCCATCCCCTACCGCCGCGAGCGTGACATCGATCGGCGCTTGGAGGGCACCGAACGATTGCAAATTGCCGAACGTGCATCCAGGACTCGTTGACGATCCGCGCTGTCGAAGATCCTCTCGCCATCGGAGGTCAATGCGCTTCTCGGCGCGATGCGAACCCATCGCGACCGGGCGATGGTCTTGGCGATGGTGCTTGGTGGACTGCGGCGCTGTGAGGTCCTCGGGCTTCGCCTCATCGACATCCAAGTCGCCGAACGCTCGCTGTTCATCGCAGAAGGAAAGGGTGGACGAGAGCGGATAACACCGATCTCGAACGCATTCCTCGCTGAGGTCGGCGACTACCTCCGAGACGAACGCCCGAAAAACGCCCCGACCGATCTGGTCTTCGTCACCTTGAAGGGCCCGAGTCGCGGGCAAGGGCTCTCCGCCGAGGGGGTGGACGTGATCATGCGTGGAGCAAGGACACGAGCCGGCTTGCAACGAGCGACCTGTCATCAGCTGCGCCACACCTGTTTGACACGGCTCAGAGAGGCCGGCATGGCCCTCGAGGCGGTCCAAGCCCAGGCCGGTCACGTCTCGATCGAGTCGACCCGGATCTATCTGCACCTCACCAACGACTGGCTCGCCCGTGAGTATCGCCAGGCCTCCGAGCTAATCGACGCCGGGCACGCCACTGAGCTGTTGGCGCTTGAGGCGATCAACTCATGAGGAGCAATCTCGCCCGACTCCAAGAGCTGCCTCCCTCGAACAAGTGTGAACGGCAATGGGCAGATCTGGCGGCAAACGTGCCGGCGCTCGTCACCACGATGCGTCGCTATCTCACCCAGCTCGACACCTTCCTCCACCACGAAGTGTCGACGTGGCCGACCAGACCCTCCGTCAGTTCACCCGCTGGCTGGCGGCAAACGACGTCACGACCGTCGGTGCAATCACGCGGAGGAACATCGAGGACTACAAGGTGCACCTCGTCGCCCAACCTGGGATCCACGGTCAGCCCATGGCGAAGAGCAGCCAGCGACACCGGTTAGGGATGATCCGCATCTTCTTCGAGAGGCTGATCGAATGGGACTGGCACGAGGCCCCGAGGCGCAACCCGATCTTCCACGGCGACCTGCCGGGGCGGACCGATTCACTGCCGAAGTTCTTAGACGACCAGACCGCAGCGAAGCTGATGGCCGCTGCCAGGAAGCACCAGATTCCTCGATATCGACTGGTGATCGAGATGCTCGCCCGAACCGGTCTTCGTGCGAGCGAGCTCTGCGAGCTCGAGGCCGATGCCGTCACCTTGATCGGCAACGCCTATTGGTTGCGGGTGCCGGTTGGCAAGCTCCGAAACGACCGGTTCATCCCGCTGCACGCCGACCTCGTCGTGCTGCTGGCCAAATGGACCGCCGACAACAGCGACCACATCAGAGCCCAGCACCGGCTGCTCGCCGACGAACACTCCCCGATCGAGCGTCGCACCGTGCACCGGATCGTCGCCTCGACTGCGAAACGGGCCGGGCTCGGCAACGTCCACCCACACCAGCTCCGCCACACCCTTGCGACTCAGGCGATCAACCGCGGGATGCGCCTCGAAGCGATCGCCGCGCTGCTCGGGCATTGATCGATCGAGATGACCCTCACCTATGCCCGCATCGCCGATCGGGTTGTCGGTGACGAGTACGCAGCCGTCTCCGGCCAGATCGACGCGCTTTACAGAGCAGCCGGAGATGACGCTGTCCTGCCCGCAGAGATCGAGACCGCCGCGATGACGCGCCTCCGCAAGGAGTCCCACGCTCGGATGCTCGGCAACGGACTGTGCACTCGGCCCGTCGAACTCGAGTGTCGAGTGGAATCTGCGTGTGAGACCTGCGCGTATTTCAAGACTGGGCCGGAGTTCGTGCCCGTCTTGTTGCGCCAACGCGACCACGCCCGAGAACAAGGTTGGCATCTACCTGGATTGAGTGACGAACATCGAGCTGGAAGGGTAACGCAGACCAGATAAATCGCGCCTGAACAGCGCGAGCCCCTACGCGGCGCTCGCGCCAAAGTGAAGCACCTCTCCGTTAACGCTGAGCACGATCTCTGCGCCAACAGCCCGACCGACACGATCGAGCGTAACGCTTGGAGCCGAGCGGACAGTACGGGTCGTGGAACTGATCGATGATGAGCGGGCAAGGTGGTCCGCCGCCCTCGCTGGTGATAGCGGCGCCTTCGCATCGATTTTCGATCGATACGGCGAACGCGTCTATGTGCACAATTGACGTCTCACCACGAAGCTGGGGATGCGGAAGACGTAACTGCCGGTGCCTTCTCGGAACCTTCACCGTGCGTGATGCATCCCACTCCGATGCAAAAACTGTTCCAGTCATCGCTCTATTCGAGCTGTTCGTAGAACAGCGGCTCTCACACCGTGAAGTATTCGCCGTGAAAGGACGATGCGGGATGTGTTGACCACGTCGCTAGACGAACGAAAAGACCTGTTCGCGAAGCATGTTTGAGTGACCACTACGACCTCTCAGTGACCCTGCGTCCACCTCCGATCACGCGCGTGGACCGCGCGCGAATCGCGCGGCGGCCTGTTGTGGATAGTCATGAGGCATTCCATCGCCCGATTGGTCAACTGGGTGTCGAGCTGGCGCGTCGATGGTGCCACCGACACGGAAGGAATTTCGGGATCGGGACGTGGGACGGGCGCTGAGCAAGTTGCTGGCGCGCCGAAGGCGGCTAAACAGCTCGTCAAGGGCGCCCTTGAAAATTCTTTTCGGGCGCAGAAACGACCACTGGCTCTGCCGCGGAGGTGTTCGCGGTGGTTTTCGCGGAAAACGGGTCGAGCCTTTCGATGACGCGTCCCCCAGCCTCGTCGTCCTTATTCGCCGGGCCGAGCAGCTTCAAGGCCGTAAATAGCGCGACGGTGCGCTCGACGAGCAAGCCGATTCCAAAGGCGACAGCGATCACTTGGAGGGTATTCACCCAGCGTGTTTCCCAATAACCGTGAGTGCCGCGGCCCTTCGGCCGTACGCGAGCGCGCGGGAGACGACGAACATGACACTTGGACCCGAATCACGATGATGACGAGGCGGACCAGCCCTCCCCAAGCTAGAAATTACGGCGTGTTGAGGACTGTCGGCCGGGCAACCGCGGCGCGCGCAAAAACGGTGAGCGTCCTTCCAGCCGGGCGAAGAGCGCCACGACGATTGAGTGTCATCGTCGCGGCTGGTGGTCTCGCCCTTACGGCGGTGCTCGCCTGGACCGCATCGACTGCCAACCACAGCAGCAACAACCGTCTGCTACGGCTCCAGGTACGTCAGACCGTCTCTGCTCTTAGTTCGGCGCTTCCTTCTGTGCAGTCACAGCTTGTCGATGCGCTGAAGGTCGCAACAGCGACCAACTCTTCGTCGATATTCAAGAGCTTCGTCTCCGACGAGGCTGGCGGCAAGGGTGAGTTCACCTCCCTCTCCCTCTGGCAGCGAGGGGGCACTGGCACCAAACTGCTCACCTTCGTTGGGGCCGAGCCAGAGCTGGTGCTCGACGGCGCTGCTCGATCCTTCTTTGCTCACGTCCGCCCGAGCGCGACACTGCAGGTAACCGGAATACTCAAGAGTTCCTCGCCTCGCCTCGGCTACGCCGAAATGGAACCTGGCGAGACTCACTACGTCGTCTATGCCGAGAGTGCGCTCCCGGCGAGCCGAAAGCTCGTCGTGCCGAGTTCTTCGGCCTTCAGCGACTTGAACTTTGCCCTTTATCTTGGGAAGAGGCAGCTTCCTTCGCAGCTGATCGAGGCTTCGGTTACGACGCCGATCCGCGGTCTTCATGCGGTCGCCTCGCTTCCCTTCGGTAATACGGCGATCACCGTGGTCGGTACGCCGACGACTCAGCTCACCGGAACACTCTCCGCTTCCCTTGTTTGGATCGTCGTCATCATTGGTGCGGTGCTATCGCTCGCGAGCGCGACGACCGTCGAGTACGTGGCACGACGTCGATGGATCGCCGAGCGACTTGCCGAAGACGTCGCCCGCCTCTACGCCGAGCAGCACTCGATCGCCGAAACGTTGCAGCGCGCGATCCTGCCCGAACAGATACCGGCCATCGCCGGCATGGAGATCGCCGTCCGCTACCTTCCCGGCGTGAACGGTGTCGACGTCGGAGGCGACTGGTACGACGTCGTACCGCTCGAGGAGGGACGGTTCGTCTTCGTCGTCGGCGACGTCTCGGGACGTGGTGTCAAGGCGGCGGCCGTGATGGCGTCGCTGCACTACGCGAGCCGGGGCTTCGCGCTCGAAGGACATCCGCCCGAGGGGATCCTCGAACAACTCGCGAAGACGTTGGACATCAGTCGGGACGAGCATTTTGCGACGGTGCTAGTTGGGCTCGTCGATGTCGCACGTCACCAGGTGACGATCGCCAATGCCGGGCATCTACCGCCAGTCCTGTGTAGCGCCAACAAAGCTGCGGTCGTTCCCATTCAACCCGGTTCGCCGATCGGAATCTCGAACCGGCTCACAGTCGAGCCTCTTCTCGTGACCGTCGAGGCTCACGCCACGCTGATCGCGTACACCGACGGGCTCGTCGAGCGGCGAGGCGAGAGCCTCGACGAGGGTATCGGCAGGCTCCAGATTGCCGCAGAGCGTAATACCTCCACACTCGAGGAGTTGCTGAGCGGTATCGTCACAGATCTCACTATGGACGCTCCGGACGACGACATTGCTCTGATTGGACTGCGATGGCTGGACTAGACGCCTCAGCCGAGCCTGCTCTCCGGGTACAAATATCCCGTGAAGGGCACGTACCGGTCGTGACGCTCTCCGGCGAGCTTGATCTCACGAGTGTCGAGGAAGTCCGCTCCATCGTTGCAGCAGCCCTCGATGGCGAGCCAGACCGGATCGTGTTCGACACGAGTGCGCTGCGGTTCATGGACAGCTCCGGGATTGCCTTGTTGTTGTGGGCCGCAGAGCGGGTCCCGAACGTCGAGCTTCGCGATCCCTCCCTGATCGTGCAAAGGCTCATCGAGCTGACAGGCCTCGGTGCGACGCTCCGAGTCCTCAAGTGAACTTCGAGCGCCGCTTTCCGCCGGAGGCAGCATCGGTACCTGCGGTGCGGCGGTTCGTCCTCGATTGCGTAGGGGCGCTACCAAGCGAGCTGGGGGACTGCGTCTCGGCTTCATAGCGGTGCTCTGCTTCATGGGGGTGCAACTCATCACTGGACCCCAGCCCTGGCGATCGCCCGGTGCGGTACCGGCATAGAGACGCTGAGTGGGGATCCAGTCGAGGGCAGTGAACCGGTGATGCGAATGCCGGACCGCCAGGTCAAGACGCGGTAGGTGTCCACCGAGAAGACCTGGCTCGGTTTTCCAAACGTCGCAACCGCAGAGGCGGCGTTGACGTCGTGCCACGGTCGAGCCGTGTCGTAGACGAGGAAGCTGAGGCTCTCGCCGCGGTACCAGTCAGTGTCCAACTGCCGGTCAAATTGGACGATCTTGCCGGAGAGCGTCGTAACTGGCCGTACCGTCACGTGGTCATCGGCCTCGACGGTCACGAGCGAGGAACTCCAGTAATCGCCGACGCCGTTTCGCAGATCATGGGCGCGAAGAAACTGGGCGAGCGCATACGCGGGCCTCGGCGGCGAAGGACGACCGAACTGAAGACCGAAATCGACGGCGAAGGCGACACAGATGCTCAGCGAAGCGACGGCACATACGCGGAGAGCACCCCTCGCCTGAAGGACGGGGACAAGACCTCCCGCCCTTCGGCCGACGAGCACAGCTGCGAACACAACGCCGGGGGTGAGGTATTTGACGAATTCGAGGTTCCCGCTCTGGGAGGCGAAGGCGAAGAAACCGATGTCTGCGATGAACCCGAGCACGAGGAAGTCATCGACGCGATGCTCCTCCCGCTTCCCGACGGTCCCAGGCGGCCCTGCTAGACCTCGAATGAGCCCGAACGTCGCTGCGAACACCACAGCGACAACGATGGCTAGGCCCACGCCGTGGAAGACCTGCAGTGCCAAAGGGCCGTTCGAGATGCCTTTCAGTTTCATGCTTCCAACACCGAGCAGCGCCGCGAACCGACTCGGGACATGTCGGAAGTTCGCCGAAATCAGCGAAGCTTTGAGCGCGAGATTACGACTCGTGAGCGAAAAGGTTCCGACCAGATCAGCCAGCTCGCGAACCGCGATGGCAGCTACGAGTCCCGCCACTCCGGCAGAAAACGCGGGCAGCCCGGCGCGCCAGCTGCGCATTCGGCGCATGTAGACAAGGCCGGCAGACATCACTGGCACCACGCCGATCACGAGAATCATCAAGTCGCCGAGGAGACCTGCAGCAAGCATCGCCACAGCTAGCGCCCAGGGCCAGCCGAATCGATGACGTGAAGCCCCGAGGAAACCAAGAAGGCAACAGAGCGCGGTCGCTATGTGCCAAGGTCCTTGCAACAAGTAATCCGTCAGATCCGGGCCCGGGAGAGCTAGCAACGCCAACACGGCAACGATCGCTGCGACTCGCGCGTCACCTTCACGCCCGTCCGCGGCGATCCGCAACGCCACAATCACGACCAGAACGGCGATTGCCGCTGGCACGAGGTTCAAAAGCAGGGGCGTAACGCCAAAGATCCAGACCCCGACGGCGTAGAACGGCGCGTCGATCGTCCAGAAAGAGTCAAGAGCGAGCAACCAACCATGCAGCGTGAGGTTTCCGCCACTGAGCGCTTGTCCCTCGAGCAGCACCGTGGATCCGTCGGGTGAGATCGTGATGATGTGCAACGACGCGAGGTCGAACAAGATCAAGAGCACTATGGCCCCGACGACGCAACCGGCCGCAACCACAACCTTTCGCTGCGACAGCTGACGGCGCGGCGATAGCTCGTCCGGCTTCGCCACCCCGACCGAGGCGCGCTCGTCGAGGTCGTGTGGTTCCACAGCATCGACCAATTCGAACCCCTCCCTCTCGAAGGTGACCGGCGTCATTCGGTCGTGTCGAAACCCGCGCACATCGCGATTACCGACCTGGCAACGTAGTCGAGAGCGACCCCGTTCAACGAGTCTCTCCGAAACGTCGAAGCACTCGGTGGACTGCGCCGACGATGCGCCACCGTCGGCGGCCTGTCTGAGTGCGTGTTGGGTGCCATCATGCCCACTTGGCGCCGGAGTGAAGTTACGGCCCGAGGGGCAAGGTTGCCGATAGCCCCGTCCGTCGTCGTCGCCGGCGATCCGCGACGAAGACCGCTACGACCAACATCGTCACGACGACGGACCCGAGACTTAACAAGACACCGAGCACGACACTTCGCGGCGCATAGCTCCAGGTCACCTGGTAGTTCCCGGCGGGAATCTCAACTGCTTGGATCAGACCGAGCCGTCGCACGGCGAGGCGGCGAGCCGACCCGCTTTTCGACGCCAGCTTCGCGGTCGATCCCGGCTCGTACGCGACACTGCGAACCAAAAGGGACGGCCGACTCGCCACCACCGACATCTTCTCAGTGCCACTCGTCGATTCCGAGGTAGTCACCACGCTTCCGAGCCCAGCCTGCGCGCCCGTCAGCGTGCGCGAGCTCGCCGATTGCAGCCACGAGGTGCCGTCGACGTCATGGTTCAGAAATGCCGTGTACGGCCCAAGATGCCCGTCGTAGACCCACTGGGGGGACGCGAGCGAACCCTGGAGCGAGCCGTCAAGTAGGAGCCGGTTGTCAGGGCTCTTCGTTACCACGACCACCGCGCCTACCGTGACGGCGCCACTGCCAGGGTCACCGATGACGACCACCTCCGCCGATTGTGGGGACGGCGACACAAATACCGCCTTTCCCTCAGCTACGGGCACGGCGGTGAAGTGCGCTGCCTGGCCCGGACGCTCAAGGGCGACATCAAGCACGCGCGGCGTCGGCCCGCTGGTGTCGTTGACGACGACGGTCACTCGCCTAACCACCGAAACCGATGGGAGCAGCCATTCTTTCCGAGACGACGGGTCCACCACCCAGGGACCACTCGCGAGCGGAGCCGGCGCTGGAGTCGCTACGGCCGAACGGGAGCCGCTCGCTGCCCTGCGCACCACGCCTGCGATCGGGATCGAGCTGTTCGGCGGGAGTCCCTCTTCGAGGTAGACGGGCAACGTGAGAAAGACACGAAGGTCGAGTTCGGTCGCAAGGCCGTTTCTCAGTACTGCAGGGTTGAGATCTCCGAGGGAGTGGGTGTTCGTATCGTCTTGATAAAGACCAGAGAGGATCGAGCCGTAGCCTTGGACACTTGGGATCGCACGCAACACGTTCACGTCGGGCTTGCCGAGTTCGGATGACGATTGGCCTTGCGTTGCCCCGATGTCGAGAGGGTCGTAGAGCGCGAAGCGACCGCCCTCGCTCAATTGCGCCAGATGTCTACTGACTGTCGTCGACCCCGCGAGGACCGCGCTCGGGGCGGTCGCGTACGACGCATTCGCGACGTAAACGCCAAGATCTGCTCCCGCGAGCACCACCACCAGGACTACTCGCGACGCGTGTGTCAAGCGGTGCGCTGCGAAGGCAAAACAGCCAATGGCGAATGCCAATGCCACGGTCACACCGAGGTACGGGGTAAGACGTTTGAACAGGTCCTCAGCCGGATTCGTGACGCCGAGACGAAGTTGCAAGCCGATCGGATCTAGATACGCAACTGCGACGAATCCAAGACAACCGACGACCGGCAAGGCCGCGAGCAGGCGACGAGGAAGGGTTTCAAGGAGAGGCAGCGACTGCTCGGCTCGGTGATCGGCATCGCGACGCAGCCCCACCAGATCATCGACGAAGAATCCCAGGAACACAGCAAGTGCGAGATCGAAGATGACCGCGTTTCGGTTCTGAAGGCGCTGTCCCCCAAAGAGCGGGATCTGGCTCAAGATGCGGCCGAGCGGCGTCGTCGTGCCAAGCGTAAGCAGCATGCCGACAAGTCCCATGACGTACCAGACGGCGAGAGCCCGGCGAGATGGACGCGAAGGATCATTCGCGACGCGAGCCCGAACGCGATCTCGACCCCCGCCCAAGCGCCCGAGCGACACCAGCCCGCTCGCCCCGAGGCGCGGTAGGTACGCACACGCCGCTACGAGCGGAAGGAGGCCGACGCCGACGGTGACCTCCGCGAGGTTGTAGCCGCCAACGTAAATCGGAAGGCCGAGGTTCGTGTTGCCGCCGAGGAGAAAGGGAACGAGAAGGCTCTGCGCAAGGGCGCTCCACCTAAACGAACCAGCTCCGAAGGATTGATACGCGTCGAGGGTTCGTTGCGAGCGCGCCACAAAGGCCAAACCTGGCAGCCACTGGGCCGCTCCGATGCCCATCCCCAGCACCACCCCAGTCGCCGTGACCGCAGCTAGGCGAAACCCGCGCCGCCATCCCAGGCCAAGAAGTCGAAGAGCCAGGTAAATCCAGACCACGATGACGGCCGACGAGATCGCTCGGGGCTCTCCGGCGAGCGCACAGAGCGCCGCAGAGGCCGCGAGCAGCAGCACGGGCAACATGGCTGCTCGAATCGTGGAGGCCCTCGCGAGCAGCTCGACCGCGACCAGCATCCACGCCAGGTATGCAGCTCCTTGAACCAGACCGATGTGAACGAGCTGGCCCGAGATGAATCCGGTGTAGGTAAAGCAGAGAGCGCCGAGCGTCGCGCCCAGCGGTCCACATCGAAGAATCCGAAGCAGCACGTAGACCCCGAGCCCGGCGGTCGCCGACAGCAGCACGAGGTTCAGTGTCCACGCCGCGACTCCAGGAAGCAGAGCGAACAGCCAGGTGCCCGGGTAGAGCGACCCCGCATTCCAACCCGCGAGCAGTGGCGTTCCGCTCCAGATGAACGGGTCCCACGTCGGAAAGTGCCCATCGCTGATCAATGACCCCGTGAGAACGCGCAGCGGGTAGTTCTGCGTGAGATCGTCACCCGGCACGAGCGGGTGCCCGGCAATCGAGAGCGGAACGTACAAGATGACCGCCGCACTGAGAAGAAGCGTGACGCCGACTCGATCACCGTGCGAGAGCCGGCCCCAAGCGTGCGGCGGGCCATCGGCCCTTGGCGCACTTGCGAGCCAAGCCATGGCCAACCGTAGCAACCGGCTGCTGGTACGCCGGCGAGCAACCGCTGGACTGAGCGTAGGGCCTGCAGGCTCCCCTCAACCTCCAACCAACCCTGCGCACGACGGAGCGATTCGTGGAGGAATACTCTGCGCGCGCTCACCTCGAACCCGCGTGAACTTGGCTCGAATTTTCGGCAGAGACAGAACCAAGGATCTCTAGGGAGTGCCTCGATCGAACTGGCCGTGACGCAACACGGTCGACGACGACTTGCTGAGGGCGATGGCTTTCCGGCCTGACGAAGCAACGAACCCGGTATCCGGAGCGCCTTCGACGCGGTTGGTCGTACGACATCGAGGCCGCCCGTGGCCGGACGGTCAGCCAGGAACTCGAAGGAGTCAGCGGGCACAGCATTCTGACGACGTTGAAGAAACTCTTCAGATCGAAGGCAACCGCTCGCAGGGGGTGTGGCCTCGGGAAGAAGGTCGTCCCGGCACGCACTCGTGAATTAGGCGAAGTGGATCACCTTTTGGGTTTGTTCGTCAGACTGCGTCGCGGCTAGCACGTGATCCGGGCACACGTCACAGTCGGTGACGGTCCATCCCCAACGACGAAGCCACGACACGCACAGCGACCCGGGCAAGCCCATGTGCTTCTACCTGCAATGAGGCCTGACGGCATCACAACCTGGACGTCGCAAGCCTCGGGGGTATCGGCTTACAGGAGAAGGTCACGTCCTCGGCCCACAACAGCCCGCAAAGTCACCACGTTGCCGTCATGTCCCTCGATTCTCACCCGACCTTCACGTAGCTGCCGAGACTTTTCTGGGGCACGTGCAACTGGAGAAGGCCGGAAACGGTATAAGTCCTCCCTGGGAGCGCGGAGTCACTGGCTTGGAGCGCCTCACGACTTTCATCGACGTCGTTCTTCGAACTAACCGCTCGAGACGATTGGTCATCCTGCGGGCTCGGCTTCGATTGATTGGACATACACTCAGTCTGCGCGTCCATTCTGATCTGAGCCTGGGAATCGCGTGGCAGCCGGGTGACGATCGCGCCACGAGGCGATGGCGAAAGAACGTGCGCCGATCGCGTGGCCGAGGTATCGACGGTCTCATCGGGCGGGATTGTCGGTCGCTGGCGGCGAAGGCCAATTGCTAGGTTTCCGCCGTGACGGTGGACCAGGCGAGAGTGGCGCTTCGTCCCTGGCATCGCCAGGTTCCCATCGGCGTAGTCCTCGGGCTGATCTTCTGCGTCGGCATCCTCCCTGTCGCCCTTGACCTCGCTCAACCTCACGGGCTTTACGGTCTCACCGAGTACGACGACGGTGTCTATTTCGCCGCGGCCCAGCGGCTCATCGCCGGGGTCTTCCCGTACAAGGACTTTGTCTTGGTCCAGCCACCGGGCATCACGGTCGTGCTTTCACCGTTCGCGGCCCTCAGCCATCTAGTTGGGGGAAGGCATGCCCTCGGCGCGGCCCGCATCTTCACCGCGATCGTCGCCGGGGCGAACGCAGCACTGGTTGGCTACCTCCTTCGCCGCCGCGGACTGTTGGCCATGGCCATCGGGGGGCTCGCACTCGCGGTATTCCCGACTGCGTACACCGCCGGCCACACCTTCCTACTCGAACCGTATTGCGTGCTCTTCTGCCTGATCGGGGCGTGCTTCGTCTTCGCCAGTGACGAGATTGCCTCGTCTCGCCGGTGCCTGGTCGGCGGCCTCTTCTTCGGTCTTGCGGGATCGGTGAAGGTCTTCGCAATCGCGCCGATCCTCGTCATCTTCGCAATTCTCGCCTTCTCCTACCGCAAGGAGGCGATCCGTTTCGCGGAAGGGATCTCTGTGTCGCTCGCCGTGTTCGTATTGCCGTTCCTCATCATGGCGCCGAGTGGGTTCATCCACGACGTGATCTCGACACAACTGAACCGGTCGACGCAGACTCCGACGCCGTTCCTCAATCGGCTGTTTGCCGTGACTGGACTCGCGTACGCCTCTCCCGGGCTCGAGGCCGTGTCTCTCAATGGGCCGATCCCATCGCTCCCGGCGGGCGCTGGGCCGACGTGGGCTGCCAGCGGAGGCATCGCCGGAGTGATCGCGATTCTTGCTGTCCGCCTCGGCTGGAGGTCCGAGCGAAGACCGTTCGCCTGGTTCATCGTCGCATCGGCGATCCTGGGCGTCGCGATCTGTCTCATCCCATCCGTCTACTACGACCACTATGCGTACTTCTCCGCCCCGTTCCTCGCTCTCGCGCTCGGCGCGGGAGTGGGCCTGGCCGCTAGAGGTGTCCGCACCACAGCCAAGAGGCTCGCTCTCACTCGCCAGGGTGCAGTGTGGCAGATCCTGACCGTGGGCACGATCGCGCTCATCTGCGCCGGCGTCGTCGGCGCAGACCTACCCTCAACGGCGAGCCAAAAGACGATCATGGACAAGTTCGGCGACGTGGGCCCCGCCATCGCGGCGATGGTGCCTCCGGGAGCGTGCACGATCTCTGACGCGGAAAGTCTCCTCGTCTCTGCGGGACGGTCTGATATCGGACCCCCCGGGTGCCCGGCAATCGTCGATACGACGGGCATGTGGCTCTCGATCGATCCCCTACACCCGGTGTCGGTGAGGACAGGAATTGCCTACGCCGACGACCCGACGTACAAAGACCCGAAGCTTGTCGCGATTTGGCGTTCCGCCTTCGAGGTGGCCGACTACGTCGTGCTCTCGGGAGTTTGCGCAACCCGAATCCCGTGGACTCCGCCTCTCTCCCGTTACTTCGACACCCACTACACCCAGATGTCCGGCCCGTACGGGAATGTCTTCCGCCGTGGCCCTCCAACGACGTTGGCCGAACACCCGACGATCCGGTTCTCGTGCGCCGCGACGAAGACGGCTACCACCGACAAGGCTGCCGCCATCAGGTCCGGTCGGTGAGACGCGTCGACCAGCGGAACGGGACCCAAGCGCTGCCCGAGATTGGTTATTCTCGAGACGCGACAGAACGGCGCCTACAGCAACTCTCAGCGTCTCTGTGTTGAGCGCATAATCGTTCTGGAGTTATCTGCGCACCCCTCTCTAGACCGCTGACCACTTCAGCTGCCCGTGATGAACATGCTTTGTCGCGTAAACGACAGCCGCGTCGTGAACGTGCTGCTTGTCGCCTCTATCGTGCTGGCTGCAGTCGGCGTCGTCGGATATGGAGGCGAGCTGCTCACTCCTGCACCCGCTCCTCAACCAGCGAATGCGCTTGGCAATTTTCTCGAGTCACATCGTTTAACGAGCGGAGTCGGCGACTATTGGAGCTCGTCGCTCGTCACCGTGGTTACAGGCGGAAAAGTTGCCGTTAGGCCGGTGATTTCGAATGGCGCGTCTCATCTCGTTCGTTACAACCGCCAGTCGGACGCGAGTTGGTATAAGGCCGTTCACTTCAGGTTTCTCGTGTTTGACCTCGATCGGCCATGGGGAAACGTCACCGCCACAATTGGCGTCGACACGTTCGGTCAGCCAAGCGAGAAGTTCAATGTCGGGTCGTACGAAATCCTCGTGTGGCCGAAGGCATTTAGCGTCTCGCCGATTAGCCGTGATCTTTCACGAGTCCTCGTGAGCTGACCGGCGCGTATCCGCGGAAAAGCCCTTCTTGCAGGGAAGACTGATGTCTGCCAAGGCAACAGTCCCCAACAAGAAGGGCCACTTCCAAGATGGAAACTACCAGCGCGCGTGCCGTTGTTGTGGAACCCGGTGGGAGCGGTGTTGTGGCCCACGTGGGACTGCACGCTCTTTGTTCTTTCGCCGACCGCTTGGGGCTCGGTCATTCGCTCTCGTCGCGCATCCCTGCGCACAGCGAACGGTTCCCGCTACACGACCGCGGCAAGGTGCTCGTCCAGCAGATGGCGGTGATCGCCGGTGGTGGCGAGAGTTGCGCGGACATCGAGTATCTGCGATCCGAAGAGACGCTCTTCGGCTTCGTCCCTTCGGACTCGACGGTGTGGAGGACCTTTCACGAGATCACGCCCGAGACCCGAGAAGGCTTGAAGGCGGCGGTGGCCGAAGTCCGCGCCAAAGTGTGGCGTCGCTCGGGCACAACGTCGGGGAACGAT
>DATCDR010000048.1:0-22847 GCA_036510575.1 Acidimicrobiales bacterium | reverse complement strand
TCTGACTTTGCCGAGAAGGGTTCATCCGGCGTTCAGCCGTCGGTCAGCTCCGAGGTCGTGATGCTCAAGAGCGCCACGCAAGCCTCGAACGACCTCTCCGCATTCGCTACCAGTGTGGCGCTCACCTGTTTGTCCAACTATCTTGCCGCCGGCTTGGGCGTCGCGGGAACTGGCAAGGTCACAGCAGCGACCGGTCCCTCGATTCCACGCCTAGGTACCGGTCGTGGAGGGCTCGATCTCCGTTTTGTCGTAACCGGTCTCGGGTTGTCCGGTCCGCTCGTCGACGACAGCTACTTCTATGTCCAAGGCCGAGCAGAGGTCTACTTGTCGTTCCTCAGTATCAATACACAGTTCTCGAAAGCCTGGTCAGACGCGATCGCCACGCACGTGATGGCTAGGGCCCGCTCCGTTCTCGGCTCCTAGAGGAGTCTTGCGCTCCGTCTAGATCACAGCATTAGTCCAGGCCACGGCCAGGCCAACGTGAACTGATGCAAGCGCGACTTAGCGACGCGTCTCACCGAGCGAGCGACACCGACTGGGCGCTTCTCTCCTACCGCTCGTCGGGAGTAATCCACTTCGCCACGGCGGTTACTTCGGCGGCCTCAAGGCTAGGCAGAACCAGCTCAGGAGCAGAACAGGCTTGAACGAGTTCACGGTTCGCCGCCTTGAGAAACCCTTCGTCGACCATGCGGTCCAATTGGGCGAGGAGGGGATCCCAAAAGCCGTCGGTGTTCAAGAGCACCATCGGCTTTCCGTGCAAGCCAAGTTGGGTCCAGGTGACGACTTCCGCCAACTCTTCCAGGGTGCCAAGACCACCCGGTAGTGCGACGAACGCGTCGGACAAGTCGTACATGAGACGCTTACGTTCATGCATTGAACCGACCTCGTGCAATCTTGTGAGGCCTCGGTGCGCGACCTCGCGGGTGAACAGTCCCACCGGGATGACACCGATCACTTCCCCGCCGTTTCGGAGGCACTCCCCGGCGAGAATCCTCATTAGGCCAACGTTTCCTCCGCCGTAGACGACCTCGATCTGTCGCTCGGCAAGAATCCCGGCGAGTTGACGAACAACTGCCTGGTGACGAGCATCTCCTAGCGAGGAGCCACAGAACACCCCCAAGGAACGAACGGCGACCATGGGCTCGACGCTACGCCGTCACTGGTCTGCCATCCCATCTCTCCGAGAGGATGACGCCTGGCAACCTCTCCGGACCAACGGACTGGGTCGGCGATTTTTCAGGTTCTTACCGTCATCGTCGGCAGCTTCCACTGAGGCGCCCCGGCGTCAGGTGTTCCGCGCACAACCCGGCTTAGGCGCCAGACCTGCGCGGTAGCACGCGACTCGCCCGGACCATCTTGCGCTAGGAGATGGTCCGGCCGTGCAGGCGCCCCATCGGTTTCGATTGCGGCCGGCCGCAGCGGATCTGAGCCAAGCCCACTAGCGGCGGCGGACACCAAATCACTGGCGGCCGCGGAGCGTTTATGGCACCCTGGCAGGACCAATCGGTGCGGACGAGGAGCAGATATGGCAAAGGCCTACTGGGTCAACTTGTACTCGGCGGTGCACGATCCCGAGAAGCTGGCAGCGTACGCGGCGCTCGCAGGTCCCGCGATCGAGGCGGCTGGCGGACGGTTCCTCGCGCGCGGCAATGCGGCCTACGCGTTTGAAAACGGAAAGATCGAGCGCACCGTGCTGATCGAATTCCCGAGTGTCGAGGCGGCGCACGCGGCCCACGACAGCGCCGGGTACCAAGGAGCCCTTGCAGCACTCGGTGATGGAGCTTCGCGCGACCTCCGGATTATCGAAGGCATCGAGTAGCCGCTCTTCGCGCCCAGGTCGCGCCTCGCCGCCGTGCCGGAGAGACCGACTCACAACTGAAGCGAAGTTCCCGCTCTTGACCCACGTAGCGGCCACCTCGCGGGGGAGATTCACGAGTAGAAGCGACGGGCCACATGATCCGTGGGCTTATGAACGGCTCAGAGCCACTCATACCTGAACCCGCCGCCGGCTAGATACAACTTGAATGATGCCTTCGAGGCGGTGCGCTACAGGTGTCGGAGATTCACTACGCTGCGCCACTGTGCCAGGGTGGATGGAAATCGAGGACGCGGAGCCAGAGTTCGCCGAGCGAGTGCGGCGCCTGTTCGACGCCGGTCGTCATAAGACGATCGCGACGTTGCGCGCCGACGGGTCGCCACGCGTTTCGGGAATTGAGTGCGAGTTCGTAGACGGAGCCCTCCGATTCGGTTCGATGACCGGTGCTCGCAAGGGTGCGGACCTCGCGCGGGATCCCCGCTTTGCCCTGCACGGCCCTACCTTCCACCCTGAGGAAGAAAAGGAAAGCGGTTGGCCGGGCGAGGCCAAGATCGCCGGTCGAGCAACTCCGGCTAGCGCAACGACCGTCGACGGAGCGAGCGAACAATCGGACGGAACGCTGTTCGTCGCTGACATAACCGAGGTGGTGATCACCGGACTCAACTCTGACGCCAGCAAGCTCGTCATTGAGTCATGGACGCCTGAGCGAGGACTACAAAGGCTCGAGCGGGAGTGACAAGACAGATTCGCGGTGACGACGACGGCCACCTGTAGGTCGGCTTGGTGCTACCTCGGTCACCAAACAGCCACACGTCGGATCTAGATACCGATGCAGCGCTATCGACGCGATTGTGCGAATCTCGAGATCCACGCGACTAGAAGAGGGCTGAGGACTCGCTCTCGTGAACGAGATAGCCCGTGACGCCGGACGGTGGGTGAGGGCCATCGGCGAGACTGGCGCAGTGACCAGCGACGACGCAAGCCCTGATGCCGGATTTATTACGGAGCGCCGCTTCGGATGGTCCAACCTATTCGTGGCGCCGGAGGAAGACCCGCGCAACCAGGTTCCTTCGGATGGAGAGCGAGCCACGCTTATCGAATTCCTAACCGCCTACCGGCAGACCCTCGAACTCAAATGTCAAGGTCTCGACGCGGAGCAGCTGGCTCGTCGCTCCGTGCCACCCTCGAACCTGTCGCTGCTCGGGCTCGTTCGTCACATGCCTGACGTCGAGCGGTACTGGTTTCGCCAGGTCCTTGCGGCCGAGGATGCACCACGCCGCTACCGCACACCTGATGACCGTGACGGTGACTTCAACGGCGCGATCGCAAATCCTGCAACTCGATGAAGCCTGGGCGGCATGGCGCGAGGAGATCGTTTACGCCGAGCTCTGTGTCGGTGGCTTCGAGGACCTCGGGACAACCGTGCCGCTCAAAAATCGATGGTCCAAGAGGCCGGATCCCGCGACAGAAAGGGTCGAGATCTCAGTGCGCGAGGTACTCGTGCACATGATCGAGGAATACGCTCGCCACGGTGGCCATACCGATCTACTGCGCGAGCGAATCGACGGGCGAGTAGGTCAGTAGAGTCCGAGCCGCGATTCGCCGAGCAGACGCCGGCACCGGTTTCTATGCCGATGGGGCCTTTGCCAGATACGCCTGCGATGGCCGCCCTCTACGCGATTCGCGACATTTCCGGTCAAGCCTTTCAAAAGTGCGCCGTAGCTATTAGCCGATGGCCGACCGACAAGGACTCGTCGCATTATGAGCTGGCGAAAGACAGGCACGACGCTGCAAAGTCAGACGATCGCGAAAGCTGCCTTGCCACTCTCGGCCATTGACCTTTGCCTGCTCCTGACCGAGGCCGTGATGCTTACTGTTCGCGGACGAAGCATGTACCTCGAGTTCGAGCTAGGCGGCCTGGTGTTCGTAGGGACGGCCATTTTTGCTCTCGGATGGATTTGGTTGTTCCTTACGGGAACGGGCGTTGAGCGTTCCAACGACGGCATCACCGTCCGCAACTGGCTCCGGACTTACGAGATTCCATGGCAGGACGTATCCGGTTTCACCTTCGGCGACAACATGACGAATCCGTCGATTCGAGAATCGATCGCCACTCCGGCGCTACAGACGTACGTGCTAACCGCTGACGGACAGCATCGAGTCATGTCGGGCCTTCAGGCCAGTCACGTGAAGCGAAGCCACAGCGCTGTATAACTGCTTCTCGACGCCTTGGAGCTCGAGCGAGAAAAGCATGTGACCTCAAGCTCATGATCTGCTGAGCAACGCGTTGTCCACGCCGTACCGAGCAAAGCGCTTTGAACGGCTTCGGTTATACCTTTTACGCCTGACCGGCGCTCCGGACACGACCCTCGTCGCGCCCCTCACGCGCACGCAGTCCATACTTTCGGGGGACCGCTCGCCATTCGGGGCACGTCGGGGGTCGCCGCCCACACTCGCTACGTGGGCATCTCGCGGGGTCACACGAACCGGCTCAACCTCGCTGTCAGGAAACCTCGACTACTTCACCGAACTGCAGTAGGCAAACGCGCAATCGATCGGGGACGAATAGATATTGATCATGTCGACCACGGTGAACGGGCTTCCTTCAGCCATCGAGGACGCGGCAATCCAGTCGAGTTCTTCGCGCGTCCCGCCTTGGGGCCCAGGCATCAAGGGGAGCAAGCCGCTTGCCCCATGGCTCGGCACGTCGAAAGCTTGGCTCTTGTCGTCGGAGGGCACCACGTAGGCGTCAAAGTGCGCTGCCCATCCGCTGATGTCACCCGCTTCCAGGTGCTTCATCCCGACCTTGTCGAAATCCTCGTTGAGCCAGGCGTCGGACTCGCCCGGCGTGTGCCACAACCCGCCCGAGCCGATTGAGACGACACGGAGGTCCTCCGGGTACGCCTCGACAATCTTGCGCAGTGCATGTCCGAGAGCGATGGCTCTCGACCCGGTGAGGCATGGCGCATAGATGGAGTTGAGAACGATCGGAATCGTCGGGATCGAGTAGTCGGTGAAATACCCGAGCGGGTTCATCCACGCGTGACCGATCCCAACTTCAGGGTTCGGCAGCTCCAATGAGTACGCGGCATCGAAGCCCTCTTCGTAAAGACCGTATAGCAGCGCCTTGGCCATGTCGGGGTGTCCCGATACCTTCTGCTGGCCATCGATCTCCTTAACGCCTTCGGGTAGCGGCACGCTGCGGTCCTGGTCGTGGTAGCGGCGACCGCTGAACTCTGCGCCCGCGTAGATCGTGATCGGCGGCATGACGCGCAGGCTTGGCGATGGAAAGTTCTCATTCTGGTCAGCACCGAAGATCATCAGTACGTCCGGCTTCATCTCAGCGAGCTTCGCCTTCAACGTCTCCTTGGCGGCGAGCACACGCTTCGCCTTCTCGATCCTTTCGGCCTCGGTGTCCTGAGGAACATCGTCCCTGAGGCTTCGGCTCTGCCGGACCTTGTCCCATGCCTCGGCCGGCCGGTCGATCCATACGTGACTTGTGTTCAACACGCCCACGAGTTTTGCCATCAGTTTCCCCCTCCGTTCAAACGACCACGTTCGGGCAAGAGTGGCCCGTACGCGATCTACCTGGTCAATGCCTTCCTCGAGTCCGGAGTCTGCCGTGCCCGAGTGACTAATGACCAGCTTGACCGCATTCGACCGCTGATTCAAGCGAAAACTTTCCCTATTCGCTTGCACACTCATTGACAATGTCGCCGACCGCTAGTCCCCGAGAGGAGCAAATTCTGGGTGACCGCGTGCGATGCCAACCACAAGCGCTCCACCAGCGGAAGTCCTAGGCCGCAGCGAACGCCACGACCTCGTCGAAGTAGGCGACCAAGGGCCACGATCGAGCCCGAGTTACCGATCTCGTAGCACCCGATCAAGCACTACCCAAGTCGCCTGGCACGATCTCTGGGACATCGCGGCCGTCGTGCCGTCATCGCCTCGGCTCGCGAGTTAGATCACGACGACCGAGCGCAGCACCGTTCCAGCCTCAATCTTCTCAAAGGCCCCCGGTACGCCCTCGAGGGCGATCGTCTCGGTGATGAACGCGTCGAGATCGAGTCGGCCCTGGCCGTAGAGGTCGAGGAGGACGGGAAAGTCACGGGTGGGAATGCAGTCCCCGTACCACGAGGACCGTATCGGACCTGAGCGGAAGAGCTGTGTCAGCGACAACGTGATCTCGGCGTCGGGGTCGGGCACTCCGACCTGCACAAGCATGCCCGTTCGGCTGTGCGCTTGAAACGCGGCGAGAAACGCCGCAGGGGTTCCCACCGCTTCGACGGCGACGTCAACCCCGCGTCCGCCGGTCAGAGCGAGGACTGCCTGGACCGCGTCGGTCGAGGACGCATCGATGAAGTGGGTGGCGCCGAAGCGCTTCGCCCACTCGAGCTTTACCGGATTCACATCCACCGCGATGATCATCGAGGCGCCAGCGAAGTGTGCGCCGGCGATCGCGGCATCGCCTACGCCGCCGCAACCGAACACCGCGACAGAGTCGCCCGGCCGCACAGGGGCCGAGATCGCGGTGGCGCCGAAGCCGGTCATGACTCCGCATCCGATAAGGGCCGCAGCCTCGGCGCGAATGGCCGGGTCGTACTTCACGCACTGCGCCGCAGCGACGAGAACCCGATCCGCGAAGCCGCCGATGCCGAGCATCCGGTTGACGATCGTGCCATCAGCTAGCACTGCGGGCTTCGAACCCACGAGCGACGATTCGCACATCGACGGGGAGCCACGTCGGCAGGGCTCGCACACACCACACGGCGCGCGCCAGGCGACGATCACCGAGTCGCCCGGCGCTACCGACGTCACCTCGTCGCCCACGAGTTCGACGATGCCCGCGGTCTCATGCCCGAGTGCCACGGGCAACCCGTCTGCGTGCGGACGACGCACCACGCCGAGATCGGAGTGGCACACGCCGCAGGCAACGACGCGCACGACGGCGTCGTGGGGCCCCGGATCGGGAACAAGTACCGCCTCAATTGTTACCGGCGCTCCGTCACCTCGAGCGATCACGGCGCGTGAAGTCGTCGTCATTGAGCCTCCTTACGAGCGCATGCCCTATTCGGATTACCACACTCCACGATGTAAAGCGACCGCACGACCCCTCGCTTCTCTCCACGCGGACTGCCCCAGTCAGGAACAGAGGAGTTCGACGAGGTCGTCGAGTGAAGCGACCGAGGTATCGGCCTGCGCCCGATAACGGGGCAGGTCCTCTGGGGCCGATCGGGCTAGCGCTTCCTCAACCAAGACGACCAGCGAGAAGCCAGCTCTCTTTGCTCCCTCGAGTTCATCATTGCTGCCGTCACCAACGTAGGCAGCGGCCTCCGCCGTCACATCGAGCTGACTGAGCACCCATGCGTACGCCGCTTGGTCGGGCTTGCAAGCCCCGATTTCGTGCGAAAGCGCCACCACGTCTACGAGGGAGGCCAGCGGGGACTCGCGCCAGGCCCGTAGTTCGAGGGCATGCGTGTTGCTGAGAACTCCGACTGGAATGTTGCGTCTTTGCAGCTCGCGAAGTGTCGACATCACCGGCGGTGGTGGGTCGAGCAACGCCGCCCGCCGAGTGAGGTCCCAGCCCTCCTTGATTCGGCCCATGTCGCTTGCCGTCGGTGTTACTCCTAGGTCCGCGGCCACTTCGAGTACCCAAGTCAGTTCCGGTTCGAGCCCATTGGCTCCGCGCAGAGCGCGACCAGACTCAAGGATCGGTTCGAAGGCCGCCCAGCGGGCATCGAGCACCGCAGCGTCGACGCCCAAGATGTCGGCCAACCAGCCCTCGCGGTTGCACCCACCGGGATAGGTCCCCGGATGCACGAGCGTGTACAGCAGATCAAACACCACTGCCGTGATTCGCGGCCCCACCCCGCTCATCCTTGTCGAACCCTGCCACCGGCTGGACCGCATGGACCGAGCGATCGAGGACTCCTAATTAGGGACCTCTCGACGAACCAGCCGCAGTCGTTCGCCAACGCGCTCGACCTCCATCGCGAAATCGAAGCGGTCGACGTCTGTCGCAAACTCGACGTCGGCAGGGTCTACGTGGTCCGGGCCTAACGCCAACGTCCGCCTGGCTTCGGAGGTATTCGCCCACGGCTTCTGCGACCCCGAGGTGATCGGCTTCACGTCCGGTTCGGATGCATTCGATGTACTCGGCGGTGATGAGGTCGTCCTCGCCGCCGGCGGGTCTGTCCTGGAAGCGACCGGTGATTACGTAGGTGGGTGCGCCGAGCGCTGCATGGTTCACCGAAGTCGCCGTCGCGCTCGCACAGACCAAGCTCGCGGCAAAGAGCCGCTCCGCTCCCCTCGCCGCGATAACGCCCTGCGTTCCAGCAGAGGTGCGCTGGATAAGGGTCTTGCCGGAAGGGTCCGCCTTCGAGACCGCTACGGGCGAGTTCGACAGATCGAAGCCCTTCGGCTGAAGGCCGTGATCTTCGCCCATCACGAGCGCTCCGGAGATCACACCTTTGAGCGCGATCGCCTCCTCCACGCCACCTACGAGCCGGACTTCTTGGGCACCGTTGTCGAACGCGTACACCGCAGTTGTGAATGCACGGAGTACGTCGATTGCGACGACAACTCCCGTCGTGCCTTCGAGCTCCGAGCGCGCTACGAACCCCGCGCTCGTTCGGCTCATTTCCCGACTCTATGGCACCGGCACCTCACCGACTGCTCGCTCCGCGAAAGCGACCGACGTTGGGTCGGACTATCGAGCGTCCGGCGCTTTCAAATAGCACGTTCACCTCGAGAGCGTTCGACGCTCGTCGCGCGACGATCTCGACCAAACAAGTCGTTTCGAGACCGTCGCGAGCCCGGACCGTTCACCGTGTTACGAACGACCCGCCGCGCTTAGGAGTTCGCGACCGGCAGGTCCCCGACGACGCTCTCGACGGTGCGCACTGCCATCGAGTCGATACACGCTTGTGTCTTCGGTGTGTATTCAGCTCGCTCAGGCGAATTCGAATATCGCTCGAGTATTTTCTCGTCGTCGTACGAGCGAACCCATACGAACTCGTTCGCAGCGCGATTTCGCCAAGCTGCGTGAATCCTGATGCCGAATCTCGCACTGGTCGGCATGATGTTCTTCGTGAAGATCTCGATAAAGTCGTCAAGTTTTCCTGGCTTCATCGTATAAATACGCACTTCGGTCGGCACGTGGACCTCCTCAAGTCGAAGCCGATAATAGATCCACAACGAGCGACTCGACGGTGGGACCAGTCGGCCTCAGGTAACTCAGCGAGATCCGAGAGTGAAGCAGCGAGAACGACTCAAACTGGTGAAAGCGACCCGCTGTGGGAGTTGGGCCGTAGCGGTGGCACACTGGGATCTGTGCCAGATGATGCTCCGGTCCTGACCGTCGCGAACGCGCGGGCGTGGTCGCGCTGGCTCGCAAAGAACAGCGATAACGCGACCGGAGTATGGCTGGTGCTCGCCAAAAAGGGTACGACCGACCCCACGAGCCTGACCTACGACGAGGCCCTCGAAGAAGCGTTGTGCTTCGGATGGGTCGACGGAAAACTCGCCAAAGGTGACGACCGAACCTTCCGCAGGAGGTTCACACCGCGACGAGCCGCCGGTGCGTGGTCCAAGCGCAATGTCTCGCTCGCACAGCGCCTAAACGAGGAGGGTCGCATGCAACGCGGTGGGCTTGCCGCAGTCGAGCGAGCGAAGGCCAACGGCAGCTGGGATCGCGCTTACGAAGGACAGGCTGAAATCGAAGTTCCGACCGATCTCGCGTCAGCGCTCGGCACGAATGATGCCGCGAAGGAAAACTTTGACCATCTAAACGCTGCCAATCGCTACGCGGTGCTTTATCGCGTCGCCACGGCGACGAGCGTCGAGACCCGCCTTCGCCGCATCGATCAACTCGTCGCCATGCTCGCGCGGGGCGAGACACATCACCCCCAGCGCGATACCTCACGTGGCCGTCACGTGGACGACTGAGTCCGATAGGACGGTGGCGCGAGCGAAAGGCTCGCCGACCCCGTACGGTACGTTGGCGATGGCATGGTTTGAGCGCAACGGAGTTCATCTCTACTACGAGCGACGCGGCTCGGGGCCATCGCTCATGTTCATTAGCGGGACTGGTGCAGATCTCCGCATCCCGCCGAGCGGATTCGACTACGCGTTCGCTGATCGTCGCGACACGATCTGCTTTGATCAACGCGGACTCGGCCGGAGCGATCAGCCGAAAGGGCCGTACTCGATGGCCGATTACGCCGACGACGCCGCTTATTTGCTCGACACCTTGGAGATCTCATCTGGCTTCGTCGTCGGCGTCTCCTTCGGCGGGATGGTCGCCCAAGAGCTTGCGCTTCGACATCCTGATCGGGTTGAGCGTCTCGTCCTTTGCTGTACCTCGAGCGGGGGGGCCGGCGGGTCGTCGTACCCGCTCCATCTCCTTCCCGAGCAGAACCTGAGCTTCGAGGAACGACTCGCGATCACCGACGTCCGCTGGGCCGACCCGAGCTTCGTCGACCCGCTCCGCGACGAAGCGCTCGCGCGTCTGGTTTCTCCAGCGTCGCCGAGCGAAGGCGCGAAACTCCAACTCGGGGCGCGCTCGCTACATGACACCTACGACCGGCTCGACAAGATCCGCTGTCCAGTGCTTGTCGCCGGAGGCCGATACGACGGGCAGGCACCGCCGGACAACGCTCGAGTACTCGCCGAACGGATTCCAGATGCTCGGCTTGAGTTCTTCGAGGGGGGTCATCCGTTCCTTCGACAAGACCCACGCGCGGTGTCAGTCGTTTCGGCCTTCCTGGATGAGGAGCCTCTGGAAGTCCACACCAACGGTTGAAGCTCCGTCGCCTCGATCTATGACGCGACTAGCGGAATCGGTCAGTCGCGCCAAGCACCGACGGCGACCCTGGGGGCTCACGCAGCCTCGCGTCCTGATCCGAACCACCTCGTCAGCGAGTCAACGAGCCCGCGATCGGTACCCGCTCCCACCCAAGCGACATATCCATCGGGCCGAATCAACACTGCACAGGGAGCAGTGACCTCGCCAAGTACTGGGAGTTCCCACGCACCGTCGTAAGTTGCGTCGACCACTTGGACCCGGTCCGCCCATGGCGCGATGTCGAAGCTGCCAGGCTCGCCGAGGTTGAGAAGGACCGGCCGGGCGTGGTGGAGCAACGTGAACAGCCGCAACGGTCCGTTCCCGACGACAAGGTCGAGATCGGGCATCCGGCGGCCGAGCAGCGGATGTCCCTCCCCCAGGTCGTAACGAATGTCCAGCCCAGAGATGACTCCGGCGAGCCGTTTGCGCGGCTCGTCCATGCGCGCCAGCTCCGACACCACATCGACCAGTGCTTCCATGCGATCGTCCCGGCGCTGGAGCGCCGCTTGCGCCATCGTGTGCTTGAGGGCGCGCGCGCCGATCGGGTGACGCTCGGCCTGGTAAGTGTCGAGGAAACTCTCCGGTGAGGTCCCCATGACCACCTGCGCCAACTTCCACCCCAGATTCACCGCGTCCGACATTCCGAGACTTAGGCCCTGCCCACCTGCGGGGTAGTGGATGTGCGCGGCGTCCCCAGCCAGCAAGACCCGACCCGCGCGGTAGACCGCTGCCTGACGGGTCATGTCGGTGAATCTGGAAATCCAGGTGGGGTCGTGGACGCCGAAATCGGTTTCGTACACTGCCGTAAGGGCCTCGCTCAGATCGGCCAGCGTGGGCTCGCTGCTCGGTCCGATCTGCCGCTCAGTCACGACCACGCGGAACCTCTTTCCGTCCTCCAGTCGCTGGAGGCCGTGAACGCCAATCGCATCGTGACGGATGCCGGTCGGCGGCTCCTCGGTCACCTCGACCTCGGCGATCAGGTTGCTCCTAGTCGGGTCCCATCCAGGGAAGTCGATTCCGGCCGCTTTGCGGATCAGGCTGCGACCGCCATCGCACCCAACGAGATACTGCGCCCGGATCGACGCACCATCCGTCAGCTGGACGCTCACGCCTCTGTCGTCTTGCGCGAAGCCGGTCACCTCAGATCGGTAGTAAATCCGTACCGACAACTCGGCGATGCAGTCGGCCAGGATCCGTTCGATCTGGTTCTGCCAGATACCGAGCGATTAGGGGTGACGCGATGGGAAATCGCTCATGTCGAGGACGGCCGTGGCGAATATCGCGGCCTGAGCCACCTGACCCTCAGCCAAGAACCGACCAGCGACCCCACGCTGATCCAACAGTTCGATCGTGCGTGAGTGGAATCCGCCGGCGCGTGAGCCGATGAGCAGGTGATCGGGACGCCGCTCGACAATCGCGACATCGACGTTCGCCAATGCCAGCTCGGCTGCCAGCATCATCCCGGCCGGACCTCCTCCGGCAATTAGCACCTCGTGCTCAGATTCGCGCAAGTCGCCACTCCAATCTTCAAGGTTTCTAGGCCTGGATCTGCGATTTTGCAGCACGACCCCGGTCTTGTGGCAAGCCCCTCTGGCGCTCTAAAATAAAGTTCACACGGCGCGGGTTCACCGCAGGTTCGGGCGGTTCGATGCGACGAACAAATCCGCGAGACCTTGGCGCACCTCGTTGTCTCGTTTAAAGGACCTCACCCACCCGAGGCCAAAATCGAGCAGGATCGGAGAAGCGCGCCGGGCACTTGCCCCCTAGCGTGTCGGTCATGAATCTCACCCTTTCAACCTGTTTCGTCCAAGTCATCGACCCCGATGCGGCAGTGGCCTTCTACCGCGACACGCTTGGCCTCGAGCTACGAAATGACGTGGCCAACGAAGGTTTCCGCTGGGTAACAGTCGGCGCCGCGAGCCAACCCGAGGTCTCGATCGTCCTTACGAACTACCTCGCCGGTAGCCCGGCGGACGGCGAAGCAATCACGTCGCTCGTCGCCAAAGGGGCTTTGAACGGCATCCACCTTCATGCCGACGACCTTGGCGCCGCCTTCGAGCGGGTTCGCGCCTCAGGTGCCGAGATCGTGCAGGAGCCGACAGATCAGTTCTGGGGCACCAGGGATTTCGCCGTCCGGGACCCATCCGGCAATCTGGTGCGCATCGACCAGCCCCCCGCCGCGTAATCGTGCGGCGGCCAACGGCTGCCGCAGTCGAGACTGACTCTTCTGCAATGCGGCAACGCGCGTCAGCGTCTCCAACTGGAATCGCTCTCCCTCTACGAGGTTCGTTGCCCGAGCCTCGCCCGTGATCATGGCCTGGCCGCGCCGCCACAGGTCCACAAGATCGAACAACGTGCCGTGAGCGAAACTTCAGGGATGGATCTTCCAAGCGATCTGCCGATCGTCCAGGCACCCATGGCAGGGGGTCCGTCCACTCCCGCTCTCACCGCGGCGGTCAGTGAAGCTGGCGGATTTGGATTCCTAGCTGGCGGCTACCTGACCGCAGAAGGGCTCCGCGAAGTCATCGCCGCCACGCGCTCCCTCACAGGTGCTCGCTTCGGAGTCAACCTCTTCGTGCCCTCCGCACCCGGGGACCCAGCAGAGGTCGACGCCTACGCCAGCGCCATTCGGCCAGATGCCGAACGGCTCGGAGTCGAGCTCGGCACGCCGCTCTGGGACGACGACGCCTTCGAAGCCAAGTTGGAGGTCGTCGAGTTGACCGCCATCCATCTCCTCAGCTTCACATTCGGCTGCGCACCGACCGAGGTCGTCGATCGCTTGCACCGAGCAGGCATCCTGGTGGCGGTAACGGTCACGTCCGCGGCCGAAGGGCGCCTGGCTGGAGAATCCGGAGCCGACCTCCTCGTCGTACAGGGCACCGAGGCAGGCGGCCACCAGGCAAGCTTCCTCGACCTATCCCCCAACCACAGAACGCTCCTGTCGACCTTGGCCGAGATTCATGACACCACCCACCTGCCCGTGATCGGCGCCGGAGGGATCATGACCGGCGGGGACGCCGCCGCGGTCCTACGCGCCGGCGCCATCGGTGTGGCAATCGGGACAGCCTTGCTCTGCGCGCCCGAGGCGGGAACGTCACGGCCCTATAGACAGGCACTCCTCGATCACCGGTATACGAACACCATCGTGACCCGGGCCTACAGCGGACGCTACGCCCGCGGCTTGGCCAACCGCTTCGCGCTCGACCACGATGGCCAAGCTCCTGAGGCTTACCCGGAGATCCACCATCTCACGCGGCCGCTCCGCGTCGCCGCCACGAGGGCTGGCGATCCGGAAGTGCCCAACCTCTGGGCAGGAACCAATTGGCGCAACGTCACCGCGGATCCGGCCGCGACGATCATCCGCCGAATCGCCGAAGGTGCGAAAGCGTCGAGCCCGTGACGCACCTGCGGTAGTCCCGGCTCCGCCAAGGTCAACGAGCCCCCGATGCGCGCCACTACGGATACGGGGCGAAGCGCAGCGATGCAGCGGCTGCAAGGAGTGCCAGCAGCGCACCGAGCAGGGCGAAGATCCACGTGATCTCCTCGCGCTCTTTTTGGACACCGATCTCCTTCGGCAAGGCGGCGAACACCTTGGCGAGTTGCGATTCGTCCTCTGCTCGGTAGCTCACACCGCCGGTGAGCCGGGAGACCTGCTGGAGCGGTGGCAGATCGGCGACCAACGGGTTCTGCACACCGAAGCCACCGCCGAAGGCCGCACCGGGACTGAACTGCCCGCCATTTAGGCTGCCGCCGCCAAGACCATTCGGATCGAGCTCACCGGACATCTCCTGCGGCGTGCACTCGAGTGGGCCGGGGTCGGTCGTGCCGAAACCGATCGTGTAAATCCGAACGCCGCGGGCGACCGCGTAGGGGACCGCCTGGATCGGTGTGATTCCTCTGTTGTTCGCGCCGTCGGTCAATAAGACGATGACGTCGGGTACGTAGCCATCCTTGCCGGGCTTGGGCGTCGCGCTCGGAGTGCCGTTCGGGTTGGCGGTCCCACCACCTGTGGTCTCTGGGGCAATGGGACTGTTGGAGATGGCGCCTGCCACCGGTTGAACCCTGGGATCGACCTCGGCGATGGCGTCGAGCGCCTGCAAGATCGCCGAGCCAATCGCGGTGCCCGGAGCCACGCTCAGATTGTCGAGGGCTTGATCGAGCGTGCTCCGGTCCCTCGTCGGCGCGACGGCGATCTCCGCGAATCCATTGAATTCCACGAGTCCCGCCAAAGTCGCGCCCGGTAGCGAGTTAACGAACTTGAGCGCCGCGGTCTGTGCCGCGGCGATTCGATTCGGAGCCACGTCGGTGGAGCACATCGATCCCGACTCGTCGAGCGCGAGGAGGACTGCCGAGTGTCCGAGGGGGATGTCCTCGGTAACCTCGGGTCGAGCCGCCGCCACGGCTAGTAGGGCCAGGCTCACGAGCATCGCTGCGATCGGGAGATGGCGTCGCCATCGCGATCTACGGGGCAACGCGCTGCGCAGCAGAGCGAGGCTCGAGTATGTGACTGCGCGACGACGGCGACGCATCGCGAGTAGGTGAACCCCGAGTAGGGCAGGCACCGCGAGCTCGAATAGCAGTGCGAGCGGCCAGGTGAAGCTCATGTCAGATCACCCGTCCGAACCACAGCATGGAAAGCACCGCGCCGAGGGCGAGGAGGAGGACCCCGGCCATGGCGAAGAGCGCGGTGACCTCCGTGTGCTCGGTCACCACGGTCAAGTGAAGCTTGATCGATTTGGAGATGGCGCTCGCCGCGGACCCGTCGTTGACGGAGTGATACGAACCATTCGTGACCTTCGCCACGCTCTCGAGCGTTGCGGCGTCGAGGGCCGTGGCGATCGTAAACCCACCGATATGAACAGTCGTGCCTACCGTTGTCCCGACTCCGACCGTCTGGATACGCACGCCAGCGGTCGAGACCAGCCGCGCCATGTTCACCGGATCGGTCGCGCTCGTGTCCTCGCCATCGGAAATCAACACGATCGTCGCGCCCCCGTAGTAGCCGAGGTCGATCTCGCCCGAGTCGTCATTGGCAAGGGCCGTCAAGTTGACATGCAGGGTCTTGCCCGCAATGGCGTCGAGAGAAGTGAGCACGCCCTCGCCAAGCGAGGTGCCGCCGCCGAGGGAGAGGTGATCGATGGCGCTCAGCGCGACGGCATGGTCAGCGGTGAGCGGTTGCGCGATGATGCCGGTCGCGCCGAAGCCGACGACGCCGATCCGTACTCCCGACGGCTGCTGGCGCACGAAGTCGCTGGCCACCGTCTTTGCTGCGTCGATACGAGACGGCTTGACGTCGGTGGCGGCCATGCTGTTGGACAAGTCGATGGCGACGACCACCGTTGCGGTGCGCTGTGGCAATTTGATGGTCGCCATCGGTCGTGCACAGGCCACAGTGAGGACGGCGAGGGCGGCGATGAACAGCGCGACGGGCAGACGCTCGCGGACGCTCCGCTTGCGGGCGGGTTCAGTGGAGATCAGACCCTTCGCGCCGAGCGCGGCTGCGCGTCGTCGTCGACGCCGCACGTAACCTGCGAGCACGAAGGGAAGAAGGAGAAGGGCAAGAAGCACCTCCGGCGCGCGAAAGGTCATCGGCGTGGAGCTCGACCCGACTCGGCCATCCGCAGGAGTGCCTGCAAGAGATCGTCCTTCGTCGACACGACGTGAAGACGGACCCGCGCCCGCGCGACCGCGTGGCGAATACTCTCGTCTTGTTGTTCGGCCGCTTCGTGGAGGCGACGACGCAACTCCGGATCGCTCGAATCGACGAGAAGCTGCTCGCCTGACTCGGCGTCTTGCACGTACAAGAGCCCCGCCTCAGGAAGCTCGTACTCGCGCGGATCGACGATTCGGACCGCGACCACGTCGTGCCGCTCGGTGAGCCGCATGAGCGGTCGTTCCCATCCGGGCTCACTGATGAAATCGGAGATCACGACCACGAGCGAGCGGCGGCGTATAAGTCGAGAAGCAGCGTTGAGCAACACCGCGAGATCGGTTCCCGTGCCGCCGGCGACCGGACGGAGGAGCTCTCGTATCAACGTGAGCACCTGGTATCGCCCTTGGCGCGGTGGAATGGTCCACTCCTTCTCGCCGTCGTAGATGACGGCTCCGACCCGGTTGCCGCCGCGCGTGAGCAGCTGGCCGAAGGCCGCAGCGAGCTCGCAGAGCACACGCTCTTTGGTCCGCTCGGCGACACCGAAAGCCATCGACGGCGAGCGGTCGAGCAGGAGCCACGCGGTGAGCTCGCGGTCCTCCATGAAGTCTCTGACGAACAGCTCGTTCATTCGGGCGGTGACGTTCCAGTCGATGTGGCGAACGTCATCTCCCCACTCGTAGCCGCGAAGGTCGAGAAAATCCGTGCCACTTCCTCGCAAGAGGGTACGGAACTCGCCTTGCAGCACTCCTTCGAGGCGCCGGAGTACCTGCCACTCGATGCGGCGTAAAACCCGTTCCGGCGCGAGGAGTGGGACCGTTTCCACTTGCGCTCGTTAGCGCTTAGCTGTTCACGTCGCGCAAAACGACATCAGGGAGCTGAACACTTTTTAGGACGCGGTCAAGGACGAATTGCGCGCCCACGTCGTCGCCGAGGGCCTCGAAGGACAGCACCAGCCGGTGGCGCAACACGTCGGGCGCGATCGCAAGGACGTCCTCTGGGAGCACGTACTGGCGGCCGCGCACGAGGGCCAGTGCTTGAGCCGCGGTGATCATGTAGATCGACGCCCGCGGGCTCACACCATAGGTGACGTAGTGCGCGATGTCCCCGAGGCCGACCGACGATAGGCTCCGCGTAGCCCTCGCGACCCGGACTGCATAGTCGATGAGTGCCGGATCGACGTAGACCGTATGGACAGCGTTTTGGAGCTCCCTCAGCTTTTCGGCATGCATCACCGATTGCAGCTTCTCTAGGCCGGCGACCATTCGCTCGACGATTACGAACTCCTCAGTGGCAGAGGGGTAATCGACGAGGACCTTGAACATGAACCGGTCCACCTGTGCTTCTGGGAGTGGGTAGGTCCCGTCGGATTCGATCGGGTTCTGGGTCGCCATCACCAGGAACGGTTCGGGCAGGCGGTGGGTCTCCCTGCCGATGGTGACCTGATGCTCCTGCATCGCCTCGAGGAGGGCGCTTTGCACCTTGGCCGGTGCCCGGTTGATCTCGTCGGCGAGCACCAGATTGGCAAAGATCGGGCCGAGTGCGACCTCGAAGTCACCGAGCTTCTGGTTGTAGATCCTCGTGCCGACGATGTCAGCAGGCACGAGGTCCGGGGTGAACTGAATGCGCTGGAACTCGACGCCGAGCGCGTCGGCGAACGTCTTTACCGCCAACGTCTTCGCGAGTCCAGGTACACCCTCGACCAGCAGATGACCGCCGGCCACGAGGGCGACGACCATCCGCTCTAGCAGCTCGTCCTGACCGACGATGACGCGCTTGACGTGGTACAGCAGCTCCTCGAAGGAGAGCTGCGGGCCATCAGTCGCTCCGGCGAGTGGCGTGCTCACTTCGGCGGCTCTCCTGCCGCTCCACCAGCCTTGGCGATCGGCACCGCGAATCCGATGCCGGCAAAGGAGTCACTTCCCGCCGGGTTGGCAAGGCCGATCACGATGCCGACGACCTGGCCCTCAGCGTTTAGCAGCGGGCCGCCGGAGCTGCCGGGGTTTACAGCGGCGTCGAACTGGATCAAACCCGTCAGCGTTCGGCCACTCGGAGCAGCAAAGGAGCGCTCAAGGCCCGAGACGACGCCTGCGGACATGGAACCATCCAGACCGAGCGGGTTCCCTACGGCAAATACCTGATCACCGATCTGTGGGCTCGCGCCGAGCACCTCGGGCGCGATGACCGAGGGCGGTCGAGCAGGGGTCAAGACAGCGATGTCATCCGACGGATCCGCCGTCTTTAGCGACGCGCTCGAGACGGTACCGTCGGCGAAGGTGACCTTGATGGAAGACCCGCCCTTCACCACGTGCAGCGCAGTAAGAATGTCGCCGCCGGTGTCGATGACGATCCCGGTGCCGAAGTCGTCGCTTCGCGAAGCGCCTTTGTGCAACGACTCGACCTCCACGATCCCGTACTCGACGGAGCGGTACACCGACTCCGCGACACTGGATTTTGACTGTAGCTGGGAGATTGCGCTGCCTACCTTCCGAGTCACGATGCCGTTGACCTCGTTCGCGCTAACTGCGGGACGCCCAGAAATGCGGAAATTTGTCACGATTAGCCCGGCGATGACCGCTAGTGCCAACAAAAGGGCCACCACCCCCCCACCATGGGACCGCCCGAATGACCACACTCGCCGCCAAATCGCCGCACGAGTTGCCGACGCATCCAACTCCAGCCCCGCGGTATCTAGAAGCTCTGACCGGGCGCTTTCATCCCTCACCGCGTTCACGGTACATCCGGGCTACCGCCTTCGACACCTCGCCCGAGATGCGCGGAGTTCCTCAACCGGGAGTTCGCCGCGCCCGCAAGATGAACCTTGGGAGGTGGCGTCCTGGCGCATTTGGTTCCGCGGCGAGTGCGGTCCTGGTACCCCACCCCAAAACGTCGGAGAACGCTGATTCGTAACCCTCGACACAATGTTTCGGTCCGGGTCGAGACGAGTCGCCACCACTACGATGCGCCAGTGGATCGTCCCGCTACGACCGGTATGAACGCGCCCGCGGGTTCGCTGAGTCGCGCGGGTGCTCCGAAGCGTCGCGGACTGCGCATCTTCGCGGTCGCCTTCCTCATCTTCTTTGGCGCGGGGGCGATCTGGAGTGCGGCGACGCCGCTTCTCGGCGCGCCGGACGAGCCGAGCCAGATCATCAAAGCCGCGTCGGTAGTCCGCGGCGTGTGGACCGCCTATTGCTGGGTGGATTCCTCGTTCCCTGGCGGTTCCGGCGGGCCGAAAGGATGCCCGTTCGCCGACCCATCGAACGCATACGGCTTCGAAGAGGTCCTTCCGCAGTTCTACAACCTCGTCCGCTCCCCCGACGCCGACCCGGCGCACTCCCAGATCTGCTTCACGAAGAAGTCCGGCGTCAAAGGAGAGATTCCTGCGTCGTGCGCTCGTTCGCTGAACCAGACCCTGACGGCCGCGGCAGTGGTCGGGGGTTACACGAAGTTCAACCAGACCTATCAGGCCCGGTACCCCCCGGAGTACTACGCAGTCGTTGGTCTGCCCTCACTGTTCAATGGGAGCACGATCGACCTCTACTTGATGCGCCTCGTCTCAGCCGCATTCTCTGCGATCTTCCTCGCCCTCGCATGCAGCGCGGCGTTGATCTACTCGCGCAACCGGCTGATCATCGTCGGCCTCGCCCTCGGCGCCACACCGATGATCTTCTTTCTCGCCTCGGTAGTGAACTCGAGCGGTCTCGAGTGTTCGAGCGCGATCACTTTTTGGACCGCTGGGGTCATCTTGTTCACCGAGCGCCTGGCGACACCCCCGAGGGGCTTGATCGCGATCGCGGCGTTCTCCGCGGGAGTATTCGAATCTGCCCGGGCGCTCTCGCCCTTCTGGCTCGGTCTCTCGGCGGTCGCGCTGCTTGGGTGCGTGAACTGGGCGGCACTAACGAGCGGAGTTAGGAGTCACGCGCTCTGGTTCGGCGCCGGCTTCGTCGTCGCGGTTGGCGCTTTGGCGGTGTGGTGGATCCTTGCCGAACACGCGACCGATCTCTACTTCGCGTCCAATCCCGGGATCCCGGCGACGGTGCCGATGTCGACGATTCTAAAGACCGCCTTTGAGCACAACGCGTTCTATCTCCCCGACATGGTCGGCGTCTTCGGATGGTTCGATACCTATGCGCCGGTTCTCACCTACATCATCTGGTACGGGCTCGTCTGCGTGGCGATCATCGGTGCGGCGATGCGGTCGCTCCGGCGCGGCGCCGTGCTCATCTCGATGTTCGGGGCGGTTCTCGCCCTGCCGGTCATCATCGAGGCATCCCACGCCCACACCTACGGCTACACCTGGTCGGGGAGGGATGCGCTTCCCTTCGCAGTCGGTCTTCCGATCCTCGCTGCCGCGACGCTCGGCGCGCCAGGAAAGCGGTCCGAGATCGCTGCCTTCGCGCGACGCGTGACGCCCTACTGCATCGTCGCGCTCGGCGTCGCTCAGTTCCTCGCGTTCTACGAGTCGGTCCGACGATACGCGGTGGGGACGACCGGCCCGGTGTTCGGCTTTCTTACGCACCCTGATTGGCAGCCGGCGATCTCCAACATCGGGGCACTCGTGCTCGAAATCGCGGCGCTTGGTGCTCTCAGCGCCCTGTATCTGTGGTCGTTCCATCAACCGACCGAAACGGCAGACAATCCGAGTAATTGAGCGCCAACGGCAGCCGGCGCCGAAGAGCCGGAGTCGCGACGGACATCGCTCTCGGCGCGGATCTCGCCACACTGAGGCCTCGTAGTCCACGCCGAGATTAGTTGGCGGCTGCACTTGGTCGACGGCGGCACTCACGGAGTCCGGCGAGCTCACCAGTGAGGGAGCGGGAGCTACGGCAAGTTAGCTCGCAAAGCTAGCTCGGAGCGTTACAGCGCTCGAAGGAGCTCGCCGGGCTTCGATCTCCTCGCCGCCATCGCCGGCGCTATGGCGAGCAGCCCGGAGATCACCACCACGGCCGCGGCGAGGATGACGATGACCGGGCCCCTGACAACCACGACTGGAATCGCGCCCAAATTCGTGGCAAATGTGGTCCAAACCAGGCGACCGATCGCCACCCCAACCGGGACGCCGACGACAACGCCAATAGTCGCAAAGGTCGTTGCCTGCCAAAAGACCGCCGCGGCGACCTGGCGATTCACAAATCCCAGGGCCTTCAAGAGACCGATCTCTCGTCGCCGTCGCGACACGCTCATGACAAGGAAATGCGCGAGCGTCGCCGCGCCGAACACGGCGAGCGCGATGCCGAAGATGAGCGGGAAGTTGACGGCCTCTCCGAAGTTCACGAGAGAGGTAGGGATGACGGCGAGGGTGACGCCGGATTGGTACTCATCGAGAAGGTGATTGATTGTCGCCTGTTGTTGCGGACCTGGCTTGACGCTCGTTAGGTACCCGGCATTCGAGTTCATCAAGACGCCCTCGAGGCACCTTGCCCGCGTCGGCCCCACTGGGCATACCGCGTCCTCATAGCCGCCGAGCGTGAAGAGCGCGCCGCTTCCGAGGCCACCAACATCTCCGACGATCGGGAACGAGATCAGACCAACAACTCGAAACGGCAGCGTCCGAGTGCCGCCAGTTGGTAGCGGCAGGGCGACCTCGACGACCGAGCCCACGTGGGCGCCAATCTGATGAAGCGTCGCCTCGCCGAGCCCGATCTGCCGCTCATCACCAGTCGGCAAGTGGCCGTTGACCCTGGAAATGAGTAGCGGACCACGCAAACTGTTGACCGCGAGGCTCGCGATCCCCACCTTATCGATCGAAACCTCGCTCGCAATCCCATGGGTGATGTCGCCGATCGCCGGGTCCCGTTCGATCGCGGTGAGCGCCGCCGGATCTAGCGCGTTGGTGTTGAAGTTCAGCTGGTAATTGACCCCGTACAGCCTCGGTGTCGTCGTCAGGTGCGAGAGACTGGATCCGAACACGGTTGTCGCGCTGAGCGCGACTACAGCCAGAACTGTGCCGAAAAGTGCAGTGCTCACCGGTACGGAGGCCCGGCCACGTCCTCGTTGCAGCGCATTGCGGATGCCGATCACCGCGCTCGTTGGCGCTCCCCAGGCCGTTAGATGAGCGACTACCACCGACGGCCGAGAACTCCAGGCGAGATCGTCGACCTGCAACGTTCCTGTCGCTCGGATGGCCGGCCATAGACCGAGCACCATCACAACGATGACGGCGGCAAGGCCACCACAAAGCAGCACGAGCGCGTCGAAGCTCACGCCGTTCGACGACTCAGCAAGACGCGCTTCCCCGACCGGTGTGAGTGGGGAAAGTGCGGTAGCGAACACGATGGCGCCGACGACACCAACGACGGCGATGGCGAGATTTCGCACAAGACCGAGAGCGACGAGCTCGCGCCTGCTCAAGCCGATAGCGGCAAGCGTTGCGTACTCCTCGCTTTCTACCGCGCTTTGGCGACTGAGCGCTTGGCCGATGACCGCCAACCCGACAAGCGCTGTAAGGAGAGCGAGGAGCCACCAGCCGACTGCTTGAGGATGGATCGATGCTTGGATGGACGCAGCTGCGGTGGACTCCACCTCGATGCCGGCGA
>DATCDR010000047.1:0-6668 GCA_036510575.1 Acidimicrobiales bacterium | reverse complement strand
CAAATCTCGCCAAGCCCGGAGAGGTAGTCGGCGACCGCGGAAATGTCTTCGCCGAAGGCCATGCCGATCGTGCCGTAGGTGTCGATGTGGATGCGCGGCCGATAGTCAGCCGACGGCCGAAGTTCGACGATCCGCTTCTTCAGCCAGCGGAGGTAGTCCTCGAGAATCTCACCGCGCGTCCCGAGCTTCTCCTCAACGGTGTTGATCAGAGCGTGCGGGAGCACCTCAACGCCTTTGAGGATCATCTTGTCTGCATTGAGGTATCGATCGTCGCCGGTCTGTGCGTAGATAGGAACGGGAAGCAACCTGGCGCCCGTCTCGTACTCATCCCGCACCACCTCGGCCATGGTCAACTTGCGCGAGGCAGCCACCGCGGCAAGAATCGCCTGGCTCACCCCGTAACGAACGGCGGTGTGCAGTACAGATCCGGAGGCGCGGATCACGTCGATCTGCGCGGTCAGGTCGCGAAACCCGGTCAGCTCGCGTCCCCGGAGGAGCGGCGCAACGTGCTCCTCTATATCGCGGGCGGCATTCGCCGAAGAGAAGACCGGATCGCGGCCGCCGGCGCCGCTGTACTGGACAGCGGCGCAGTCACCGTGGACGACGGTTCCGTCATCGAGCAGCAGCATGACGGACAGTGCCTCGCCCGGCTGACGAATCGAGGTGAACCCTGGCGTGATGGGCTTGCCGACATAGCGGAACCCGTCATGCGCAGCACCGGCCCGGATCGCGGCCTGGTCGTCCGCGTAGAACCCCGTGCGAACGGGGACGGTGAGCACTTCGAGAATCTTCATCGTGTTTCTGCTGTCCTATCGTTACGCCGCGTGGGCGTCGGCGAAGGCCGCCAGCTCGTCGAGGTTATTGACCTCGCACGTGCGGCGTCCCTCCTCGATGTCGTGGATCATCTCCACAACGCGATCGAAGATCGGACCCTGGATGTCCTTGTGAACCTCGTCGACCTCGGTCTTGCGCTTGCGGATCATGAGGTCGCGGTAGATTCCGCTGTGGCTCTTCGCGCTCTTGCGGTTGAACAGCGCGAGTCTGTCGAGTGAGTTCTCGAGGTCGTCGGGCACGAAGCCGTCGAAGCTCTCAACCGCGACCGGGGCCTGGGCGAGCACCTCCTCGGCGATCGCGACCATGAGCGCACGATAGGCCGGACGCTCGAACGTCTCGGCGATCGTCAGGTCGGAAACGGCTCCGGCCCAGAGCATCGCGCCGTAGGTCTCTTTGCCCCACAGGTAGCCGAGCACGTTGTCGGTTGCCTCGGCGTACGGAAGAGCATCCGCAAGTTCCTGCACGCGAGGCGTGATGGTGCCACCCGCGATTTCGCCGACCCTGAACGTGCCGATGTTGCCCTGCATGACCCGACCTGGACCCATCACATCCGCTCCGAAGTTCACGAAGCTCGAGATCACTCGATCCGCGCCGACAGCATCGACGAGCACGTCAGCCGTCAGCCCGTTCTGTACCGTGAGCACGTATCCATCCGGTGTCAGCCGGTCTTGCAGGAGTGCCGCGGCGGATGCCGTGTGAAGGCTCTTCACCGCGACGATGGCGTGCTCGATCGTATCTGGAAGCTCCGCAGGAGTGATCGCCCGAATCTTGACCGTGAACTCGTTGACGGGTCCCTCGATGTGCAGCCCGTCGCGCTGGATCGCGGCGACATAGTTCTCGTCCGCGTCACAGAGCGTGATGTCGTGCCCGGCCCGGAACATGTGCGCCCCGATTGTCCCGCCGATCGCGCCGGCGCCGATGATGGTTAGTTTCAACTTGCTCTCCAAAGAAATGTGGGTCAACGTCAGGCGTTGGCCGTGACCGGGATTGCGCGATCCAGGAAGTCCCGGATGACGCGCTGGAACTCTTCGCGCTCCTCGAACTGCGGTGAGTGCCCCGACTTTTCGAAAATCACGAGCTCGGAGTTCGGAACAAGGCGCGCGATGGTCTCTGACGAGCTGACCGGTGTGACCCAGTCGAGGCGACCAACCGTCACCAGCGTCGGCACCGTGACAGAGGGCAGCTGGTCTTTGAGGTCGTAGGAGCCCCAGTTGTGCTGGAAGCACCAGTTGTGCGCCTCGTGACGGTAGATTCCCGCCTCGACTCGCGCCGCGGATGCCTCAGCGTCATACTCGAAGTCGTAGAGCGGGATAATCTCGGCCCAGCGCGCCTTCAGGTCGGCGTCGTCGTAGATGTTGCCGGACCAGTACCGGTTGAAGTTGTCCCAGTTGATCTCGACGCGATCCTGGTTGCGGGCGTTCTCGAACGCGAGCTCAAGGTTGCTGCCGTCGGCGGAGGTGTCACGCAGAACGATCGCCGAAACGTGCTCCGGATACCGCACCGCGTACTCAAGCGCGATGAATCCGCCGTACGAACCACCGGTCACGACGATTTTGTCTGCACCGGCCCACTGGCGAAGGCCATCCACGTCGGCGGCCCACTGCTCGTGCGAATACGGGGCGATTCCTTCACTCAGGCCGCATCCGCGGGCATCGAACACGATAACCCTGAAGCGATCCGCGAGCGTTCCGAAGGTGCCCTTCGGCTCGGCGAGCGATCCAATGCCTCCACCGCCGTGGTGAGCGATGAGCACGGGGCCGTCCTCGGGACCGTAAACCTCGACGTTGAGCCGACAGCCGTTGATAACTACATCCATGATTGTTCGTCCTTTCAGTTGTTCTGCGCGACGCGGGACTGCCAGCGCGCAATGTTTTCGCCAAGTACCGTCAGCGGCACAGCGCCGCTACCGAGCACCGTGCCGTGAAAATCGATGATCGAGAAGTTCGAACCCAGCTGCGACTTCGCCTGCTCACGCAGACGCAGAATCTCGCGGCGCCCGATCATGTACGCGAGCGCCTGCCCCGGCCACGCGATGTAGCGGTCGACCTCATTGCGCGCGTGCGACAGGGTCGTCGCCGTGTTGTCCCACATGAACTGGATTGACCGCTCACGCGACCAGCCGAAGTGATGGATGCCCGTGTCGATGACCAGGCGGCAGGCGCGCAGGGCCCGGAACGACAACATCCCAAGGCGGGAGATGTCATCGCTGTACAGGCCGATCTCGTCAGCGAACTGCTCGGAGTACAGGCCCCAACCCTCGTTGAAGCTGCAGGCCTCGACGTCGAGATACCGGCGATAGCGCGGGATGTCGAGCAACTGTGCCGCCGACAACTGCATGTGATGACCGGGAACCGACTCGTGGAACGCAAGCGGTTCGTACTCGAACCGGAAGCGGCTGGTCGGGTCGGTCGCGAGCAGGCAGTGCGCCCCAGGCCTGCTGCCGTCAACTGCCGGCGGCCGGTAGTAGGCCATGGCGGTGTGCTCGGCTTCGATGGGGTTGATCTCTTCGATGACGCAGTCCGGGATGTCGTACTTGGGGAAGTACTGGTCGCGAACGGCGTTCGCCCGATCGAGTGCGCCCTGTGCCACGGTGATGATCTGGTCGCTGGTCTCGAATCGCAGTGAGGTGTCGGCGCGCATCCGCTCGGCGATGACCGTGAAGTCGCTCTCGCCGATCGCTCGCTGGCCGATCTCGCTCCACTCGGCCCGCATCTCGGTGAGCTCGTCGAGACCGATCTTGTGTATCTCGGCCGGGGTCAGCGCGGTTGTGGTGTGTCGAGCCACCGAGGCGACGTAGCCCTCCTCGCCTCCGGGGATGAACTTCACGCCGACCTGATCGTTCGGTCGCCCGATCGGAAGAAACTCCGCGCGCAGGCGATCGGCAAGCGCGCTCATCGCTGGGCGGATCTCCCGCTCGACGATGGCGGTCGCGCGCTCGACCGTCGCCGCATCCGCTCCGTCACGAGCGACCTTGAGCAGAACATCCCCCTCGAGTCCGAGCGCGAGATACCCGTCGAGCTGAGCGATCGAGTGGGTGACACCCAGTTCGGTGGGAACCCGCCCTCGGCCGGCCTCAGCCGCGTAGCGGTCACCGATCGCGGCGAGCACTCCGGCGATCCCCGAGAGGCGCTCAATATAGCGCTCAGCGCTCTCGCCATCGGTGACGGTCATCGCCGGCACGGCTTGGAAGATCACAGCCTGCCTGCTGACGTAGCTCTTCGCCGACGCATTGCCCGCCCATAGGGAATGCTCGGCATCCTGCTGTGCGCCTCGGACCAGAGCGGTTAGTACGCCGTAGTCGACCTGGTCTTGCTCGTCGAGACTCGACACATCGATCGCGGCGACGTCTGCCGCGATCGCCGAGAAGTCGGACAAGGCCTTTTCGCTGGCCTCGAGGCTCGGATCCCCCGCCAGGTGATCGAACTCGCTCAATCCGAGCAGCGTCGCGTTGTACGGATCGTAGGTGTGCTCTGTTGTGAAGTATCGCTCGCCGAGTTCGCCGAGCCTGGTGGTCGCATTCGTTGTGGTTGTGTCGCTCATGATGTTGCTCCGCGCGGTCCGAAGGGCCTAGAAGAGGGAGTGACCTCCGTCGATCGAGATGGTTTGACCGCTCACCCAGCCGGCCTCGGGAGAGACGAAGAACTCGACCCCTCGTGCGATGTCGACGGGCGATCCGGTCTTGCGAGTTGCGATGCGCTCAAGGAGCGCGCGCTGGCCATCTTCGCCGTAGCTTTCCCACTGCGCCTGCGTCGTCGGATTCGACAACACGAATCCTGGTGCGATGCAGTTCACGGTGATGCCGTACTGGCCGAGCTCGTGGGCCATCTGGCGAGTGAACCCGATCTGGGCGGCCTTCGCCGTCGTGTACGCCTGGATGCCGGTGAGACTCACACTGCGTCCGGCGCCGGACGAGATCATCACGATTCGTCCGTATCCGCGCTTCTTCATTGCCCGTGCGGCAGCGCGGGTGCAGTTCATCGTGGTCGTGAGGTTCGCGGCGATGACCGCATTCCACGACTCATCGGTGAGTTCGTCGATCGGAGTGTGCGTCTGACCGACCACGCCACCCGCGTCATTGACGAGGATGTCGATGTCGCCGATCGAGGCGAAGAATGCCTCGACCGCCGCAGAATCGCTGAGGTCGACCGTGTCTTTGTCGACCCTGTGCACCGTGGCGCCAGCCGCGGCGAGACGATCGGCGATCGCGCGTCCGATGCCTTGGGCTGTTCCCGTAACTACTGCGACCATTCCGTCTAGCTCTGCCATCTCATCCTTCGTTTCATTCGTTGGCCAAGGCCACTGGTGCGCTATATGCGCGGGCAATATTTACGGATTGCTCCCACTGCTTCATACGATCGAGACCGCGGTCTCCGGTTGCGTGAAGCACGGCCTCGACCAGCGCCTCGAGGAGCACGACGATGCCGACGACCGAGTCGAACGGGATGCCGTCGACCGATACCGGCAGAACGATGTCTGCGCTGTCCGCGGCGGGAGACAGCTCCTGGTCGGTGATGACGACGACGGTCGCGCCCTGGCTTTTGGCGAGATCGGCGGCTTGCTTCGAAGCGAGCTCGTAGCGGCGAAAATCGAGGATGATCGCGACGCCGGCGGTGCTCAGCCGGAACATCTTGCTGATGTCGTGACCGAGGGGTTCGCCGACGTAGTCGACGTTGGGAATGGTCTGGTCAAGTTGCGTGGCGAGCAGCATGGCGAAGTAGCGGGTGAAGTAGCCACCGGAAACGGTGACTTGGCGTGGCTTCGCTGCCAGCGCCTCCACCGCCCGGTCGAATTCGCTCGGCGGAACGGAGGCCGTCAGCTTTTCGATCAGCGCGATCTTTTGAGTGATCGCACTTTGAAGCGGGACGCTCGTGTCGTGGTCGAGTCTCGCCTGCTCAACCCGGCTCGCCGGGCTCTGCATGTGGTGGGTGATTTCTTCGCGCAGTCGGCGCTGGAAGTCGGGATAGCTGCCAATGCCGAGACGAGTGACGAGACGCAGCACCGTCGGGGTGCTCGTTCCGGCCGCCTTTGCCAGAGTTGCGGCACTCTCGAGCCCCGCGCCGGGGTAGCTCGAGAGCAGTGCGCGGGCGACCTTTTTCTCTGCCGGGCTCAGTTCGCCCATTCGAGCGAAGATCTCATCGTTGATTGGCATCGTTCTCCTTGTCTCGCGTGAATGGGTCCCGGATGTGTGAACAAGCGCCTTGTCCGCGCGTTGTCGGGTGATCCATTAGGTCAGCATGACAAGTCCCGTGGGGTCTTCGAAAGCAGCAAACATTCTCGGGGAGTTGTGCGCGACGACAACTCGGCCGTCGCCCGCGACGCTGACCAGTCCGCCACTCGCGTTGTTCGCGGTGAGTTCGTTCTCGATGGTCGCCGTTACCGCCTCGGCAAGGCCCGACTCGAGGTAGCGGATACGCGCCGCGATGTCGTACGCGACGACGCCGCGGATGAAGGCTTCGCCGTCGCCAGTGCACGAAACGGCGGCGACCCCGTTGCGGGCATAGTTGCCCGCACCGATCATCGGAGTGTCGCCGACACGGCCCATCTGTTGGTTGACCATGCCGCCGGTCGAGGTGGCTGCGGCGACGTTGCCGTGCGTGTCGAAGGCGACGGCTCCGACCGTGCCGTGCCTCGGCGCAGCGAGCGCGCGCTCCTGAATCCGAGCGAGCTGACGGATGCGGGCCTCGGTGATGAAGTAGTCCTGGTCTGCCGTCTCGTGGCCCCAGGCCTCGACGAGCTCGACGCTCGGCCGGACCAAAAAGAGGTGCGGGCTTCGTTCCATGACACTCCGCGCGAGATAGACCGGGTTCTTGGCGTGGCGGGACGCTGCGACGGCG
>DATCDR010000046.1:0-14334 GCA_036510575.1 Acidimicrobiales bacterium | reverse complement strand
GCCATTTCTCCAAGGCAACGCCTAGCGCGTCTCGTTCGTCGCTCCTGAACTTGAGCGATTAGTAGTCGACGGCTCCAGTGACCGCATTACTGGGGATGCACGACGTACACCGTGTCCTCCATCTGTTCGTGCCGGGAGCACGTTAATCGTGACAGTCGAGCGGACGTCACATCCCGGTTCGCCTGGTGCTCTTGACGGCTTCGGGTCGGATCGAAAGCTATCCGAAGAACTCGGTCGAAACGAGAATTAAGCGCCGCGTCACAAACAACGGCTGCTCGATTGGGAACCAAGCGTCAGGTCGGTCTGAGGGCTCTGGATCCTCCAAGGGCGTGAGACGTGGCACAAGGGTCAATGGTGTCGCTGAGCCGGTGCTGAATAGGTGGCAGGTAAGAACATGGCCCGCGAAATCACCAAGCTGGCGATCCGGGTTTTGGTGCTCGACACCCTGCTCAATGCCCCACCCTGAACTGGGAAAGAAGGCGAGGAGAATCGGAGCGACGACGTCAATCGCGCATGTCCGCGCCCTTGCCGACTACTCCACCTGCGAGAAGGCGCTTCGAATCCATAATGACCTGTCGGGACGTCGCGTCAACCTCTACACGCTCGGACTCAACGGAGGAATACCGGGCGATGAGAGGTCGCGCTTCCGAGCATGACCGTCGTCAACGTGAGCCGGAACTTCGGTCGGCGGGCGAGCCACCAGGTGACCTGACGAGGCAGAACGATCCGTCCGATCAACGTGTCGATCATGTGCAACGTCAGCTTCTGGCCGGCTTTCAATTCGAAGCTCGCTCGGCCGAGGATCAAATGGCGCCAACCGACCTGCTTGCCACCGCTGAAGAGGCGCCGCGCGACCGAGACGTTGGCGATACCGAGGCACTCGGAATTACGACACGTGATGACCACCGGGGCGTAGCTCGGCGACAGTGCCAGCGCCCTAATGTTTGAACTAAGACGTGGCGAGAGTGCGCTCATCGTGGCCGAGACGATCGCTCCGGACTGGTTGAACGCGGTGACCGTATAGGTGTACGAAACACCGAGGGGCACCCCGCTCACCAAGCACGAGGTCCCTGTCGTCGTACAGGTCTCTCCACCGGGTTCGACGGTGACCACGTAGGACTCCGTCGACGAGCCCCCGCCGCTCGGCAGCACCCACGACACCATGAGCGAGCCGGTGCCTCCGCTCGTTGCCTGAAGCACGCTTGTGATCGACGTTGGGGCACCCGGGTCCGGGGCAGTTCGCACCCGGGCGACTGGCGTAACCGAGGAGCTCGCGCCGCTCGCTACAGACGGGCCAACGGCGTTGACCGCCACGACCGAGAACACGTAGTCCGCACCGTTGGAAAGGCCATTCACTGTGCACGAGGTCGTCGGGGCGACAGCAGTACAGCTGCCAGCGGCAACTCCGCGCGCGTCGGTGGCGGTGACCGTGTAGCTCGTCACCGGCTCTCCACCGTCGCCCGACGGCGCTGTCCACGAGGCGGTGGCCGATCCGTCGCCCGGAGTCGCTGAGACACCGGTTGGTGCATCCGGCGGCGTGGTTGTACCTGCGTAACCGGTGGCCGTCGCGGGTGAGGACGCGCCAATCACGTTATTGGCAACGACGCTGAAGCTGTAGAGCGTCGCGCTCGCAAGTCCGCGCACGATGCAAGAGGTCGCCGGAGAGATCGCCGTGCAGGTCCCCGCGATGTCCCCCGCAGGGTTGTAGGCCGTAACGACGTAGCTGGTGATCGGAGAGAAGCCGTCAGATGACGGAGTCGTCCACGACACATCGTCGGAACCGATCCCGCCCGACGCGCCTACCGCTGTTGGCGGACCTGGAACCGTCGCCGTCGTAACGGTCGCCGTCGGGGTCACACACGCCGGCGAGTAAGACCCACTCCAGGTGATGTTCAACGTGACGGCCCCTGGGCTGCCGCTCAGTCCGCTGAGCGTGACCACGAACTGCGGCAGTGCGTCGGTAGTCGGGAGGTTCAAGTCGGTAAGCCTCGTCATGCCGCTCGAATCGAGGGTGTGGGTCGCTACCCCCGGGATCGGGACGTAATTGGCGTCCTCGAAGTCCACCGTGCCCCTCGTGTAGGCGCTCGGAACGGGGGAGAGCACCTGAAGCGAGGTGAACGAGGCGGGGATGCAGACATCGGACGGCGCGACGAAGCTCGATGCCTGAACTCGCAGCGGCGCCTGGGCACAGCTGCCACCGGAGATGGCGTCGAAGTTCTGAATTTGCTCGCTGCCGTCGTCGGAGTTCACCCAGAGGCAGGTAGGGATGAACGGGTCGGGAGTGACGGTGTAGAGCAACCCGAGGTTACTGAAGACCTTCGGGAAGTTGGCGCAGGACGCGGCAGTGGCGTAATCGTAACAATCGATGGAGTTGGTGTTCCCGTTCGGGACGTAGACCGACGCCCCGAGCACGGTGCCCGGACCGTTCCAGGTCGCCGACCCCGTAACGGCAGCGGCGAGGTTCGCGGGCGTCGAGACAGAGTTGGCGTTGAGGTCGTAACAGGGGTCTCCCGAAATCGGCAGGCAGAATCCCGTTGTCGTGCCAGAGGCATCGGTCCGCGCGAACGGCGCGCCAGCGTGGCTCGAAACTGCGATCGGCCAGCTTCCTCCAGAGCAGGTGAGCTCAGTCGAAGGATCGAAGCAGGTGAGCTCGGTCGCTGAGCTGTTGGTCGGCACGGGAATGATCACCTTCCCGCCAATAAGCGCGATCGAGGGCGAGGGTCCCGCGCCCCCGACCGAGCCGGTACCGAGCGTGACAGCGTAGGGCTGGCCCGCGCAGGCCGCACCGGTAGCGACGTCGAAGCACATCACCTGGTCCCTGGTCCCTGTCGGGGTGCCGGCAACAGTGTCGAACGCATACCAGTCAGAACCGACGAGCACGGGATCGGTGACACCTGAGTAGCCGATGCTCGAATAGGGAGCGTCGCCGACTGCCGACAGTGCGGTGAACCCGCAAAACGGATCGGCGACGGTCGCCGGCTGGGTGGTGTCGATGCATACGACCCCAGCGGTGTTCGCACCGCTCGAGTCGGCAGCGAGTCGCGTTGCGAAGACGTAGAGATGACCTGTCGCCTGATCGATGTAGACCCCCGGCTGACCCGAGGTTGTGAATCCGTTCCCCGAACCGTCGGTAATCGTCTTGTAGCTGACGCTCGGCCAGCACGGCGAGGCGTCGGCGGTGTTATGGCAGTTCACACCGAGATACTGCTGGTGGTGGAACACGTTGAACACCTGAGTCGAGGTGAAGGCCAGTCCCCAGCCGTCGCCTCCTGCGCTCGCCCCGGAGAAGTTCGATGAGGGTGGCGCGGGAATGGTCACCTGCGCGGAGTAGGTGAGCGGCGTCGTCGCGCTCGCCGGTGAGGCGATGCTGATCACTGGGATGAGCACCCCTGCCAGCATTGCCACGAGTGCAACGAGTACGCGTCTCAGGTTCATCTAGGTGATCTCCCGTCTAACTTCAGCGTGTTTCACGACTACGGAGCTATACGCCAACTTTCATGAAATCTTGAGAAATCCCGTCCCGGCGAAGATTTAGCCGCCACCTCGCGCTGCCCGCGGCTCGTCGGCGTGCAGCTCGACACTTGACGAGTGCCTCGCCAAGTGGTGCGCCTGAGGACAGACACGATGTCGTTCGACGTGCTGGGGACATGCCACATTTCGCCCGACTTTTATCTGTCAATTCACGAGGACTCGTCGTCTGCCTCGGGGACGCCCGGGACGTGAAAAACGGCCCGTCGCGGCCCTCAAGGGCGGCCTTGACCCGATCGCGAGGGTCGAGTCGAAGTAATGGTGCACGTCGGCGTTCGCGCCTCGACGTCGTAGCTCATCGACGCGGAGCGGTGCAGGATGTCAGTCGACATCGCTCCGCGCTTCTTCGTCGGGATTGATATGCCGATCGGTCTGCGAAGACCTGGCCAACACCGGTCCGCTGACTAGCAAACCCGAGAGTTCGTTGGGCCTGGAGGATGCCTGAACGCTCATCGAGTTGGTCAACTTTTTGGTCAACAGCTCAAGGACACCGATCGGAATCGCTGACCTCAGATGGACGAGCTGGGTTTCCAGCCAGCACCGACTGAACCACTTGAGCGCATTTGGACGTCCGTTTACGGTTTCCTAAACCGTGCGCGGAGGTTCGAGCCCTCCCCCGCCGGCGCACTCCCGGGGGCACCACGAAAGGCCAGGTCTGCGGCGCCGGCTAGGCGCCCACCTCGCACCCACGATATTCCTCGGTTTGAGTGGCGCCTCGCCTTTATCGCTGCCCGGAGCACCGCCTCCCAAGCGTTTGCGCATTGCCATCTCTTTCCCAGTTGGGCTCAGCTGCCTGAGACGATCAACGTGAACGGCTGGATCGCGCTCGAAGCGAATCCCGTTCCTGCTCTGAGCGTGACGTGGTAGGTCCCGCTCGTGCCTTTGGCTGGCGTGCCGGAGAGGACTCCAGTCCCGTTTCCGCCCCGGAAGCGCACACCGCTAGGCAGTGCGCCTCGCTCGGTGACGCTTGGCGCCGGGTTGCCCTTGGTCGCCACGATGAATGCCGTCGCGTCGCCAACCACGAATATCGTGGTGTCGGCGGATCTGAACGTCGGGACCACTCCCACGACCAGCGTGAACGTCTGGCCGGCACTCAATGCGGTGCCCTGGCCTGCCGTGAGAGTGATCTCGTAGCTGCCGCTCGTACCTGTAGCTGGAGTGCCCGAAAGCGTGCCCGTTCCACGGCCTCCTTGGAATTGCACGCCTGTTGGCAGCTTCCCACGCTCGTTAAGCGTCGGTTCGGGACTCCCTCGGGCGGTTACGTGGAAGACGGTCGATACTCCGACAGGGAAAGTTGTGGAATTGGAGGAGCTAAAGGACGGGATCGCACCGACCACCAGCGTGAAGGTCTGGGAAGAGGTACCGAACTGGTTCTTGGCTGCTACGGAGAGGTTGTAGCTCCCGAGGGTCGCGAGAGAAGGCTTGCCCGCGACAGTCGCGGTTCCGTTCCCATGCACTGAGAAGCTCACTCCACGCGGCAGGGTGCCCGACTCGGTCAGCGAATCCTTCGGGTAACTGAGGCTGCCGACCACGAAGTGATTCTGGCTACCGGCCGTAAATGTCGCGTGGGTAGGGGTAATGAGCAGCGGAGCGAATCCAACCACGATGTCGATTGTGCGAGCAGCCCGCGCACCAACGCCATTCGTGGCGACCAGTGTGACTCGATGCGTTCCGAGTGCCAAGAGCGCAGTGAACCCGGAGATCGTCGCGGTGCCGTTCCCGTTATTAATGAGCTTGAGGCCGGCCGGCAAGGCTCCGGATTCGCTGAGGACCGGCGACGGCGTGCCCCCGAGCTTGATGGTGAAGCTGCCCGGACCAAATGCGGTGAAGTGCGCTGTCGCTAGCGACGAGATCGCGGCGGCCACGGCGATCCTCGAGATCGTGATCGTCGTCGGCGGAGAAGAGACCGCGTTGTAATCGGCGTTCGTCGCCATCGTCGCGGTGAGCGTGCAGGTACCAGCGCCGGTCGCGGACAAGGTGCCACCCGAGATCGAGCATCCCGCGCTTCCCACTGCGTCCAAGGCATACGTGACCGCCCCGCCATCGGATCCGCCGCGCGCCGCAAGCCGGAGCGGCGAGCTGAAGACGCCAGCTGTCGACGTGATCGTCAGGGCCGCCTGCGAAGCCTTGGAGATGGTGACCGTCGTCGACGGCGAAGAGACCGCGTTGTAGCTCCCGTTCGCTGCCATGGTGGCAGTGACGCCACAGGTGCCGGCGCTCGTGGCGGACAGTACGCCGCTCGCGACGGAACACCCCGCGCTACCCGCATCACCGACTGAGTAAGAGACGGACCCATTATCGGAGCCGCCGATCACATTCAGAGCGAGGGGCATGTCGTAGGTACCTAGCGTCGAGGTGATCGTGAGCGCCGCCTGATCGATCTTTCCGATCGTGATCGTTGTCACCGCTGAGGAGACCGCTGTGTAGTCGGTGCTACCGGCCATGGTGGCCGTAACGGTGCACGTGCCGGCACTCGTCGCGGACAGTGTCGCGCCTGAGACCGAGCACCCCGCGCTCCCCGCGACGTCGACCACGTAGGTGACCGCGCCGCCGTCGGAACCGCCGCTCGTCGCGAGCGTGGTGGATGCCTTGTAGTTGCCAGCCGTCGTTGTGATCGTGAGTACCGACTGGGCGATCTTGCCGATCGTAATCGTCGTCGTCGCTGATGAGACGGCGATGTAGTCGGTCGTCGCGGCCATGATGGCCGTGACCGTACAGGTGCCGACATTCGTCGCGGACAACACCGCGCCTGAGACCGAGCACCCCGCAGTCCCGGCGTCATCGACCACGTAGATCACCAGCCCACCATTGGATCCACCGCTCGTCGAGAGCGGGAGCGATGTGTTGTAACTGCCAGTAGTCGAGGTGATCGTCAGCCCCGCCGGGGCGATCGGTGCGATGGTGATCGTCGTCGCCGCTGAGGAGACCGCGTTGTAGTTGGTGTTTCCGGCCATGGTTGCTGTTATGGAGCAGATCCCGGCGCTCGTAGCGGTCAACTCGTCACCTGAGATCGAGCACACCGCAGTCCCGGCGCTAGTAACCGCGTAGGTGACCGCACCGCCGTCCGAACCACCGCTCGTCTCGAGCGTGAGCGGCGAGTTGTAATCGCCAGCGGTTGTCGTGATCGTGAGCGCCGACTGATCAGTCGCAGCACTTGCGACCGAGAGCATGCTCGACCCGACAACTGACAAGAGCAAAACTGAAACGGCCGTGCGCACGGCCAGGTGCCATCTAGTTGCGAGCGGGGGTCGACGAACGCCGTCGCTCCCGCGGCGGACTCTTTTCCTAGTCACTCGGTGACGCCTCCGGGCTTTGGCTTGGCGAACGCTTAAGACTCCGGGAAATCAGTTAAGGAGCAACCGCGACGCTAGCCTCGGTGCTCAGCATTTCCCAGGCAGGGCGGCCAGGACATCTTTCAACACCAGCTTGCACGCGCATCTCGACGGGAGGTCAACTTCTTGGTCGACAACTTGATGCGACCACCTGGAATGGCCGCAGCTGGACGTCTTGGGGGTTCCGACATCCTCGCCGCCTATATCGGGGACCGGGGGATTACGCCGGCCACGAGCACCTCGACAGGACTCTTGAACCGCAGGTCCTTCGAAGAGCGAGGTGTCGCGCAGCGGCGAAAGTCGAACACGAATGGCAATCGTCGTGGCCGATCTCGATCGCTTCAAAGACCTGAACGACACCTATGGTCACGAGACAGTTGACCGAGCACTCGGGCTCTTCGCCCAGGTGCTGCGCGAGTCAGTCCGCCAGGAAGACCTCGTCAGCCTCTGCGACAGGTCGGATCTGATAATCTGATCTTGTGACGGAGATGAGCGCAACCGAAGCAGCACGTCACTTCGCCGAACTACTAGACGCCGTGGAACACCGGGGTGAGCGGATCACGATAGTTCGACGCGGTAAGGCCATCGCCTGCATCGAGCCGATAACGGCAGGACATGGTTCCGACGTGAAGACGATGCTGCGAAGGCACGCAGTTGATTGGTCATGGCGCGGCGAGCTCGATGCGGTTCTAGAGTCAGTGACCATCGAGGAGCGACACTGACGCGACTGCTTCTCGATTCTACGTACCTCATCGATGCTGAACGCTCCGGGGACGCGCCTGGTAACTCGATCGCGGACGAGGACGACGTTGCAATCGCAGCGATCACGATTGCCGAGCTGAGAGTCGGCGTCGAGTTATCGCGAGGCGCAGCGCGAGCGAAGCGGCAGAGCTTCGTCGACGACGTGATCGCGACGATCCCCGTCCTCGACTACGACCTCGACGTCGCAGAAGCCCATGCACAGTTGCTCGTCGCGGTGCGCCGCCAGGGTCGTCCTCGAGGAGCGCATGACCTTGTTATCGCCGCGACTGCCCGGGCGACAGGAAGGACGGTCTTGACCGCTGACGACACGGCTTTCGCCAACCTTCCTGAGGTTGAAACCCGGAGTAATCGCTGACCTTCCAGCCAATATAAGCAACCCGTTTCCGAGGCACTGCGCTCCCTACCGCGCCGTTGCGTCGCTCGATTCGCTCAGAGATGCTGATCTCCCCGGAGGCCCGGACGCGGCTTCGGTGGCTGCCAGCTAACGCGGGAGACAGGTTGACAGTTTCTCGACGCCTACGCCTCCACACAGAGAATCCCGTCGCGTTCGGCGGTTCTGCACAAGGCCGTCCGGCTACTCCGAGCTTCTGAACTCGGCCCTGCCTGTGAGGAAGCGTGGGACGAGTGGGCCGAAGACGACGCGGCGCTCTGGGAGTCCACCGTCGGCGACGGGTTGGCGTAAGCGTGCGTCGAGGCGAGATCTGCATCGTCGATTTGGATCCAGCGCGTAGTGCCGAAGCAAACAAGCGCCGCCCCGCCGTGGTCGTGAGCAACGTCGGAGCGAACCTCACCGCCGAGCGGCTGGGTCGCGGCGTGATCACCGTGGTCCCTGTGACCTCGAATACCGCCCGCGTATTCCCCTTCCAGGTCCTTCTGCCTGCCGACGTTTGTGGCCTCGATGACGACTCCAAGGCCCAGGCCGAACAGGTTCGATCAGTCGCTTTCGAGACAGCCATCGAAATAGTGGGTCGAAACACATTACCTAAGCGCTGCCCCCAAAAGACCACGGTTGACTCGCCACGAAGTCGCAGCGGATACGTGGTCGAGGATCTGCGCCCGGGGACGACGAGGTCCGCGTTGCCCATGAGGTACCGCAACACGCTCGTCGAAGGCGCGCTCTCCCTCGCCCGCGTCACCGGAGAAGTCGGCCACCTTGAACACGCCAAGTCAGTCGCGCTGACAGGTGGCCTGACCTCCTTCCCTTGTTCGGTGAGCCGCCCGGACTTGAGTCGACCGCCGTAGTGACTCAGTTCTCCCCCGACGACAAGCCCTCAGCAGGAATTCCAAGGTCGACGTCATCCTCAGTCCCTGTCGGCAAAAGCCCGTCGTAGGTGGACTCGTCAAGCTTCTCCAAGGTCGGAAAGAGATAACCGAAGAGGGCGACGATCGCGCCGAGAAACATCACCACCATTCCGAGCACTCGCAGCGGTCGGGGTTCGGTGAGCAGCCCTCCGATTCCGGCGAGGGCAACGCCGCTGACGCCGATCCATCCACTCAGGCGAGAGATCCGGGGCGCGTCACGGACGCGTATGACGAGGACCACCGCTCGGACGGCGAGCGGAAACCCGAGCGCAGCGTGGACGAGGTAGATCGCCTGCCACTGGGAAGGGATGAGCCCGCTCGGTCGACTCGGTCGGATGAGGAGGAGTGTCGCGACGCCGATCACGAACTCGACGCCAACCACCGCTGCAAGAGTCGTCGCCATTCGCGCCGTGCGCTCGTCGAAGCTCCGGGCACGACGAAGCCGATCGGAGGTGTCGTCGGCTGAGACGGGTCCGATCGCCGTCTTCGCCTTGCGGGCCCGGTAGGCTTCGGGATCCTCATGGATGAGCCGCCACCATCCGGCGATCGCCAGGATCGCGAACACCGGCCACTCCACGGAGTAGAACCAACTGAGCCCATTGCCAGCGAGCGCCCGAGTCGCCTGCCACCATCCGGCAACCGCACAGCCCGGAGCGACGACGAGCACCTCGAGATGGAGCAGGACGGCTCGCCGGGAGAACCATCGCCTGCGGACCTCGGCGATCTTGAGCTCTCGCGGCAGGTCGATCCCCGCATCTCCACCGGGAGCGCCCATCGGCACGAGAAGGTTGTATCGCCTGGTCAACTTCCGTTCTGCGATGAACGCGCAAAACGGCACCGTTCCCGCCAGTAGGACGAGAAACATCTGCCACTTCGGGATCGAAAGCTGCCGAGCTATTTGGAACGCCACGACGAGGTAGACGAGGTACAAGAACCCGTGGATCGTCCCGACAACGTTCACGACGCCCGGCCGACCAGCCAAAAGCTGGAGGGGGACCCCGACGAACACCAAGATGATCAGCAACGTCGCGGTAGTAAAGGCGAGGATCCGGTACCGAGTGAGGTACCTCCGACCTACGACCGTCGCCTGCGTCACGTGTGCAAGCTAAGTCATCGTGTCGAACTCGGCAGATCAGTCCCTCCGTGCCGCTGATCTCCAAGCGATACCGGTTCCGCACCCAGCTGTCACGACGCGGAATTGATCGCCGCTCGTGCCGAGAACATCGCTGTGAAAGGCGAAAGAACCCAAGCTGAGCCGTCCCCGTCGGCCGTGCACGCCCGGGTACTGGCAGGTACTCTTCGACAATGGCCAACGTCGTCGGCGTAGGACCCGCAGTCGTCCCCGGCGATTCGCGGTTTTTCCGGCGGCTGCGTGCGTTCGTCGTGCTGATGAAGCTTCGGATCATCGAACTTCTGCTCATCACCACCTTGCCGGTGATGTTCGTCGCTGCAAAGACCGTCCCTTCTCCCGAGCTAGTCCTTTGCACCTTGGTCGCCGGCACGCTGTCCGCTGCGGGCGCCAACGTCGGGAACATGGTGTATGACAAGGACATCGATGCGCTGATGAAGCGCACCGAGTCCAGACCACTCGTCACGGGTGAAGTGAGCGCGAGAGAGGCGATCGTCTTCGCCTGCGCACTCGAAGTGAGCTCCTTCGTGATCTTCGCGACGACCGTGAATGTGCTCTCCGGGGTGCTTTCCATCGGAGCGGCGCTCTTCTACCTGCTCGTCTACACGATGTGGCTCAAGCGCCGGTCGGTGAGCAACATCGTGATCGGCGGCGCGGCAGGAGCCCTCCCACCCGTCATCGGATGGACAGCAGTCACAGACCATCTCGCGATCGCTCCGGTCATCTGCTTCGCCATCGTCTTCGTCTGGACTCCGCCACACTTTTGGGCGCTCGCGACTAAATACCGGGAGGACTACGCGGCTGCGTCGGTACCGATGCTCCCGGTCGTGGCTGAAGAGACCAAGGTGAATCGGCAGATCCTCGCCTACACCGTCGTCGTCGTCGCTCTGAGCTTCTTACTTGCGCCGTTTGCCCATCTCGGTGTGCTGTACCTCGTTGTCGCATCGATGGCCGGGCTCGAGTTCCTCTGGCGCGCCATTGCACTGCAACGTTCGCCGGGCATAAAAGCAGCGATGCGCGTCTTCGGCTCCTCGATCCGCTATCTCTCGTTCGTGTTCGTAGCGATGGGACTCGACGCGCTGCTTCGCCATCCGTAACGGCCGTGGCGATCGACTCACACGTCTACCGACCATTGGCCATCGCAGCTGTTATCGCGCTCGTCGGATTCATTACCTTTGCGGTAGTTTCAGCTACGCACCACGAGAACCGCTCGTTCCCCGCCGCCTCGCCGCCCTCCGCGCTCCACGCCGGCGAGCGCGCACCCTCATTCGACCTCGCTCGACTCGGAGGCGTCGGTCTCGTGTCCTTTACGGGGCACGCGACCGAACCAGTGGTCGTGAACTTCTTCGCCTCGTGGTGCCCGAACTGCATCGCGGAGCTCGACGCGTTCGGTTCGGTGTCGACGACCGCGCCCTCAACCCGCTTTCTCGGTGTGGACTCCGAAGATCCAGCGCCCAAGACCGCAGAAGCCCTCCTCCACAGGGCCGGCATCTCCTATCCCGTCGGTGTGGACCGGTCCGGTGCGGTCGCCAATCGCTTCCTCATTTCGGCGCTGCCGGTGACCTTCTTCATCGCGCCAAACGGTCAGGTGCGCGGTGAGATCTTCGGCACTGCAACGACCGCCCAGCTCCGAACGTGGGTAGCGCGCCTGCAATCAAGTAGCAAGGGATGAGCGACCGCCAGGCGGCGACCGAGACCCCAGAGGAGCTCGACAGAGCTGCGATGTTCGCGGCGGGACCCCCTCGGATCCCAGCGCGGACTATCTGGATCGCGCTCGCAGTTGCGGCGGTGCTCGGCATCGGCGGTGCGTTCGCTGATCACTCGTTCAACATCCAGCCCACCGCCTCACCGACCCCGGTCACGCACACCGCGACGGCGCAGCACGAGACGTTGGCGCAGTTCGTCGGCCTGAAGCCGCTCGACGACAAGACCGCTCCAGCGATCGACCTCACTGATGGGTTCGGCCGGCCGTTCACTATGTCGCTGGTCGTCGGTCGTCCCGTGATCCTCACCTTCCTTGGACCGACCTGCAAAGAGAGCTGTCCCGTGGTCACTCTCGAGATCGCCGAAGCCGAGGCAACGCTCGCGAAGGATCACCTACGGCCAGCGGTGGTGATCGTCAATGCCGATCCCCAACACCTGTCGGTCGCCTCGGCACACGCCGCGCTCGAGCGTCGTCCGCTCGTCGAGCTCTCGGGCGCGACCTTCCTCACCGGCTCGCTCACCGAGATAGAGCCGATCTGGAAGACGTACGGGGTGACGATCGAGGACGACCCGACGACAGGAGCGCTGGCCTACACCAATGTCTTGTTCCTGCTCGATTCGGCTGGTCGCCTCCAGGACTCGCTCACCTCGTTCGCGGACGAGTCCTTCTCCGGGACCGCCACGCTCCCGACACCGGAGATCGACCGGTTCGCCTCGGGAATCGCCACCTACCTCGAGCAGGTCGCGAGATGACCAAACGCCAGCCCGATCCGTTCGCTCAGTCCATTTACGGCGATGACGCACCCCCCCGGCGCTTCACCTGGCGCCGATGGAGACGAACGGGCCTGCCGATCGCCGTGGCCATAGCCATCGTCATCGCCGCGGCAGCCGTCACCGACCTTCCCAGCCACGAGTCGCTCGCCGGCCAGACGACTGCCGGAGCAGCGCTCCTCACCGAGGTGAACAACGACGTCGCCCCCTGCGCCTTCTCTTTGAAAGAGACGAACACCATCTACCGAGAGCAGCTAGCAGGGAGACTCTCCGCGTCGGATCTGTCCCGAGTCCCTTCGCTCCTCCAAGACGACGCCGCGGCGTGCTCGTTCACCTCGGACAACATCAACGACCTTGCCGATATCGAGGAACCCGGCACCGGTGCGGGGCGCTACCTCAGCCAGGTGGTCAGCCTTGCCCAGACCTGGACCACCTCCGACGCGCTCGGAGCCGTGGACGACCTAATCGCCCTCGAGGCCAATGCGCACGATCAAACGGCAGCCCGCGACCTCGCCACACGCCAGATCTACCTCACCTCGGACCGCCGCGGGGCACTCGCCGCCTTGACTGACGCCGACAACTACCTCCACGGAACATTGCCGGCGCTGCAGATACCGGCGGTCAGCCTGCCCAGGGTCTTGAACACCTGAGGTCCGCTGCGGAACGGCCGGTCGGTCCAGCGCTTACATCGTTGGGGAGGCCCGACGTCGGTGTGGCAGGGACTTCCGGATCTCCTCGGAAGGATTCTCGTCGTCGGTCAGGAACCGGATGAAATTGACAAATATCACCGGAAGAAAGACGGCGGCCGAGACGAACCACAGCACCCCGGTAGCCAGCTGCTGGTCGGCGATCGTGCTGAGCGTCGAGCCGGCATGGCGGAACCCGGGGAACCAAGCCGAACGCGCAAACCCGATGAAGTAAGCCATGACCCAGATCAACCACATCGGCCCGACAGCGATGCCGGCGCGGACCGCGCCCCTCGTGCGTGGCGCGAACGGAGCGGACTCCACGAGCTCGCTCCAAAACGCCGAGCCAACCACGACGAAGGTCGCGACCTCGGCCACCAAGAGCACTGGGTCGGAGCGGACCCCGCCGACGACGATCGGAAGCTGCCATACGGTGAGCGCGGCGACGTAGGCGCCAAGCACGGGGGCTGCCGCGACCGCGCCGCGACGAAGCTCACGACGGTCCGCGAGCCGTTTCCCGCTAACCGACAGGGTTTTGAAGGCTCCCAAATAGTCGAGTGGTCCGCCAAGCACGACCAGCGCCGGGACGACCAAAGCGACTAACGCGTACTGAAGTGACTCGAACACGACGTAGTGACGAGCGGCGGACTCGAGGGGAGGCACACACGCCGCCACGAGCGCAACAACGGCACCGAAGATGGCCGCGGTGCGCCAACCACGGGTGAGGAGGCGCCTCTTGACCGCCGACGGCGGCGTCAGTGCGAGGATCGGCGCTGGAAGACGCCCCAGATCACGACGAGGATAAAAGTCCCGATCGGGATCGCGAACGTGAGGGCTTGGGGGCCATCGACTGCTGCTGATGCGAGCATAAGTTTGCTACCCCCTTGTGAGTCGTCGCCCTAGACGATGTAGAAGAGTACCCAGAACAGCACGCTGACGAGGCCGAGGTAGCCCCAGAAGTACGCACAGCTCTCAACATTGGCGCGAAAGAGCAGCGCCGACGGAGTAGCTCCCCCAGCCGAGCGCTCGGCGGGATCGATATTCTTTCGCAGACGGATCGCGCGGGCCAGCACCGTCTCGAGCCAGTACGTCGCCGCGAACATCGCGCCTATGTTGAGGC
>DATCDR010000045.1:0-27038 GCA_036510575.1 Acidimicrobiales bacterium | reverse complement strand
CTGGAGGCCAAGGGGTTGCAGGCCCGCCTCGAGGACCTCGCGGGTGCCGGATCCCGTCTCGCGAAGGATCAATGGAGTGGCCGCCAACTCCTTCACAGTGACGGTGGTCCCGCGTGCCCACTCGTGCGATGGCGCAACGATCACTACGAGGTCGTCGTGGCCAATAACCCATGACGAGAGGTCTTTCGGCGCTCGTTGACCCTCGACAAATCCGAGATCAGCGCGGTGTCGGCGCACTCTCTCAACGACATCCTCGGAGTTGCCCATCACCAATGACACCGAGATCGTCGGATCGAGCGTGCGTAGTCGGTTCAACCAACTCGGGACGAGGTACTCCGCGACAGTCATGCTGGCCGCGAGGCGAAGATGGGTCCCGCTGGCATGACGCAGCGCCGCGGTTCCGCTTATCAACGTTCGCATCGCATCGAGCAGAACCTCGCTCCATTGCACGATCGCCGCGCCTTCGTCGGTCAACCGGGACCCGCCGCTTTGACGCTCGAGCAGCTGCAGTCCGAGCGTGCGCTCCAGCGACCGGATCCGGGTGCTCGCCGCCGGCTGGCTGATGTTGTGGAGAAGCGCGGCCTGTCGGATCGAACCGAGGTCCGCGACGCTCCTCAGGAGATCGAGCGATGCAACATCCGGCAACGGCTGCGGAAGTGGCATAGGCCAACCTTATATGGCGATGTGAAGAATCGACGTTCCCCTCGATTAAAGACGGCCGCATGCTTGTTGCTGTGAGCGGATTAGACGTAGCTCCTCACCCCCTTCGGTCGCGACTTTCCTACGCAACGATGCGCGGGGCACTCGGGTCAAGACTGCCCGGTCTCTTCCTGGTCGCATCGACCGGAGTAGCCGCAACAGCAGTCGGGCACTTCGTGCCCACCGTCGGTGCTCCAGTCGTCGCGGTGAGCTTGGGGATCATCGTCTCGACACTGCACCCGCTCCGGCCATCAGCGCGTCCGGGCCTCCGGTTCGCCAGTAGGTCAGTGCTGCAGGCATCGATCGTCTTGCTCGGGGCGACCCTTTCGCTAGGGGAGGTGGCGAGCACCGGCGCGCGATCGCTACCGGTTCTTCTCGGCAGCTTGATTGTCGCGCTCGTTGCTGCACAGTTGATCGGACGCGTCCTGTCGGTCAAGAAAGACCTCAGGCTCCTTGTCGGCATCGGAACCGGGATCTGCGGCGCCGCGGCGATCGCTGCGACCGAGGCAGTCATCGGGGCGTCGGAAGCCGACGTCTCCTACGCGATCTCCACGATCTTCACCTTTAACATCGTTGCGGTCCTGTCCTTCCCGGCCCTTGGACACCTCATGGGTCTTTCACCGCACGCATTCGGGTTGTGGGCGGGGACCGCGATCAACGACCTGTCGTCGGTCGTAGCCGCGTCGACGGTCTACGGGCACGGCGCGGCCAGCTATGCAGTTGTGGTCAAGCTGACTCGGACCCTCGCGATCATCCCGATCACCATCGTGCTCGGCGTTATGCGCTCCCGGACCGCGCCGCCAAGCACGGTCCCTTCGTCTAGTCGACGCCGCATAACCCAGGTCCGCCAGGTGTTGCCGATGTTCATCATCTGGTTCCTCGCCGCGGTGGCAGCTGATACCGCACGGCTGATTCCATCGTCATGGCACTCCTCCTTGACGAGCACCGCGCAGGTGCTGATCACGTTCGCGCTCGCTGCGATCGGCCTCTCCACCCAAGCGCGAGCGATCCGCCGAACAGGTGCCAAACCGCTGCTTCTCGGCGCGCTCGTCTGGCTCATCGTGCTGTCGACAAGCCTCGGACTCCAGTTCTCCCTCGGCGCATGGTGAATGGCACGCCGTCGCCGGGAAAAGGGGACGGATCCGAGCTCCCATACGGCCGCGTAGTCTTTGCTCTATGACCGATAGCACTGATACCAACGCCGCAATTTGGAAGTCCGACGAGGTCATCAAAGCGTGGGCCGCAACGGCCGGAGAACGTGAGCGCCAGCGGATCGAACACTGGAGGATCATGGGCGAACTCCTCCCCTTCGAGTCGACCGACACGTTCACGTTTCTCGATCTCGGCGCGGGAATGGGCGCCGCGTCGCGGGTCCTCCTCGAGCTATATCCGCACAGCAGCGCCGTGCTCGCGGAGTTCTCTCCGCAGATGGTCGCTGAGGGTACCCGGGAGCTCGAGCCCTGGGCGGGAAGATTCCGATACGTCGACTTCGACATGCTCGTCGGTGCCTGGCCGGCGGAGATCCCGCACGATCTCGACGCAGTGATCACCTCGCTGTGTATCCACCACATGCCTGACGATCGAAAAGTAGGTCTCTTCGCCGAGATCTACGACCGGCTTGCTCCTGGCGCCTGGTACGTGAACTACGACCCTGTGACCTCGCCTGATCCGCTTGTCGAGGCCACGTGGCAGCACACCAATGACCGCGGCGACCCCGATGCCGAGCACAAGCGGAGCAATCGGACGCCGCTCGAGAAGGCCCGCTTCGAGAACCACGTCCGTTACATGATCCCACTCGACCAGCAACTGGAGTACTTCCGCGCCGCCGGGTTCGAAGGCGTCGACGTCTACTGGAAGCATCTGGAGAACGTGATCTACGCGGGCCGCCGCCCAACCTGAGCACCATCCGCCGCGACGTCGGAGCCTGGAAATTCGGCAAGACAAGAAATAACCGCCATTGGTCCCAAGCGTCGAGTTGGCGCGTTCGCGACCGGCGCGACCGGTTCGAGCGAGCCTCTTGCCATGACAGGAACGCTCTGCTCGGCTTCCGTTGTGTCGGCGACGACGTGCCTCTCGTAACTTTCGCCCGGGTGGCACTGACGCCGACACCACTAAGCGACCTGACTATTCGCCGTGGCCGTTGAGAAAAGGGTCCTTCGCCTCTAACGAATCGATCAGCACAGCCTTGACTGAGATTATGAGCAATCGCATCGTGATCCTCGGCAGTGGAACAGGCGGCACGCTGTCGGCCAATCGGCTCCGCCGAAGCGATGAAGGAGCCGAAATCACGGTTGTCGATCAAGACGACGACCACATTTACCAACCCGGTCTCTTGTTCATACCTTTCGGACTAGCGCATCGCGAGGATCTCATCCGACCCCGACAACGCCAGCTGCACCAGGGAATCACCTTTGTGCGGAGTGCCGTCGACCATGTGGACCTCGATGCCAATGAGGTGCACCTCGAGAACGGCTCCACCCTTGCCTACGACGTGCTCGTCATCGCCACCGGCGCCGTGCTCGTCCCAGAGGAGACGGAGGGACTGGTGGGTCCGGGATGGATGGAGAAGGTCTTCACCTTCTATTCGCTTGAAGGAGCCTCCGCTCTCGAGGCCGCGCTCGCAAGCTTCGACGGCGGCCGGATTGTCGTGAACGTCGTCGACATGCCGATCAAGTGTCCGGTTGCTCCGCTCGAGTTCTGCTTCCTTGCCGACTGGTACTTCAAAGAGCGGGGACTTCGCGATCGGGTGAAGCTGACCTACGTCACGCCGTTGGACGGGGCGTTCACGAAGCCCATCGCTTCGAAGCGTCTCGGTGGCATGCTCGCCGACAAGGGCATCGAGCTCGTCACGGAGTTCAACACCGGAACCGTCGACGGTGCGGAGGGGACGCTCACTGCTTACGACGGCCGTGAGATTCCCTTCGACCTCGCTGTCGTCGTGCCACTCCACAGCGGTGCGCCCTACATCGGACGGTCCCCCGAGCTCGGCGACGAGCTCAACTTCATCCCGACCGACGAGCACACGTTGCAGTCGAAAGCTCGGCCCAACGTCTTCGTGATCGGTGACGCCGCGAGTGTTCCCGCGTCGAAGGCGGGCTCAGTCACCCACTTCGAAGGCGAAGTACTTGTCGAAAACGTCCGTCGCTATCTCGCCGGCGAAGACCTTGACGCGAGTTTCGATGGACCCACCAACTGCTTCATCGAGAGCGGATTCAACAAGGCGCTGCTCATCGACTTCAACTACGAGACCGAGCCTTTACCGGGTCACTACCCAAGTGCGGTCGGCTTGCCGCCGCTCAAGGAGTCCTATCTCAATCATCTCGGCAAGCTCATGTTCCAGTGGCTCTACTGGCACAGCCTGCTTCCGGGCCGGGACCTACCGGGAGTGAATTCACCCATGCCGGTACGCGGCAAGCACAAGGTGTCCTCACGGCCATGACCAGTTCGATCCCACCTGGTGACTCGCGAAGGGGGGTACTGCTGATGCCCACTACCACGTATGCCGGACGGGTCGTCGCTGTCAACGACGAGGGGTTCTTCGAGGAACCCGACCAATGGACCGAGGAGATGGCACCCGAGATCGCCCACAGCGTCGGAATCGACGAACTGAGCGAGCAGCACTGGCGCATCGTCAAGTTCATGCGTGCCGAGTACGCCGAAAAGGGCACCGGCCCGACGGTCCGCGTTCTCGGCAAAACCTCAGGCGTCTCGATCAAAGAGCTCTACGAGCTATTCCCGAAAGGTCCGGCGAAGACGGCCGCAAAGATCGCCGGCATCCCGAAGCCTCGCGGCTGCATCTGATCATGCACACCGGCTGCAATCGCCGGCTCCAACGGAAGGAGTAACCATGGCCGACACCGTCGAGAAGGTATCCATCATCGTGTCGAAGGGCTCACTCGAGGGCATCTATCCAGCTCTAATCATGGCCAACGGAGCGCGCGCCGAAGGCATCGAGGCGAACCTGTTCTTCACCTTCTTCGGTCTCGACGCAGTCCACAAGGCGCGCCACGAGCACATCAAGGTGGCAACCGTCGGTAATCCGGGCCTTCATCTCGCCACGCTCGCCGGAGTCGTCCCGGGCATGTCCTCGGTCATGACGCACTACCTCGAGCACAAGATGGAAAAGCTCGACATCCCCGCGATCCCGGAGTCCATCGAGATGATCGCCGACACCGGCGCGGGCCCCTACGGCTGCAAAGCCTCCTGTGACCTCTTCGAGCTCACCAAGGACGACCTCATCGACCAGGTGAAGGACATCATTACCGTCGGTGAGTTCTACGAGATGGCGGCAGGCGGCGAGATCATCTTCACTTGAGACACCCCAGACCACCTGACGCATTCGAGCTGGCGCTCGCAATCTCGGAGCCGACTTCTGCTCGTTTAGGTGACCAAGCCGGTCGTGTCGCCATATCAAGACTCGGTCGTGAGCGTCACAGCCACCAGCCGGACGTACGACAGGAGAACGCCGACGAACCGCAACCGCGAGCCGCGAGTCATGTGGCCGATCAGCGACGCGAGAAGATACCTCGCTTCTTGTCTGCAGCGGGTGCGTAGCGGCACTGACAACGCTCCTCAGGCGGAACGTGACCGAGAACCTGCTCTACGTGAAGGCCGCAGCCTTTCCAGGTCGGCCGGTGGCACTTTCGACATACGGTGGCTCTACACATACCCCCCATGGTATCATGATCGAGTGGCCGATGGGTAGCTGAGCACCTCGAGACCATCCGTGATCGAGCTGCGACCAGCGCCCGCTATTCGCGCGGATGTCTCGGCGTGGTACGGCTAACCGAACAGCGGCGCGAAACCGCAGACGTCGAACGCCGCTGCGAGTAGCGGAACGAATCCGACTACAGCGAGGTCGCACCAACCACCGCCCGCGACGAGACCGATCACGATCATCACCACGCCGGCGACCACTCTGACGAGTCGACCTGCAGAAGTGGCCATAAAGCGGAAGAAGCCCATGAGCGCTCCTTTCCTCAACGTGTCACATACCTATGGGGGTATATTGAATTAGTGCCGAAAGGCCCTAGGTGGCTGGTGTACACCAGCCACCTAGGGCGACAGCTCAGGAGGGCAGATGATTAGGTCAGCGTCCGAAAAAGGTCACCTCGAGAGAGTGGTGCTAGCGCTCTCAGCACGACTGACGCCGAGAGTCATCTCGAACTCGCCCGAACGGAGGGTCTACTGATGCCCCGCAGAGTCATCATCGTCGGAGGGATCGCGGGAGGGATGTCGGCCGCGACGCGTCTGCGACGTCTTGAATCAGACGCCGAAATCACTGTCATCGAACGATCGGCGCATGTTTCGTACGCGAACTGTGGACTGCCCTACTTCATCGGCGGCGTGATCGAAGACGAGGAGGACTTGCTCCTCCAGACGCCCTCGACCCTGCATGACCGCTTTCGGCTCGACGTCCGTGTTGACTGCGAGGTCGTCGACATTGATGCAGCGGCAAGGACTGTCACGACAAGGTCCACGATCGATGCCACGCAACACGTACTCTCCTACGACCAGTTGCTCCTCAGCCCCGGTGCGACCTCACTGCGACCGCCCATACCCGGTATCGAACACGTGCGCTCACTAAGGACCGTCGAGGACGCGGAGGCACTCGCCGAGATCGTGAGCCAGCATCCCCGCACTGCCGTCGTGATCGGCGCGGGTTTCATCGGACTTGAGACCGCGGAGAACCTCTCGCGCGCAGGGGTCGGTGTCACCGTGGTTGAAGCAGCGCCGCAGGTGCTGACGCCGCTCGATGCCGAGCTTGCCGTGCTCGTCCTCGAGGAGCTTCGTGCGCATGGGATCAGCGTCGAGGTCGGTGTCGGCGTCGCCGAGATCGCCGAGAATGGCGTCGTTCTTGCGACGGGTCGAACGATCGACGCCGATCTCGTCGTCGGGGCAATCGGCGTTCGTCCCGACATTCGCCTCGCGGAGATGGCTGGCCTCGCCATCGGGCCGCTCGGTGGGATCGACGTGGACGATGCGTATCAGACGAGTGACCCCAACATCTACGCAGTCGGTGACGCGGTCGAAAAGACCGATGCCGTAAATGCTGCGACCTCGCTCGTCGCACTCGCCAACATCGCTAACCGGCAAGGCCGACGAGCGGCAGATCACATCGCCGGCCGCGCCGCCCGTCCTGCACCGGCGCTTGGCACCGCGATCGTCAAGGTCTTCGATCTTGTTGTCGCGATGACCGGGTGGAGTGAGCGACGATTGCGCACTGCCGGAATCCCCTATCGGGCGGTGCATTCGCATCCGTTCAATCACGCGACCTACTACCCGGGCGCGACGCGCCTCGCGATGAAGCTGCTCTTCAACCCCGATGACGGTCGGATCCTCGGTGCGCAGGCCATCGGTCGAGAGGGCGTGGACAAGCGGATCGACGTCATCGCAACAGCGATCTCCGGCGGCATCACCGCAGATGGACTGGCAGATCTCGAACTCGCCTACGCCCCGCCGTTCTCCTCGGCCAAGGACCCCGTCAACATGCTCGGCTACATGGCCGAGAATGTCCTTTCGGGAGACTGTGACGTCGTCGAACCAAGCGAGGTAAACGAACTCGTCGCGAGCGGGTGGAGGTTGCTCGACGTACGAACCGAACGCGAGCACGCCGCGGGTGCGATACCGGGCTCCCGCAACGTCCCTGTGGATCGACTTCGGGAGGGACTGGCGGATCTCGGGCTGGGACCATTCCTCGTCTACTGCGAAGTCGGCCAACGCGGCCACACCGCAACGGCGCTGCTACAAGATGTCGGGCTCAAGGCGCGAAACCTGGACGGGGGTTATGCGACATGGGATGCGGCCCGTCGGGCGCTCGAAGTCGCGACCGCGACCGCTCCGAACGCCATCACACGTGATCGAACCGACGTGCCTGCGAGGCGGGAGCGCGACAGCATCGCCGCCGCCGTCCTCACTCGGGGGCCGTAGGTCGTTCCGAATCGAGGAGGAGCTATGGCACGGGTCATCGTCATGGGAGCGGGAATCTCCGGCCACACCGCTGCGCTCTATCTCAAGCGAGCGCTCGGGAGAGATCACGAGGTGATCGTGGTCTCGCCAGCAGCGAACTACAATTGGATTCCCTCGAATATCTGGGTCGGCGTTGGTCGTATGGACGAAAAGCAGGTCCGCTTCCCGCTTCGTCCCGTCTACAAGCGCTTGGGCATCGAATTCCATCAGGCACTCGGCGTCGCGATTCGCCCGTTCGGCGACGAGCTCGGCGCGACCGGTGCAATCGACATCACGTACACCGACCCCGCGAGGGCAGGTGAGGCAGCTCGACTCCGTTACGACTACCTCATCAACGCAACCGGGCCGAAGCTCAACTTCGCCGCCACGCCCGGCCTCGGTCCCGACGCCAACTCGCTCTCGGTCTGCACAGTGGACCATGCCCAAGCAACGGCGAAGGCGTTCGCCAAGGTCATCAAAGAGATGAAAGCCGGCGCACACAAGCGGCTCGTGATCGGGGTCGGTCACGGAGGCTGCACCTGCGAAGGCGCTGCCTTCGAGTACACCTTCAACGTCGAGCACGAGCTCCGCCAGGCCGGTGTTCGCGACATGGCCGAGCTCACCTATCTCAGCAACGAGTACGAGCTCGGTGACTTCGGCGTCGGCGGGCTCGCCTTCGACCAACAGGGGTTCGTCTCCAACTCCAAGCTTTGGACCGAGTCGCTCTTTCGCGAGCGGGGCGTTGCCGCGATCGTCGGGGCCCACGTCAAGGCCGTTGACCCCGGCATCATTCACTACGAGCTGCTCGACGGCACGACCGGCGAGCTCCCCTTCGACTTTGCGATGTTGCTCCCACCGTTTCGTGGTGTCGACATCAAGGCCTACGACGCTGAGGGCAACGACATCTCCGAGCAGGTCTTCGCACCGAGCGGATTCATGAGGGTCGATGCGGACTACGCACCAAAGCCCTACGAGGAGTGGTCCCCCGGGGACTGGCCGAAGACCTATCAGAGCGCGATCGCACAGAACATCTTTGGGATCGGCATTGCATTCGCGCCGCCGCACCCGATTTCGAGACCTCGTACGAGCCCGAGCGGCACGATGATCTCACCGGCTCCACCTCGCACCGGCATGCCCTCGGGTGTCATGGGCCGCACGGTTGCCGAATCCATCGCGCGACGGATCAAGAAGGGCGCCACCGCGGAGCTCTGCACGGCCTCGATGGCGTCCATGGGCGCGGCCTGCATCGCCTCGGCAGGAGTGGGGATGCGACACGGCTCGGCGGCCTCGATGACGATGTTCCCGATCGTGCACGCTTTCCCGAATCCGGGAGAGATCTCAAGGCAACCTCGGGTGAGATTGGCCTCGCCGGCCACTGGACGAAGCTGATGCTGCACTACCTGTTCATCTACAAGGCGAAGGCGTATCCACTGTGGTACCTGATCCCGGAGTGACGACGATGCCCACCGATGCCAACGGAAGTGCCCGCATTGACTCGACCACAGAGGCGATCGCCAACGCTCCGCTCCCCACGCCTCGCACACTGCGCTCGAGAAAGAGCATCCCGCGGCAGATCGTGCGCTTCTGCTCGTTCAACGCACGCATGCTGCGCATGGTCGCCAAAGGTCACCACTAGCTATGTACTCGCCGGGACGCTGCCCGGCGAGTGAGTGGCGGTAAGGGGGATGTTTCGACCGAGGTCCCGTCTGTGGGGATCCCGAGGTCAGCATGGCGACTAGGCCAGCTTGGTGAACAGACGCTGCACCTCGTCGATGGGGTATCCGGATGCCGCTGCTTCCTCGGGATGTTCGATGCAGTAGACGAGCCCGCTGGCGATCAGCCGGAAGCCGACCTGCTCGAGCGCCTTGGTCGCGGCGCTCAGCTGGGTCACGATCTCGCGGCACTCGCGCCCTTCGGCCAACATCGACTCGATAGCCTGCACCTGACCAGCGGCGCGGCGAAGACGGAGCCGTAGATCCGCCACTGTCTCTTCAGGAAACTCCACAGGCCCTCCCGCCTCATTAGTACCCCCTAGGGTACACCCGTAGTGCTCGAATCGGCGCTGGTCCGAGGAGTCCACCGGACGGCACCAGTCGCATTTGCGAGGCCGGCCCGCGTGCCGGTCGCGTCATTGCTCAATACGAGAAGTGGACTTTCGGCAGCATCTTTCCGCGCCACTTCGGCTGATACCAACTCAGGTGCTGGTCGTAGCGAAGAACGACGGGAAGTAGGACGAGCCGCACGACAAGGGCATCGAGTGCAACCGCGACTGCCAAGATCACGCCCATCTCCTTTGGGGCGAGGGGTCCCGAGAGGGCGAACGTCAAGAACACCGCGATCATTACCGCGGCGGCGGAGACGACCACCCTTCCGGAGGTGCGAACCGAGGCAAATATGCCGTGTTCCGGATCGGAATGAGTCTCGTGACTCTCCTTCGCCGCTGACAGCGTGAACAGCGTGTAGTTCATTGCTACGCCGAAGACCATGGCCCCAAAGAAGAGCGGCCCCCACGCGTCCACGAAGCCCTGGGGCTGGAAGTTGAGCACGCCCGAGAGATAGCCGTCTTGGAAGATGAGCCGGGCGACTCCGAAGGCTCCTGCGACGGAGAGTGCCGTCAGCAGCACGCCGGAAGCAGCAATGAGCGGAGCACCGAGCGCAATGAGCAAGAGAATGAAGCCGAGCACGAGGAGCAGTCCGAACACGATCGGCGTGTGAGTCGACAGCGCCACCTGGAGGTCGTAGTTCTCTGCCGCGGCCCCACCAATCAGAGTTTCCGCGGAAGGTCGCGTCGAAGCCGTTTGATGGTCGCGCCCGTCGCCGCGGTCGAAGGTCCAGTAGTGGGCACGACCTGGTCCATGGTCCAGCCATCGTTCGAGGGTCCCGGCGTAGTCGCAGCGACACCGCGGAGCTTCGAAAGCGGCGCCAACGCTCCATTCTGTAGAGCGATGGGGACGAGGACCTCGAGGGTGCCTGGAGCACCGGGACCGAACGCCCCCGCTACCTCGTTATAGCCGACGCTCGCGTTGGAAGAGGCCGGAATGATCGTGATCGAGGGCATGCTGGTGCGAGGCCGACGCTTCGCGGGGGCCTCGGTCGAAGAGATCGCCGACTGGGCCGGTACCCGACCGGGGCGGTCTACTCGAATTTCGGAAGCAAGGAGCAGCTGTTCTTGGAGCTGCTCTCCGCCCGAAGATCGCAGAGGATCACACGGCGGGTCACCGCCGTTGCCGAGATCCTCGACCGGGAGCGCGCTGGTGACGAGGACCCCTTTGATGCGCTCGGCCAGCTGTTCAGGAAAGTCGCCGACCGAATCACCGAGCTCGCACCGTTGCAGGCAGAGTTCTGGCTCTACGCGGTGCGCAACCCGGACGCCATGGGGGTTATGGCCTCGAAGCTCGGCGAGCAGGTCGACGCGCTCGAGCCGCTCGTCGTGAAGGTTCTCGACGCTCCGGCGGTGCGGCCGAAGCTCCGTCGAGGGAGGTGACGACGGCAGTCCTCGCACTTTTCCAGGGCCTCGTCCACCAGCGGCGTGTCGACCCAGGAAGCGTCCCCGACGATCTCTTCGCCCGAGCGCGCCGGTGGCTGGTTGTCGGGATGGGCTAGGACCTCCTGTAGCGGTCGAATGCGGGTAGTGCCGGTCAGGTAGTCCGGGTCGCATCGCCCGAGAAGATCTCGAAGGACTCCTTGAACGCGTAATACACGAGGACGTAGGCGGCCGTCGGATCGGCCCACCACCACCCGAGTGCGCTGTTGAGGACGAGGCCGGCCAGCACCGCAACCGCGAGCACCCCGTCGATCGCTGTCACCCGGCCTTCGGTCTGGAGCACGGGATTGTGCAGCGCACGACCGGTCCGCGCCTTTCCGTCCGCGAGTAGGAACATCGCCACCGCGGTGACAGCAGTCCACGCGATGCCGAGCAGGCTGTGGCGGGGGTGGTAGCCGTCGGCGAGCACGAGCGAGGACTGGATCGCTAGGTAGACAGCGAGCGCGACGAACGCGCCTCCGATGAGTCGGAGCGCCCGACGTTGGCGCTCCTCACCCGTTCCCGAGAGCTCCCACAGCACGACGGTCGAGGCGCCGATCTCGATGAGGCTGTCGAGTCCGAAACCGGCGAGCGCGACCGATCTCGCACCGATGGCGGCGATCGCGAGGACGACGATGCCGACCACGTTCCAGGACAGCGTGACTCCTTCGAGCATCCGGCCCCGATGCAGCAGCTGGGAGGTTCGACCCACCTCTTCCACAGCGAGCCTCAGACCGCGGCGAGCGCGCTGACGTCAAGGCGGTAGCCGATGCCAGCTGAGAACTCGGCGACGACGCTGAATCGATCGCCACGCACGATCGTGTGCCGCCACTCGACGGGACGTTCGCGCACGAAACCGAGGCGTTCGATCGCGAAGGCCGCAACGCCAGGCGGAAGTTCGAGCAGAGATCGCTCCGATCGACTGGGCGTCACTGCACGAAAACGTTCTTGGCCACCGGTGAGGTGAATGCCGGTCCGGCTCGCGAGCTCATCGTAGAAGCCCACTCGGGTGAAGTCGACGCCGAGGAGCGGCTCGGCGATCTCTGCGGGGAACCAAACCTGGTCGATCGCAAGCGGTTCACCATCCGCCAGCCGCAAACGTTCGAGATGGACGAGGATGGTGTCGCCCAGGAGCTCAAGCCGCTTCGCGACCTCGGGATCGCGGACAACAGACAGCGATCGGACGATGCTCGTCGGCTCGAGGCCGGCCGCCTCAACCGAGTCGTAGAGGCTGTAGAGCGCGCCGAGGGGCTGCTCGATCTCGACCTGGGCCCCAAGACGTGGCCGTCGCCCGCGCCCGGCCACGACTGTGCCCTCGGAGCGAAGACGTCGGAGCGCATCACGCACCGTGTTTCGACTCACACCGTACGCGTCTACGAGCGCCATTTCGCTCGGGAAGGCCTCGGCGAACTCGCCGTCGTTGACGCGGCGACGCAGGTCGTCGAGGAGCTGAGCCCAAAGCGGAAGCGGGCTCTGTCGGTCGAGAGCGGTCGGGGAGGTGGTCGTGTCCATGAGGAGTTACGGATGCCTAGCTCGGCTCGCGTAGCATTATTGTACCTACATTGGTACGCTCCAGGCTCGATGATCGTCTCGCCCGTCGCCGGCTGTACCGAACCGCGGCCATGACGGGCGGGTCCCGCCGGCGGTCGCTCGCTCGGAGCGCGCAGCGCGAGAGCGAGCGCCTGCGCGAGCCGCAACCCTTGGTGCGCCGCAGGATCGCGTCGGGCCGAGGGGCGATGGAGCAGCCGAATGCGACCGGCGACGGCGACGCGGCGCTCACGCCTCGCTTCTGGCTGATGGTGGTGCTCACCGGCATCGCGACGGGTCTCTTCGGCGATTTGTTGATGTGGATCCTGTTCGGCGTCCAGCACCTCGCGTTCAGCTACCACTCGGGCGAGCTGCAGGCTGCCGTGGAACGGGTGTCTGACGCGCGTCGGCTGATCGTCCTAGTGATAGCGGGTCTCTTCGGCGCGGTTGCCTGGTATTTGATCCGTCGCTACATGAAGAACGAGACGATCGAGATCGACGATTCGATCTGGAACGGCGATGGCGAGCTCGGCGCGCGACGGAGCCTTGCGACTTCGGTCGTCTCAGAGATCGTGATCGGCATGGGCGCGTCGATCGGCAGGGAGGCGGCGCCGAAGCTGATGGGCGGGGTCTCTGGGAGCGTGTTCGCGAGCTGGGCAAGGCTTTCCCCGGCGCAGCGGCGACTGCTGGTCGCCTGCGGAGGCGGTGCCGGCCTCGGCGCGGTCTACAACGTGCCGCTCGGCGGGGCGCTGTTCACCGCGGAGATCCTAATGGGGAGCCTGTCGCTCCCGACGATCCTGCCCGCGCTCGCCTGTTCGTCGGTCGCCACGATGACGGCCTGGCTCTATCTGCCCGAACACGCCACGTATATCGATGTCCCCAATTTCCGGTTCACCACTTCGCTGCTCGTCTGGTCGCTCCTCGTCGGCCCGGTCATCGGCCTTGTCGCATCCGGGTACGTGCGGCTGATCGGCTGGGTCTCGCACCATCAGGCGTCGGGCCGCACGATGCTTCTCGCCTTCCCGGTCGCGCTCACCGCGCTCGGGCTGATCGGTTTCGAGTACCCAGAGCTGTTCGGCAACGGTAAGGACATGGCGCATTCGGTTTTCCTCGGCGAAGGCGGACTGGCGCTACTCGCCGCACTGTTCGTACTGAAATCCCTCGTCACCGCCATGTGCCTTGCCGCAGGAGGCTCGGGCGGCGTGTTCACCCCGACGCTCAGCACCGGCGCGGTGCTCGGCGGCTTCTTCGGTGGCGCGTGGTCGCTTCTGTGGCCTGGGACCCCGATTGGCGCGTTCGCGGTGGTGGGCGCCGCGGCGATGCTCGGCGCGTCGATGCAGGCGCCGCTCGTCGCGCTCGTGCTCGTGCTCGAACTCACCCACAGCGGCTTTCAGATCATGGCTCCGATGATCGCAGCCGTCGTGATCGCCACGGCGGTCACCCGGTACATCGACGGCTATTCCATTTACTCGGCACGACTCGCCGCAAGATGACCGTCCCGGTGCTCGAACCGCGTTGCAGCGAGTGCTCACCCCGACCAGCACCTCGGCTCGTCAGTTCGCGAGCCCATCAGATGGAGGTCTGACTCGTGCCCCCAGCATCTCCCCCACTGCGACGTCGGAGGCTCGCGCACGCGGACCCGGAGCAGTGCAGCGCCTACATCTACGACGGGAATGTCGTCCACTAGTTCCCCGCGCCGACTACGGCATCCCCCAGAGCATCGGCCGCATCGAGCTCCCGCTCGCCGAGGCAGCGTTTGCTTCCCCCGACCTCGCCTGCAGCACGCTCCTCACGGTCGTGAACTGAAGGACCCGGTGACGCGTCGACGACCTCAGGCCCGGATTCATCGCGCCCGCCGGCGCGGGGAACACCTACGTCGGAATACCCTGGTCGCGGTCGAACTCCTCCTCGTCCTCGTGGTCGCGTGGTTCGCCTTCGCGCTGTTCCGGTCGATTCCAGCACCTCGGCTCGAGCTGAGCATCTCGACACATCAGACAATCGAAGGAATGCCGCTCTCACTCAACCCGCCCCCGGCGCGCAGGAGGCGGTCGCGATCGAGGGGATCGGCATGACGCCGTGGCCGGGGAAGCAGCCCCCTCCCCGATCGCCAGTCTCACGAAGATGATGTCGGCGCTCGTCGTGTTACGCGACCATCCTCTCTCTGTCGGCGCGAGCGGTCCAGATATCACTGTTACTACCGCCGACGTCGCGAACTACACGAGCGAGCTCGCGGCCAACGACTCGGTCGTGAAGGTGGGGGCGGGCGAGCAGCTGAGCGAGCTCCAGCTGCTCGAAGGGGCGTTGATCCCGTCCGGTGACAACATCATCCAGCTTCTCGCCACCTGGGACGCAGGGAGTACGAGTGCGTTCGCTACCAGGATGAACGCGCTCGCCCGCACCCTCGGAATGGGCCACACGCTCTACGTGGGACCTAGCGGCGTTGACCCCGCTACCGTCTCGACCGTTTCGGATCAGCTTCGGCTCGCCGAAGCGGCGATGGCGAATCCTGTCTTCGCGGGCATCGTCTCGATGCCCCAGGTGACGTTGCCAGTAGCTGGGGTGCAGTACAACGTCGACGCTGATCTTGGCTCCGACGGCATCGATGGGATCAAGACCGGTTGGGTACCCCAAGGCGGCGGATGCTTCGTCTTCGCCGCCACGAATGATTTCCTCGGCAGGAAGGTCTCGATCGTTGGTGGAGTCCTCGGCGAGCGAGGGGCGACACCGATTCCGACAGCGTTCTCAACAGCGGAAAATCTAGTTGCCGCGACAGAGAGGGCACTCCGATCCTTTCGCCTTCCCACAGGTACGACTATCGGAACATTGACCGCCCCGTACACGTCACCAATCCGAGTGGTATCGCTTTCCCCAGTCTCACTGATCGCCTGGAGTGGTGCGCAAATCCAGGTCAGCCTGCGAGGTGCTCGGGCGGTCCGAGGCGTACCCGAGACGATGTCAGACGTCGGCTCGTTGAGGATCGAACTCGGTCGCTCGGTAGAGATGACCAAGTTGAGCGTAACGAAGCAGCTTCAACATCCCTCGTTCAGCTGGCGACTCACACATCTCTAAAGCAAGCGGCTTGAACCAAAACGCAACGAACCGTCAGCGCGGGAGCAACATCGAGCCGTCGCGCGGATCTCGCCGCTAACAGGCAGTGGTGGGCGATCTTCTCGCTATACCGTCAACGCTGACGGAGGCTCGAGCAGCCGGCCGGTCTCGAACCGAGTAGGCAATGAAACGCTCGCTCGCCACCACTCGTAGGGCCTATCGGATGGTGGACTTCCTAAAGCAGTCGCCTTAGGTGGAAGTGTCAACTGGGTCCGTATCGCTCGAGTCTCGATTGCCCGAAACTGGTCGAGCGCCCAAGGTTCGCCCGGGTTTCTCCTTTGGTCGTCGCGTAATCTCGATGTCATGGGCTCATTGCTCGTGCTCTCGTTGAACGAATGGGCCGTGCTCGGCCTAGTCGCAGAGGGTGAGACGCACGGATACGCCATGGGTCGCCAGTTCGCCGCCGATGGCGCGAGAGCTGTGCCGCCTCCAGCGGGAGGTCAACCTCTCGACCATCCTCGTTACCCACGACCCGGAGGAGGCAGCGATGCTGGCAGTCGAGATCATGGTCGTGAGCGGTGGGCAGATCCTTCAATCCGGCAGCTGTCGAGACGTGTTTCAGCGCCCTGCTTCGGTCGAGATCGGCCGCCTGCTCGGTATCGACAACCTTCTCGAAGGTGTGGCCCATGTCGACGGCGCTGCGCGCCGCAGGGGATCGGATCATGAGTATCCGGGATGACGGCATCCCGGGGCGTCTCGCCACAGGGCTGTTGGCCGGCGCTCGCCTGCTGTGGCAGGTGCCGCCCGAAGCTCTTCGTGTCCGCCGAGATCCGCCGCCGACGCGCGCCAACGCTTCGATGACCGACCTCGGCCGGGTCGTGTCGCTGACGTCCTCGATCTCGGTCGTACCGTCGAGGTATTGCTGGAGTTAATCTCCGGCGTCGAGCTGCGGTCCCGGACCATCGAAATGCCTGACCTCAGCGTGGGGCCACCTGCTGGGTGGAGACCGAAGGCGAGGCTCGTCTGATCGGTGCCATCGGTCACCGGAACTTGAGGTCCACGGCACGTTTGGCGTGACCGGCAGCGAAACGGTCGCATCTGTGATGGTGACTGCCGTTTCGATCGCGTGCCATCACTTTACCGAGGTCCCTTCCGAAGCCTCGGTCGTGTCGAGCTTCCGCGTTGGACTTCCCGTCGTTCGGCCTCTCTCCTCACGAGATGCTCGTCGCGACATCGACCGAGCCATGCGTCATCAGCGCGTCCCCTACGGTGCACGGCGTATGACGCTTGCTCGGGAACCATCGCTGTCGAGGATCACTCGCAGAACCGCGTCGGCGACGGCAAGATCGGCGGTCCCGACCCGCTCGGTAAGTTTACGGTTGAGGGTGTGGATGACCTCGATCACCGCGTCGGCGTATGCCTCCCCCTCGACAGTCAGCTGGACCCTGATGACGCGCGTATCGTGCTGATCTCGTACCTCAGCGGCGTAGCCGCGCTGTTCGAGACCGTTTACGAGTTTGCGTGCGGCCTGGCGAGTGACGCCGAGCCGTGATCCGATACCCCCGATTGCTACCGAACCGCGCCGGCGCAACAGTCGCACGAGGACGGCGTCGGTGGCGCGGTAGTCGAGATACCCGTATTCGGCCGCCGCCGCCGCCATCTCACGTATCCAACGCAGCCGGGCAAGGGCGAGGAGGTCACCGAACAGATATGGCACGGAATGCCGATCGGAGGAGCTCGCAGTACCCCTGTTGTCAGTCGAGGTCTCGGTGCCGCTGCGCTCCACATCAACTCCTACACGCTTCTCGGCCATCACTCTGTCTATCTCAGCTTGTCGGAATCGTTTGACGCTTGACGCCCCGATCGGCCTGCAGCATACTTCGATACGCAACCTAGTTGCCTATTGGGGGGAGAGCCGATGAATCAATCGACACCACGCAGACGGAGCGGCAGGGGCGTCTTCGCGAAGTTGCTGGTCACGCTGGCGGTCAGCATCGCTTTGGCGCTCACGGCAGTTAGCGTCGCGGCAGACGCTGGCGCGACCGCATCTACGGCTATCGGCGGAGTCACTCCTCGCGGATCGACGGCGTCGTCCACTGTCTGGCTCTGCCGCCCGGGCCTCGCCAACGACCCGTGCACCTCGAGCCTCACGGCGACAGCGGTCACCGCGTCGGGCACGACCTCGGTCGTGAAGGCGAGCGTGGCGCCGAACCCGCACTTTGACTGCTTCTACGTCTACCCGACGGTCAGCCGCGAGCTGACGACGAACGCCGACCTAAGGGTGCAAAAAACCGAGATCGCCGCTGCGGTCACTCAGGCGTCGCGCTTCTCCCAAGTTTGCCGGGATTATGCGCCGATATACCAACAAGTGACCGACGCCGGACTCGCGCAGTATCCGAACCTCGATGTGCCCGCCTCCTACGACGACACCGCCTACAACAGCGTGCTCGCCGGCTTCAAGGAGTACCTCTCGCGATACAACGACGGTCGCCCAATCGTGCTTATCGGACACTCCCAGGGCGCGGCCGTCCTCATCACTCTGCTTCAACACATGGTCGATAACAACGCGTCGCTACGCAACCGACTCGTACTCGCGGTCATTCTCGGAGGAGACGTCGAGGTTCGAACCGGAGCGCTTGACGGCGGCAGCTTTTCGCATATTCCGGTATGTACCCGGTCAGGGGAGGCGGGATGCGTCCTCGCCTACTCGAGTTTTCCGGATCGGCCTCCGGCCGCTTCCCTGTTCGGGCGGCCGGGCCAGGGTGTAGCACTCCAGTCGGGGCAGACCGCTAAAAAAGGTCTTCAGGTCGTATGCGTCAATCCGGCGGCGTTCAGCGGCGGTGCGGCAGACCTCGACCCCTATTTCCCCGCCGACGGAGTCGCACCCACGCCTTGGGTCGAGTACCCGGGGCTGTACCACGCACGGTGCGAAACCGCAGCCGGGGCGACCTGGCTTCAGGTCACCAAAGCCACCAGTTCTTCGGACGAGCGACCGGTCGTGACCGAGGCGGCGGGCCCCGACTGGGGTTACCACGCCGATGATGTCAACCTCGCACTCGGAAACCTCGTCGACGACGTCGCATCCGCCGAAGCGGCCTGGTCGAGTTCCCATCGCTCCGGGGAGTAGTCATTGCCTATGGGAGTCGTCTCCGCCCATTGAAGCGCCGAACTAGTTGGTGAGCTTCGGCCGGTTGGAATCAAAGCACCGAGCCTTTAACCAAAAACACAGGGCCTTATAACCAAGAGTCGTGTACGGAGCGATGGTCGGTCCCGTGGTGCCTGGCAAGGTTCTGGTGAATTCTGGCCCGTGCACGTACACGTTGACGCGCGTCGCTTTTAGTCTCTTGTGGGGGCGAGGTCGGGGTTGACGAAGGCACGAGCTACGAGCTCAGCCGCCGCGTGAAGTGAGATCGATGCGTCGCGGACATCCGTGTCGATGTCGGTATGGAGACACTCTCGAGTTGCCGCGCCGGGAGTTCTCCCAAGCATCTGACCGGGTCCGGGTGTTGTCGACGGAAAACTCGGAACATCTCCGAGCCCGCCGGAGTCCGTGAGGCGCGACGTGTTCGATCTTTCATGCCGCCGTCAAGGTCACGACGCCCCCGTGGTCTCCTCTACGGCATATCGAGCGAGGTGAAGCTCGTTCCACGTCTCAGATGCGTGTCGCCGCGAACGCTCCGCTCGCTGGAGTGCATTCTTCCATTTCTGGCCGGCACGAGGTTCGTGGAACTGGGTTCACACGAGTCGGTCTGGGTCAAGTAGCCGCGACATGGGCATGCGTAGGGTCATCTGCTCGGGCTTCGATGTTGGAGAACCTTCCCTCGAACCGTCATTGCGTCGCGGACTCGGTGAGCTCAAGGAGTAAGGCTTGGACACGGCGATCGATGTCGTCGACGATGGGACGAACGGCGTCAACTGATTTGCCGGCTGGATCTTCGAGGTTCCAGTCGAGATAGCGCTTGCCGGGATAGTACGGACATGTGTCGCCACACCCCATGGTGACGATGACCTCAGCAACTCTGGCGATCCCGTCAGTGAGGGGTTTGGGAAACTCTCGTGTCGTGTCCAAGCCCCGTTCGCGCAAGACGGCGACGACCGAAGGGTTGAGCTGACCGGCGGGTTCGGACCCTGCTGAGCGAACATCGACTCGGCCCTGCGCGTAGTGGTCGAGTAAGACCCGGGCGGCGAGGCTCCGACCAGCGTTATGGACACAGAGGAAAAGCACGACGGGAGTATCGCTCACGTAGTTCCTTCCAATTTGGCTTGCGCGCCCTTTGGCACGTAGCGCTTTCGGGCCCACAGGGACACGTACACGAGCCCGACGAGAACTGGGACTTCGATGAGTGGGCCGACGACACCGGCAAGAGCTTCGCCGCTCGTGACACCGAACACGCCGATGGCGACGGCGATGGCCAGCTCGAAGTTGTTGCCGGCGGCGGTAAACGCCAGGGTGGCGGTTCGCTCGTAGGGGAGGCCGATCGCCTTGCCGAGCGCGAACGATCCGAACCACATGATGGCGAAGTAGCCGAGCAGAGGTAGCGCGATGCGGGCCACGTCCGCGGGACGCGAGGTAATGGTGTGGCCTTGGAGGGCGAAGAGAATTACGATGGTGTAAAGCAGCCCATAGAGAGCGAACGGTCCAAGTCGGGGGAGCAGCTCGGTCTCATACCAATCGCGACCGCGGGTTCGCTCACCGAGGGTACGAGTGAGGTACCCGGCCACGAGCGGGATGCCGAGGAAGATGGCAACCGTTTCGGCGATCCGCCCGACCGACAGGTTCAGGCCAACCGTGCTGAGACCGAGCCAGCCGGGCAGCACTTTGAGGTAGAAGTAACCGAGGAGCGCGAACGCGACTACCTGGAAGAGCGAGTTGATGGCCACCAGCACCGCTGCGGCTTCCCGGTCACCGCAGGACAGCTCGTTCCAGATCAGCACCATGGCGATACAACGGGCCAGCCCCACGATGATCAGCCCGGTCCGGTAGGCGGGCAGGTCGGGCAGCAGCAGCCAGGCCAACGTGAACATGACGGCGGGGCCGATCACCCAGTTGAGCACCAGAGATGACACGAGCATCCGACGGTCCCGTGTGACCGACCCGAGCTGGTCGTAGCGGACCTTCGCGAGCACGGGATACATCATCACGAGCAGACCGATGAAGATCGGCAGCGACGTCCCCGATGTGACCTGGATGGCGTTGAGGTGCCTGTTCAAACTTGGGATCGCCCTCCCGAGTCCGAGACCGACTGCCATTGCCAGGATGATCCACACGGGCAAAAAGCGGTCGAGGAACGACAAGCGGTCGATGACCGGCGTCTCGAGGGGCACCTCCGCTTTCGGCGGTGCGGCAACATCGCTCACGGGAGGTCTCCGATCCAACTTTGTCGAGCGCTCAGCAACACGGACCACCTGCCGGGGCCTCCCCTGCCAGATCAGGGCCGGGTGCCACAGCACGCATCTTCGTCCGGAGCAGCCAACCGAAGGCGGCCAGCGGGCATCTCCGTAGGGGACAGAATCGTGTAAATCTCCCATGGCTCTCCGCCCGGGCCGTTGACCCACACCTTGCCCTGCACTGCGTAGCAGCACGACGTCTGCTCCTTGCTCCTCCATCGCTGTTGCCAGGCCTTCACCCGCCAGGCGTACCTGCGCTACGACAACCTCGCCGGCCGTGAAATCCTCGAAGCCGAGATGGTTAAAAATGCCTGGAATCTGGCCGGCGTCCTTGATCAGAACCAGCTTCAACGCCGCATCGACTACCGCTAAGTTCGCACATTCCGGACGGACCTTCGCTGGTTCGGTGGCGAACAATTTCGAGTAGAAGACGAGGGCCTTGTCGAGGTCGGCGACGTTCAACGCAAGCGGGATACGGGACGTGGTCATGACCTCCTGTTAGATTAATGTTTGTCGATTTATTAGGTGGTATTCATCGATGATAGTCAATATATGGAGACCACTATGGCGAGGACAGCCACCCCAAGGCACAAACCGGGTACGAGCTGTGTTGTGGATCGGTCGTCGAGGCACCACTAAGCCAGCTAGGGGCCGTCGAACTGGCTCGAGTTCTCGCTGCGCTCGCTGACCCTGTGAGGCTGCGGCTTCTCTCGCTCGTCGCCACCCAAGCCGAGGTCTGCTCGTGCGACCTCGAAGCCCCACTAGCCAGGAGCCAACCGACTCGCACCACACCAGGTTGTTGGCCGAGGCTCGGCTGATTGTCGGGGAGAATCGGGGCCGATGGATGTGGTGGCGGGTCGAACCGGCTCGCCGCGCCGCGATCCGAGCAGCGCTCGGTGGCTGAGCTCTCGCACGAACTCTCGTCTTCGAGACTGAATGGCGATACCGAGGTCTTGCTCGGTGACCGAGACGTCGCCGCATGCAAGCTGTAGAGCGCCCTCTCCGGATGCTCTCAAGCGTTCACCTCTTTTTGGTTCACAATTCACTTGGTTGTTTCCTGCGCTCGGTTGGAAGTTCACGGACCCCCATTACGGTCCCGTAACGAGCCTCAAGTGGCCTCGCCGAGAGACGAGCCGCGACCCGCAGAGTGCGGCGTCAGCTCTGGACCGAAAGGACGGTACGTCTCGATGAGACTCGGGAAACGGAGCGGCAGTGTCGCCGCCCTCAAGGTGGCGGCCGTCGGTGCAGCGTCGATGGTGTTCGCCCTACCGCTCACTGGTGCTGGCGCGGTCTCGGTCAATCATTCGAGCGGGCCGCCGGTCGCGCTGACCGGTGCTGGCTCGACCTTCGACCAGCCCTTCTTTACGCTCGGCTTCTACCAGTACAACAAGAAGATCAACTCGAACGTCACTGTGACCTATGCATCTATTGGTAGCGGTGGGGGCCAGCAGCAAATCGAGTCGAACACCGTGAACTTCGGTGCGACCGACGTACCGATGCTCACAGCTGACCTTGCAAAGGCGACGGCAGGCACGATCGTCCAGGTACCGGTCGACCTAGGCGGTGAGGCGATCTCCTACAACGTTTCGAGCTTGCCACAGGGGCTTCATCTCACGGGCACCGTGCTCGCCGAGATTTACCTGGGCCAGATCACGAACTGGGATGATCCCGCTCTGAGGGCGCTCAACCCGAAGGTCAGCTTCCCGAACCAAGCGATCACCGTCGTCCACCGTGCCGACGGTAGCGGCACGAGCTATGCGTTCACCAACTACCTCTCCGACGTTAACTCCACCTGGTCGTCGAAGGTCGGCGTAGGTAAGACGGTCGCCTGGCCAGTCGGCGTCGGCGGCCAGGGCAATGAGGGCGTCGCTGGTCTGGTCGCAGACACTCCGGGCGCGATCGGCTACGTCGAGCTCGACTACGCCCTCGTCAACCACTTCAAGTACTTTGCCATGCAGAACCTAAGGGGAAAGTGGATATTGCCGACACTTACGAGCGTCGCGGATGATGCGGCGCTACACCCGCACGTCTCTTCGACCGACTTCGCTATCGATGATCTCGGTGGACCTACCAAGCTCGCTGAGGCTGCGTATCCGATCGATACCTACAGCTGGCTCGCGATCTATGAGGACCAAACGAACGCCACTACAGCTACTGCGATGGTCGACCTTTTCGAGTGGATGACGCATAGCGGTGGACAGAAGTACGCGAAGAGCCTGGACTACGTCCCGCTGCCGGCCGCTGTTCAGGCGACTGCGCAAAAGGCGCTGCAGGAGATCTTAGGCCCGAACGGAAAACCCCTCTTGACGAAGGCTGCGATCGCGAAGTACGGCAAGTAGCCGGACTTTCTTCGTGACTGTAGGCATCCGAAACCCTGGTACCGCTGGGCAGCCTCGTCGCCGCCCGGCGGTACCGAACGGTCTGTATCGCGCCGGGCTATCGGTCGCGGCACTCGTCTTCGTCGCCCTGTTAGTCGCCTTTGTCGTCGACCTCGTCGTGCAGGCGCGTCCTGCGTTCGCACATTTTGGATTTAGCTTCATCACCGGCACGCAATGGAATCCGGTGACCGCGCATTATGGCGCGCTGCCTTTCATCGTTGGGACATTGGAGACGACAGTCATCGCAATGGTGCTCGCAATCCCGATTGGTCTCGGTGCTGCGCTCAGCCTTTCCCACCTGCTGCCCTCCCGGACCCGAGCTGTGATCGGCACGGCGGTCGAGATGCTTGCGGCAATTCCCTCGGTCGTCTACGGACTGTGGGGGCTGCTCGTCCTCGCGCCGTGGGCACGTACCGTGATCGAACCGGCGGTGGCGTTCGTCTTCGGGCATCGAGGCCCGGGCGGCGGCTCAGAGATTGGCGTCGGGCTTCTCCTCGCGGGTCTCATCTTGTTCGTGATGGTGCTCCCGACGATGGTCGCCATCTCGCGAGACGTCCTCGCCGCGGTCCCGACTGAACAGATCGAAGGTGCGCTTGCCCTCGGCGCGACGAAGGGACAGGTGCTCTCTCGGGTCGTCATTCCCCATGCGCGTGCGGGGATTCTCGGCGCGATCACGCTCGCGACCGGACGAGCGCTTGGCGAGACCATGGCCGTCACAATGGTGATCGGCAACACACCGGCCATCACGCACTCGCTTTTCGGGACCACCGCCACGATGGCGTCGATCATCGCCAATCAGTTCACCGAGGCGACTGAGCCGTTCCATCTCGCCTCGCTCATCGCCATCGCCGTCTTGCTACTCGTCGTGGCGGCGCTCGTCAACGTCGCTGCTCGCATGCTCGTGCGCTCGGTCGGTCGGTCGGTCTCGGCGATCGCGGTCGCATGAGCGTGCTCACCCTCGATCCGATTCTCACCCGTCGTGCCGAGATTCAACGGACAGCCGAGGCTTCACTCGGTCGGCGACAGCGTCACTCCCGACTTCTGGTCGGGCTCACTGGAGCCTGCGTGCTTGTCTCCCTTGTGCCGCTTGTCGCGGTCATCGCGTACACGATTGAACGAGGTGCGCCCGCGTGGTCGGTCGACTTCTTCTCACACGCTCCAACCCCCGAGGGCATCCCCGGCGGTGGCATCTGGAACTCGATCGTCGGTTCATTCATCATCGACGGCATTGCTCTTGGAGGAGCGATTCCCCTCGGTCTTCTTGTCGCACTCTTTCTCGCAAACTCGAACAGTCGGGTCGCTTCGGGCATCCGCTTCGTCACTGACGTGCTCTCGGGCGTGCCATCGATCACGATCGGCATCTTCGCCTACGGCATCCTCGTCACGACGCTTCACCACTTCTCGGCGATCGCCGGCAGCTTTGGCGTCGGGCTGATCATGTTGCCGATCATGATCCGAGCGAGCGAGACTTCCATCCGGACCGTGCCGACGGATCTGCACGAGGCTGCACTCTCCCTCGGCGCGAAGAACGCCGCCGTCGCCCGCCGGGTGACGCTCCCCACCGCACTCCCCGGCTTGGTCACCGGTCTTCTCCTCGCGGTAGCTCGCGGCGCTGGGGAGTCCGCCCCGTTGTTATTCACGGCAATCGGGAGCCAGTACCTCACCACGTCACCATTCGGTCCCATGGCCGCGATGCCGCTCACCGTCTACCTGAATGGCATTCAGGCCTATCCCGACCTGCAGCAGATCGCCTGGGGCACCGGACTCCTGCTCCTCTGCATCGTGCTCGTCCTCTCGGTGTCGAGCCGGATCGCCGTCGCCCGACTCGGAAGGATTAGAAGATGACCGATGAGTCGCGAGTTACCACGGCACAGACCGACATGACTGCACCGACAACCGTCGAAAGCAGTCCGGACGCCGTGTCGTCGATCATGCAGCTGCACGAAGTGTCCGTTGCGTTTTCCGGAAGGCCGGCGGTTCGCAACGTGAGCTTCGACATCGCAATCGGGCAGGTGACCGCGCTCATCGGACCCTCGGGCTCTGGCAAAACGACGCTCCTTCGCGCGCTCAATCGTATGCACGACACGGTCCGGACCGCGAAGGTCACTGGCGCGATCCACCTCGCCGGTATCGACATCTATGGTGGGACACTCCACCCGACGCTCGTGCGGTCGCGCGTCGGAATGGTCTTCCAACGGCCGAATCCCTTCCCGACGATGAGCATCTACGACAACGTCGTCTCGGGACTTCGCTTCAACGGCGTTCGAAACAAGGCGCTGCTCAAGGAGGCGGCCGAATCGGCGCTCATCGCCGCGGCACTCTGGGACGAGGTCCGGGATCGTCTTAACGCAAGCGCTGCGACCCTCTCCGGCGGCCAGCAGCAGCGCCTTTGCATCGCGCGGGCGCTAGCGGTCGAGCCGGAGGTGCTCTTGATGGACGAGCCGACATCGGCGCTCGATCCGCAAGCGACTCGCCGGATTGAGGACCTGGTTGGAGAGCTGAAGGACCGGGTGACGGTCGTGATCGTGACCCACAATATGCAGCAGGCAGCGCGGATCTCGGACCGGTGCGCCTTTCTCCTCATGGCCGAGGATCGAGCGGGCGAGCTGATTGAATTCGGGCCAACCAACCAGCTCTTCTCTTCGCCGACTGACCAACGGACTGAGGACTACGTCAACGGACGGTTCGGCTAGCCCTTGGCGGAATCCTCGGACACCGAGGTCGACCGCCGACCGTCATGCAACAAATACCCAACGCCGCGGACCGTGACGATCCATTTTGGGTGGGCGGGATCGCGTTCCAGTTTGTTGCGGAGTCGGTACATGTGCACGTCGAGCGTCTTGTCGTCGATGACTTCGTCGTATTCGCCCTGGCCCCAGACGTCCGACATAATTTCTGTTCGAGAACATACGCGACCGGCGGCGGTAGCGACATGAGCGAGTAGATCCAACTCCTCCAAGACAAGCTCGATCCGTCTACCGTGCATCTCCACCGTGCGGACCAAATTGGATTCGGTATGGACCAATTTCGACTCGCTCGATCCTTTTTACCGAGAGCCCGGCGGCCCTTCGCGCTCGCTCCCAGTGCCGGAAAGCGGACTCCAAACGGGCATTGAGCTCGCGAAGGCCGAAGGGATTTGGGACGAAGTCGTCGGCGCCGGGTTCGAAGCAGAGCACGATGTCGAGCTCTTCGGCTACGGCCGAGAGCATGATGATGGGAACGTCGCTCTGTCGTCGTAGCTCCCGGCAGAGGTCGGTGCCTGACATGCCGGGAAGGCGCGGATATCGAGCAACACAGCGTCCGGACCGCTGCCTTTTTCACCGCCGGATAGCGGGTTCTCGGGGGTTTTCGGGTCCCTTTCGGCCGGCCCGGTCCCGGTCTCTGGAATTTCGGTGGACTGGCCGGTGAGCCGAGCGTTGCACGAAGTAACCGAAACCCTCTCCGGACTCGAGATGGGGTGAGGAGCAAGGGATCGCGCGGTCGTTCCCAGGGGAGCCGCAGGTCCGCAACAAGTCCGCGCGCGAGCC
>DATCDR010000044.1:0-16979 GCA_036510575.1 Acidimicrobiales bacterium | reverse complement strand
CGACGGTGTGATCGTCGTCGACGCCGACGAGGCGACCTGCCTCGAGCGGCTGATGCGCGACCGGGGGATGGACGAGGCGCACGCGAAGCTCCGCATGGGCGCCCAGATGGACCGCTCCGAGCGGCTCGGTGTCGCGGACTTCGTGGTATTGAATATCGGATCGCTCGCAGAGCTCGACGCGATGGTCGCTGAGTCATGGTCGTGGATCTTGCGGCTGCGCGAGGAACTAGGGAGGTAGCAGATGCCAGCCGATGCTCCAACGATCCTTGCCACCTCTGGCGGGATTCGTCGAGGGTCCCGTACGACATGGGCTTTCGCGCCGTTGATCCACTTCGGTGTCGAGCTCGCCGGCGTTACCGGCCGAGCTCCGCGAATCTGTTACGTCGGCACCGCAGGCGGTGATCAGAGCTGGCACGCGTCACTCTTCGAGGAGGCGGCCCGCAGCGTTGACATGGTGCCCTCACTCGCCATGGTCTACCCGATGCCGAACTACGACGACATGGCGGCGCACCTACTTGGCCAGGACCTGATCTGGGTGGGCGGTGGGAGTGTTGCCAACCTTCTCGCGCTGTGGCGACTGCACGGTCTCGACTCGGCGCTCCATAGCGCTTGGCAGGCCGGAGTGGTGCTTGCCGGCGTCTCCGCGGGGTCGCTTTGCTGGCATCTCGGTGGAACGACGGACTCTTTCGGCCCGGATCTGCAGCGCGTCGACGCACTCGGATGGCTGCCGTATTCCAACGGCGTGCACTACGACAACGAAGCACAGCGACGCCCGCTCTTCCAGCGTTTGGTCGCCGAAGGCTCGCTCCCAATGGGGTACGCGACCGATGACGGAGTCGGTCTGTACTACCGCGGTACTGAGCTCGTCGAAGCCGTGAGCGAGGTGCGAGGAAAAGGTGCCTACGTCGTGCACCGCGAAGGCGACGCTGCAGTCGAGGAGCGACTCGAGCCACGGCTACTTCCGGACGCGGGTTAGGGCCGATCTCGGCTGGTCCGCGAGTGCCTGCTCATAACGGAGGCGGACGCCATCATTTGACCCGAGCGATCACGTATTCGTGATCCCGCGGAGACCCCTTACCTGACTCGAGCGAGCACGTCATCGATGTCAAGGAGGTGATGGACGACCTCGTGGACGCTGTCGCGGGCGAGCCAAACCACGTCGACTTCGGTCGGCCCTGGGTAGATACATCTTCTCGACCACTCGCTGATATTGAGCCGCGAGAGCACGCGCGCGAGCAGATCCGCGGCGATGGTTACCTCGGTCGCGGTCGTCGCCGGGTCTTCGTCGTTGTAGGCACCGAGGATGACGCGCTCCTCGTGGTGCATCGGTGCGAAAACAGGGAGGTGCTCGACGAGTGCCTGGTAGAGCCTGCCGTGCTGAACGAGGAGGACATCTCGGACGTGGCCCGCGTATTCGATTGCCGACCACGTCTCCGCCTCTGGCCGGGTTCTTAGTAGCTCGACGCCTCCCGGCTCATCGAGGAGGGTGCCCAGGCGCTCCCGGATCTCTCGCGCTCCGTGCCGGAGAGCTCCCGGCGCTTCGTCCGCGGGAAGGTCCTCGTGGACGAAGTGACACTGTGCACATGAGGTCATCTCTCCATCGTGTGCTGACAATCGCTTGCATTACAAGCGAGCGCGCTACCGCCCGCTCGAGGCGCTTGGCTCCCACGTCGGATCCTGTTCGTCAAAGGGGCTAATTCGCGTCAGAATGTCTGCATACGCGTTCGCGTTGTGAGGTGGGGGGGACGCAATGACCGAGGTCGTAGTGGGGGATCGGATCACGGGAGTGGCTCGTCGAATTATCTCCTCTGAGGAGAACGAGACACTCACGAAGGTAGGGCCGGGAACACCGATGGGGGAGGTCTTCCGCCAGTACTGGATCCCCGCCTGTCTCTCCGAGGAGGTCCCGACGCCGGACTCACCGCCGGTCCGCGTGCGGCTGCTTGGCGAGGATCTCGTCGCGTTTCGCGACTCCGACGGCAAGATCGGCCTCGTCGAGGCGTTCTGTCCGCACCGTCGCGCCCCGCTCTTTTTCGGGCGGAACGAGGAGTCCGGCCTCAGGTGCGTCTACCACGGCTGGAAGTTCGACACGGAAGGAAACTGCCTCGATCTCCCCTCCGAGCCGCCGCACTCGCGCATGGCTGAGTTCGTGCACCTGAACACGTACCCGACCTTCGAGGGAGGTGGTGCGATCTGGACGTACATGGGTGATCCCGAAAAGACGCCGCCGGTGCCCGACTACGAGTGGATCCGTGTGCCAGACGACCAGTTTCTCATCTCAAAGACCATCCAGGACTGCAACTTCATGCAGGGGCTCGAAGGCGGCATCGACTCGGCGCACGTCGGCTTCTTGCACAACGAGAACATCGCCAACAAGCGACTGCTCGCCACTTCCAACAACCACCCGAAGCTCGAAGTCGAGCTCACCGAGTGGGGATTCCGTTATGTGGGGATCCGCGAGCTCTCGGCGGAGCAGATCTATGTGCGCGGTTATCAGTTCCTCATGCCCTGTCACAAGATCCAGGGGCAGTACCTGAACCTCTTCGGCGAGATCCCCGCCTCGGGCGACTTGAACGAGGTGCTGGCGAACGAGTACCGCTCGGTGTATGGCCACCACTGGGTGCCGATCGATGACACGACGACGGCCACCTACAACTTTCACTATGGGAGTGACCCCGCACAGATCGTGCCGCGCGAGTACTTCGAGGCCCAAGAGACGCGTTCAGGTCGCGGCCCGGACTCGCTCATCCCCGGCACCTACCGCTTGAAGCAGAACTTCGAGAACAACTACCTGATCGATCGTGAGGTGCAGCGAACGCGGACCTTCACCGGGATCCCTGGCGTGAACACCCAAGATGTCGCCATCCAAGAGGCCATGGGTCCGATCGTCGATCGCTCGAAGGAGTTCCTCGGGACGACGGACATCGCGATCGTCGCGGCACGCGAGATCCTTCTCGAAGCCGCACGCGAGGTTGCGGAGGGTAAAACCCCGCGGGGTGTCGATGCCGAGGACTGCCGGGACGTCTCGGCCGCAGACGTCGTGATCCCTGCCGGCGCCGAGTGGCAGGCCGTGATGAAGGACGGCTTCACGGCCGCCTGGTAGGCGACTCAGCAGCTGGATACCTAATCGGGGGCATCCCGGCGAAGTTCGCGGCGATTCGCTCGATCAAAACGCGCACCCACTCGGTACGATGAATCAGGTGCCACCTTTTCGCGTTCATTCGGATTTTCAGCCCGCCGGCGACCAGCCGACGGCCATCGCTTCGCTGAGCGAGGGCGTAACTCGCGGCGACCGATTTCAGACGCTGCTCGGCATCACCGGCAGCGGGAAGTCGGCGACGATCGCCTGGACGATCGAGCAGGTGCAACGCCCGACGCTCGTCATCGCGCCGAACAAGTCACTCGCCGCGCAGCTCGCCGGCGAGTTGCGGGAGTTTTTCCCGGAGAACCGGGTCGAGTACTTCGTCTCGTATTACGACTACTACCAGCCCGAGGCCTATCTGCCGACGACTGACACCTACATCGAAAAGGACTCCTCGATCAACGATGAGATCGATCGACTCCGGCACTCGACGACCTCCGCTCTACTGACTCGACGTGACGTCATCGTGGTTGCCTCGGTGTCGTGCATCTACGGTCTCGGCTCGCCAGAGGAGTACCGGGACCAGATCATCGTGTTGCAAAAAGGCGAGGAGTACGAGCAGCGCGGGCTGCTGCGCCGACTGGTCGAGACGCAGTACGAACGAAACGACATGAACCTCGTACGCGGCAAGTTCCGTGTCCGCGGCGACGTGATCGAGCTCCATCCCGCCTACGAGCAGAACGCGGTTCGAATCGAGCTCTTCGGCGATGAGATCGAGCGAATCGTCCGCTTCGATGCGCTCACCGGCGAGCTGCTCGGCGAGCTGGACGAGTTGATCATCTTCCCCGCCACCCACTATGTGGCAGGCGATGCCAGGGTGCTCGCAGCGATCGCCTCGATCGAGGTCGAGCTCGGCGAGCGACTTCGCGAGCTCGAAGGAAACGGCCAGCTCCTCGAAGCCCAACGCCTCCGGATGCGTACCGAGTACGACCTTGAGATGCTGGCTGAGATCGGCACCTGCTCTGGGATCGAGAACTACTCGCGTCACTTAGACGGCAGGTCTGCAGGTCAGGCGCCCTTCACCCTGCTCGACTACTTCCCGAAGGACTGGCTGCTCGTCTTGGACGAGAGCCATGTCAGTGTGCCCCAGCTGCACGGCCAGTACGCAGGTGACCGATCGAGGAAAGAGACGCTCGTCGAGCACGGCTTCCGCCTGCCCTCCGCGATGGACAACCGCCCGCTTCGCTTCGAGGAGCTCGACGGCAGGATCAATCAGTGCATCTTCATGTCGGCGACGCCGTCTCCCTACGAGATAGGCGTCTCATCGCAAGTGGTCGAGCAGATCGTGCGACCCACTGGGCTGCTCGATCCAGAGATCGTGGTCAAGCCGACGAAGAACCAGATCGACGACCTGATCGCCGAGATGGACGTCGTGATTCAGCGTGGCGAGCGCGTGCTGATCACCACCTTGACCAAGAAGATGGCAGAGGATCTTTCCGACTACCTCTTGGAATCGGGACTACGCGTTCGCTACTTGCACTCCAACATCCAGACGATCGAGCGCATCGAGATACTTCGTGACCTTCGCCTTGGTGAATTCGACGTGCTGGTCGGGATCAACCTCCTCCGTGAGGGGCTCGACCTCCCCGAGGTCTCGCTCGTCGCGATCCTCGACGCCGACAAGGAGGGCTTCCTCCGCTCGGCCACGTCGCTGATCCAGACGATGGGACGCGCGGCTCGAAACTCTGCGGGGAGGGTGATCCTTTACGCCGACACCATCACTGACTCGATGCGGACCGCGATCTCGATCACCGAGCGTCGTCGAGAGCGCCAGATCGTCTACAACCGTGAGCACGGTATCGAGCCGGAGACGATCCGCAAGGCGATCACGGACCTCGTCGCGCAGTTCCGAAGCGCAGCCGGCGTCAGCTCGGGCGAGGGCGCGCCGCTCCCGACCGGGCACGCGGCGAACGTCGAGCGGACCCGACGGACCGGTAAGCGCGCCGCAGAACGGGCTGGCGCACCACTTCCGGAGAACGTCGGCGAGCTCCCCGCTGAGGAGCTGACGCGCCTCATCGACACCCTCGAGGCAGAGATGCGCTTGGCGTCAGTCGAGCTCCGATTCGAGTATGCGGCTCGGCTTCGCGACGAGGTCCGATCGCTTCGACGGGAGCTGAAAGAAGTTGGGTGATCGCCGATAACCTCGGCAGACCATGGCAGATACCCTCACCATCAGAGGTGCGCGCGAGCACAACTTGAAGAACGTCTCGCTCGAGCTCCCGCGCGACCGTTTGATCGTCTTCACCGGGCTCTCGGGCTCGGGTAAGTCCTCGCTCGCCTTCGACACCATCTACGCCGAAGGCCAGCGTCGCTACGTCGAATCGCTCTCCTCCTACGCCCGACAGTTCCTCGGCCAGATGGACAAGCCCGACGTCGATTTCATCGAAGGTCTTTCGCCGGCGATCTCGATCGATCAAAAGAGCGCCTCTCGAAATCCCCGCTCGACGGTAGGCACGGTCACGGAGATCTACGACTACCTGCGCTTGCTCTATGCCCGAATCGGTGTCGCGCACTGCCCGATCTGCAACCGCCCGGTGACGAGGCAAAGCCCGCAGCAGATCGTCGACCGGATCCTCGACCTCGAAGAGGGCGCGCGTTTCCACGTGCTGGCGCCGGTGGTACGCGGGCGCCGAGGCGAGTACGACGCGCTGCTCGAGGAGCTGACCAGGCAGGGCTTCGCGCGTGTCCGGATCGACGGTGAGATCTTCGAGCTCGCCGACAGGTCGAGCATCGAGCTCGCCCGTTACGAACAGCACTCGATCGAGGTGGTCGTGGACCGCCTCGTTCGCCGAGACAACATCGGTCGTCGACTGACCGAGTCGATCGAGACGGCACTTCGCCTCGGTGAGGGCGTCGCACAGATTCTCCTCGTCGATACCGGCGAAGTGTTGACCTTCTCCCAGCACCTTGCCTGTCTGTACGACAACTTGAGCTTCGAGGAGCTCGCACCGCGCAGCTTCTCGTTCAACTCGCCCTATGGGGCGTGCCCGTCGTGCATCGGGCTCGGCACCAGGTTCGAGGTAGATCCTGAGCTCGTCGTGCCCGATCCGGACAAGAGCATCACCGATGGCGCGATCGCGCCGTGGGCAGGAGCGCGGACCGAGTACTTCAGCCGCATTCTCGCGGCGGTGGCGACGGCCAACTCGATCCCACTCGACAAGCCCTGGGGCAAACTCTCCAAGGTTCAGCGCACGTTGTTGCTCGACGGCACCGGGACCAAGCGCCACCAGGTCACCTACCGCAACCGCTACGGCTACAACCGCAACTACCAGGCGACGTATGAGGGCGTGATGTCGTGGCTGACAAGACGCCACAAAGAAGCTGAGTCGGACTTCCAGCGCGAGCAGATCGAGGGCTATATGCGCGAGGTACCCTGCGCCGAGTGCGGGGGAAGTCGCTTAAAGCCCGAGGTCCGGGCAGTCCGGGTTGGGACGCTCGGCATCGCCGATCTTGCCGCGCTGCCGATCGTCGAGGCTTCGAAGTACCTCGCGCAGCTCGAGTTGAGCGATCGCGAGCTGTTGATCGCCGAGCGGGTGATGAAAGAGATCCGGGCCAGACTGCAGTTCTTGGTCGACGTCGGTCTCGACTACTTGAGCCTCGACCGCTCCGCTGCGACCCTTGCAGGCGGTGAGGCACAGCGGATCCGCCTCGCGAGCCAGATCGGCAGTGGGCTCGTCGGCGTTCTCTACGTACTGGATGAGCCGTCCATCGGGCTCCACCAGCGTGACAACCAGAAACTCATCGAGACCTTGATCCGGCTGAGGGACCTCGGCAATACCGTGATCGTCGTCGAGCACGACGAAGAGACGATCCGAGTTGCTGACCACGTCGTCGACATCGGCCCAGGGGCGGGGGAGCACGGCGGTGAGATCGTCTATGCAGGTGACGTCGCTGGTCTGCTCAGCTCTCCGACTTCGATGACCGGGGCGTACCTCTCGGGCAGGGCCCGAATCGAGGTTCCCGACCGCCGTCGAGAGCCGATAAACGGCCAGCTCGTCGTGCACGGCGCGAGGGAGCACAATCTTCGCGACATCGACGTCGCGTTCCCGCTCGGCGTGCTCACCGTCGTGACCGGAGTTTCCGGCTCCGGCAAGTCGACGCTCGTGAACGACATCTTGCTCCGCGCGCTCGCGCAGTCGACCTACCACTCCCGGACCCCGCCAGGCAAGCACCGCTCCATCGAGGGGATCGAGCAGATCGACAAGGTGATCAACATCGATCAGAGCCCGATCGGGAGGACGCCTCGGTCGAACGCCGCAACCTACACCGGGGTGTTCGACCACATCCGAAAGCTCTTCGCCGGTACCACCGAGGCAAAGACGCGCGGCTACCAGCCCGGCCGCTTCTCCTTCAACGTCGCAGGTGGGCGCTGTGAGGCATGTGCCGGCGACGGGACGATCAAGATCGAGATGCACTTCCTCCCCGATGTCTACGTGCCCTGTGAGATCTGCAAGGGCGCGCGCTACAACCGGGACACGCTCGAAGTGCTTTGGCGGGGTCGCTCGATCGCCGACATCCTCGATCTCTCGTGTGAAGAAGCGGTCGAGGTCTTCGCCGCGCAGCCGCCGATCGCGCGCCACCTGCGCACCCTTGTCGACGTCGGTCTCGGCTACGTGCGACTCGGCCAGCCTGCTCCTACCCTCTCTGGCGGTGAGGCACAGCGCGTCAAGCTCTCCTCCGAGCTCTCCAGGCGCTCAACTGGCAGAACCTGTTACGTACTTGACGAACCGACGACCGGGCTGCACTTCGAAGACACCCGAAAGCTTCTTGGCGTCTTGCAGCGACTCGTCGATCAGGGCAACACGGTCATCGTCATCGAGCACAACCTCGACGTGATCAAGTCCGCGGACTGGCTGATCGACCTCGGCCCAGAGGGCGGCTCAGGCGGCGGGAAGGTGATCGCCGAGGGATCGCCGGAGTTCGTCGCTCGTGACCCAACGAGCCATACGGGCCGATTCCTGGCGCCGTTGCTTGGCATCACGCCCGACGAGCCGATGGTCAAAGCGGCGCTGCCGAAAAAGCGGACGGCTCCAGCCAAGCGCCGTGCGACCGTCTCGGCGGGCTCTGCCTTGGTGCCTGGCAGCTAGCTGCTCGGGCGGATCGCTTCGGCTTCTCCGGCGCGCTGCCTTAGAGCAGGCGACGACGGACGATCGGCCAGACTCTCCTGCCAGCGAGGACGAGGAGGATGGCGAGCACCGCTGCGAGCAGGAGTGCCAACAACACGACTGCGGCGTCGGCGACGAAGGACGACAGGCCGTTCACAAAGTGCGTGATCGCGTCGTGCCAGGCCTTCGAGAAGCCGCTCCGCGGCGGGGTTGCTTGCTTGGCAGGGGGAGCGATCGAGACACTCAAGCTGGAGTAGCTGATCTCGCTAGCTAGCACCCGCTGCTGGGCCTGGAGCTGTTGAATCTGGCTCTGTGTGGAGGTGATCTCGTTCTCCACCGAGAGCAGGGCAGGAATCGTGCCGGCCTTGGCGAGCAACGCTTCGAGCTGGGTCCTCGCCGCGCTGAGTGCGCCGAGCTGGGCCCCTAGGTCGGCGACCTGGCCCGTGACGTCGTTCGCCGTCGTGCCGAGGTGCTTCACGGTGCCGAGTGCCTCCGCGTCGCGGATCGCCTTTTGGAAGTCGGTCGCTGGAATGTTGATCACGATCGTGCCGCCTCTGGAGCTGCCGGCGAGCGCGACGTTTGACTCGGTCACGTAGCCGCCGAGGCCGGTGGCGATCGCTGCGAGCTTGGTAACGGTCCGCCCGAGGCCTGATGTCGTCACCGTCAATCGCAACGTGCCGGTCGAGATGATCTTCTCACTCGATGCCGCCGATCCCGCCGCTGCCGCCGAAGTCGAGGGAGTCGAGGGAGTCGGCGGCACGGCGCCATTTGCTGGGCGCGCCGCGGCCACAGGAGCTGACTTCGCGAACGCAGTCGAGGTCTCGGGCAGCCCGAGGTTCGAGGGGGTCACCGCGGCGTGAAAGGCAGTGGGAGTCGGCTGTGGCGAGGAGGAGACGACGGCGACCGACACCACGAGCGCCACTACCGCCGCAGCGCCGAGTGCCTTCAACATGAAGCCGCGCGACGTGAACCTGCTCCTTGTGGAGATCGGAGCGCTCGTCGCAATCGGCTGCGCGGCGCGGGTCGCTTCGAGGATCGCCTCGACGCCTGCAGGTGTCGGTATCGCGTCTCCTGCCTCGCTGAGCAGCGCGGAAAGCTCGGTCTCGGAGATCATCGTGCCTCCTCGTTCTCGTTGTTCTCGGGAGAACCCGGTGCGAACTGGGCGAGATCGTGATCGAGGGCGAGCAGCCGCCGCGCCTCGTGCAGCCTCGACTTAACGGTCCCCGGACGACGTCTGATCGCGGTCGCGATTTCGCGCTCGGAGAGCCCGGAGTAATAGCGCAGCACGAGCGGGACACGCAGATCGACGGGAAGGGCTCGGATCGCCCGACGCACCGACGTCGCGCGATCAAGCGTTTCCAGGACCTCTTCAGCTGGGGTTTCGTCAGATGTCAGCTCGTCGAGGGCGTCCCCGGACGCCCGTCTGCCCGAGTGGCGGGTCTCGCCGCGAGCAGAGGAGTAGCAGGCGTTCACGACCACCCGGTAGATCCAGGGCCGGAGCCCCTCGCCCTCTGGGAGCGCGTCCCTAAAGCGCCAAAGACGCAAGAACGCCTCCTGGACCGCGTCCTCGGCTCGACCGCTGTCGCTGATGAGGAGCGCGGCAGTCCGGTAGGCAGGGGCGTACCACTGCTGTAGGAGCTGCTCGAGATCGAGTCGATCGGTTGCTTCGCTCACGTCTATATGACGCTACGGCACGCTGAAAGGTTCGATTACCTCTCTGAGCAGGAACGCGCTCGCGTCACCCTCGCAACGCCCTGGCGGTGCGAGTCGAACTTTGCCTCCGTTGTGCGATGGCGAATTGGGATGACGTGCGTCGCATCGCCCTCGGGCTTCCGGAAGTGGGCGAGCGGGAGTCGCGCGGGCTTCTCCAGTGGCGGGTGCGCGAGAAGCTCTTCGTATGGGAGCGTCCGCTTCGAAGAGGTGATCTCGCGGCGCTCGGCGATGCTGCGCCGAGCGGCTCGATACTTGGCGCTCGCGTCGAAGACGAGGGCGAAAAGGCAGCATGGCTAACGGAGGGCTCCGGGCTCTACTTCACGATTCCGCACTTCGACGGATACCCGGCGATCCTCGTTCGTCTCGACGAGATCGGTCTCGCCGACCTCGAGCGCGTGATCGTCGAGGCCTGGCTCGCCAGGGCACCGTCGCGTCTAGCAGCGCGGTTTATCCGCGAGCAGAAGAGCTGAGCGACACCCTCGAGGAGCCTTTGCGGCTACTCGACGACGCGGATCGGGCTCCCTGCGAGGTAGGCGAGCACATCTTCTGCCATCTTTTCGAACGACATCCGAAAGAGCGGCTCGGTCACGTAGCCGAGGTGTGGCATCAACACGACGTTCTCCATCGACCGGAATGGGTGGTCGAGGGGAAGTGGCTCCTCGTCGAAGACGTCGAGCCCTGCGCCGGCGAGCTTGCCGGAGCTGAGCGCAGCGATAAGAGCCTGCTCGTCGATGATCGGCCCTCGGGAGATGTTGACGATGAACGCGGACTGCTTCATCAGCGCGAGATCAGACGCTTGGAAGAGGCCGCGTGAGCGCTCACTCAAGATCAGGAAGATCCCGAGCACGTCTGAGTTGGCGAGCAGCTCCTCTTTCGAGACCTTGGTGACACCGAGCGCATCGGTGCGCTCGGTGGTGAGGTTCTCGCTCCAGGCGATGACGTCCATCCCGAAGACCTTGGCGGCTTCCACCATCTGGCTGCCGAGATTGCCGAGGCCGGCGAGACCAAGCGTCATTCCGCTTAGCGACCCAGGAAAGCCGGTCTGCCATCCTCCTGCCCTAATCGCGCGGTCCTCGATCGCTATTCGCTTGGTTACCGCGAACAGCAGTGCCCAGGCCATCTCAGCTGGTGGTGAGATGCCGCGGCGCACTCCTGAGGGTCCTGGCTGGGGGCCGAGTGCGCCAGGGCCGTCTTGTGCCGCCGAGAGCAAGATGCCACGTTCGCGCCTCGCGTCGTGGTCAACGACCGTGCTCATCCAGCCGTTGCAGACGATGAGCTTCAGTTTCGGGAGCGCCTCTAGCACCTCGCGGGGAAAGCGCGCCCGTTGCTGGGTGATCACGATCACCTCGTAGTCAGCTAACTCGGCTACGAGTCGCGCCGGTGGGATCGCCTCCCGGTAGAAGGTGACCTCTGCGGCGTCGCCAAGGGCTGCCCAGTCCCCGAACTCTTCTGCAATGCCGATGTAGTCGTCGAGTACCGCAACACGAATCATCTGCGAAGTGTCGCCCGCTATGGCGCGGGTGTCAAAGGCTCTTCGCCGACGCCGATATCAGACGGTGATACCGCGGCTTTCGAGCACCCCGCCGAGTCGCGGATAGACCCGGAGCGCGTTCGCGCCGAGAATCTTCGTCCGGTCCTCGGCGCCGAGCGTGGTCACCTGGTCGAGTAGGTACTTGGTGTCGTCGAAGTACCTCCCGTCTTTGGGATTGCGGCCACGGACGGCACCGATCATCTCCGAGGCGTAGAGGATGTTCTCCGCAGGAACCGTGTCGAGCAGGAGCTGGATACCGGGCTGCCAGTAGACGCAGGTGTCGAAGTAGACGTTGTTAAGGACGATCTCTTCGAGCGGTGGGCGCTTTTGGTCGAGCACGATCCCTTGGATGCGTCCCCAGTGGTACGGGATGGCACCGCCACCGTGGGGAATCACGAAGCGAAGCGTTGGGAAGTCCTCGAACAGGTCCGAGAGTGCAAACTGCAAGAATGCCGAGGTGTCGCCGTTTAGGTAATGCGACCCGGTGATGTGAAAGACCGGGTTGCAGGTCATCGAGACATGGACCATCGCTGGTACGTCGAGCTCACAGAGCACCTCATAGAGCGGGTAGAAGGATCGATCCGCGAGGCTCGGCCCGGTCCAGTAGCCGTCGGAGGGGTCGGGATTGATGTTGACCCCGACGAATCCGAGCTCCTCGACCGTCCGGCGAAGCTCCGGAATGGAGTTCGCAGGTGGGACCCCTGGGGATTGCGGCAGCTGGGCAACGCCGACGAAGCTCGTTGGGAACAGGCCACAGACCCGATGGATCAGGTCGTTCACGACGCCCGTCCAGACAAGTGAGGTCGTCTCGTCGCCGTAGTGGTGCGCCATGCCACCTGCGGTGGGGGAGAAGAGCGTCACGTCGGTTTCGCGTTCGCGCTGCAACGGCAGCTGACCCTTCTCGATCGTGTCTCGGATCTGATCGTCGGTGATCACGAGCGTAGCTGGATCAACGCGGCCGGAGTCGGCCTCGAACGCAGCGATCTGGTTGCGTCGCCACTCCGAAAGGGCCGGGGGCGCGGTCGTGTAGTGGCCGTGAATATCGATGTTCATAATTCCCCCCAGCTCGACAGGCGAAGCCCCGTCAGCCTAATGGCGCGCTGGCGAACCGGCTAATTAACTCGCTCGCGTTTGCGAAAGCTCCTCTTAAGGTCCGCGATCCAAGAGTTTCTCGACACGTATCGACCCGCGTCGGGGGGCCGGAATTCGACCTGTCGCGCAGCGGCGCGTCTCGCTTCAAACGAGCGGCAGGTTTGACTCCGGCCGCGCTGTCGTGCCGCTGAAGGGGTGCGTGGGCCACGTGGTTCTCCAGTGCACAAATAGCGGTAGTGGGTCATTTCGATCCCACCAGGACGGTCCGATGCGGTTGCCCGCTGCCGCCTTGGCGCTTCATCGGCGATGACTGAGGATCCAGTCGGTGTTCGCCTCCACGCCCGTTTTTCGTCTCCGACCTCCCGCCGGCGACGTTTGCCCCAAATGCTTCTAGATTGCGCGCTGCGTTGAGGTCTCGATCCATGACGAGGCCGCAGCTACAGCGAAACGTCCGTTCCGCGCGTGACAGCGTGGCTTTGACTGCACCGCAGGACGAACAGCGCTTGCTCGATGGAAAATATCGGTCCGCAATGACGAGCGTTCCGGCGTGCCAAGCAAGCTTGTAGGTGACCTGGCGGCGAAACTCAGCTGGTGCGACGTCAAGGATCGCGCGGTTGAGGCCTGCTTTGGCCCGCTTCCCGTTTCGGGCGTAGCTTCCGTCCCCGTTTCGCACGTCCTTTGGTGATCTCGTCATGCCTGCCACGTTCAAGTCCTCGAGCACGACCGTCCCGTAGGTTGAAGCCAGGCGACTGCTCAACTGGTGCAGTGCATCGGCGCGACGGGTCCGAACCCGGCGATGTGTGCGGGCGAGTCGTCGCCTGGTGTCTGCTCGACGATTCGAGCCGCGTTCTCGACGCGAAAGCTCGCGCTGTAAGCGGGCCATCCTTCGCGCGTAGCGGTTGAGCGCTCTCGGGTTCTCCACTTCCTCACCAGTTGACAGCACGGCGAGAAACTTCACGCCGAGGTCGACGCCGACGACCGCGTCCGGGAATGCCGCAGCCGGGTCCTCCCGTTCGATCTCGACACAGATCGAGATGAACCAGCGATCTGCCTCTTGGGAGATCGTCGCGTTGAGGATCCTCGCGGTGCCACCGTCTAGGTGAGAGAGCAAGGAGGTCGTCATCTCCTTCGATCGGACGATCCCGATCCGCGGCAGGCGGACGTGGCGCGAATCGATGACGGCTATCCCTGCCCAGAAGCGACAGGAGCGATTGCTACCTGCCTTTTTGAAACGAGGAAACCCCATCTGGCCTGCTCGGCCGCCCGACCGTGCTTTGGAGAAGTTCGCCAATGCGTCGCTGAGGGCGCTCAGTCCCGACTCATAGGCGAACTTGGAGTTCTCGCCCCACCACGGCGCCATCTCGTTCTTGGTCGTATTCCAAACCTTGCGAAGCGAGATCATCGTCCAGGGCACCGAAACGGTGTTCGCGAGCTCCCTCGCCTCTTCGTCCGACAACAGCTCGCGAAATGCCGCTTCGCGGATTTGCGACTGCTGGTCGAGGCGATCTTTTACAAGGGCGAGGCCCCAGTTATAGACAAATCGCGAGGCGCCACAATGCGACGCGAACCGGGACCTAATCGCGTTGTTCGGAGCCAGTTCGAATCGGAAGGCCTGATGCACGAGCACAGGGCGAGGATACGAATGGGATGTGACGGTCGAAATTGACCCACTACCGAGAGATCGCTTGAGGACGTGGAAGGATTCGTTCGTGAGCGACGCGCCGGACTTTGACGATGGCGGAAGCCAGCTCGAGCGGGACCGACAGGCAAGTTTCGCGCGTCGGCTCTCGAGCCTTCAGCTCGCCTGCGCCGAGGCAATCGAGGATGCACGCTTGCGCCGAGAGTTGAACGTGTTCCTCGACCAGCTGCTCGGACGGGCGTAAGCGAGCGCCTGCTTCTTGGCAATGGGACCGCGTCGATAGCTCCGCGTTGAGACGGATCGAAGTCGGCGACTGGCCGCTAGAGCGCGACAGTTGGACCTCAGACTCCGATGGACGGCAGCATCTCGGCCAACGTCGGTCCTACCAGCGCGACTTGGCCCCGTTCAGTCGTCGGATATAGCTCTTCGCGGCCTCGTTCAAGATCGGAAACTCGACGCCGACTCGCGCCGCCTGGGTCTCTTTGTCGACGACGACGTTCCGGGTGCGACCGTGCAACTCGACCGTGACCGTGATCAGCCCGTTCAAGTGCTCATCGGGCGCAGTGGCGAAGAGTTCCAACCCGGCCCCGAGTGGTGAGATGTCAAGGACGCGGCAACAGCGAAGCGGTTCGTTGTCCGCGTCGTCGAACTTATAGAAGCCGAACCAGTCCGCCGGTTGTCTCGGGGTCCGGCGTCGCTGCTCTGGATAATTGGCTTGATCGGTCATCGAGCGTGCCCTTCTATCTCTCCCTCGAGAGTGCTCTGTTTCGCAAAGTAACGACCGACATGCGGATCAGGTTTAGCGATTTCTTCCTAGTCAGGCAGACAAATGGAGACCACCTTCGAGCTCAACCAAGGTGGCTACCCACAAGGCGGCATCTCTAAACCTCGAAATTCCGCCGAGCTTTCAGCCCTCAATTCTCGGGTCAGACCTACCGATCGCGCCCCATGAATTCGTTGCGCGCACGAGGTCGCTTTGTGTCCTACGATCGACTGCCTAGGTGGGTCGAGGAGTTCCATGTCCGATGAGCTACCAACTCCAGCCGTTTTCGTGCAAGTTCGACTTACAAGGCTCCAATCGGACCCGCCGCTCGAGGCTGTCCGGAGCTTCTTCGCAGCGAACGACCGGGCCACCGAAGCGGTGCTGAACGATTCCGGCGTGCTGGTGATCCCACCAGTGATTGACCGCACTAGGACCTATCTGATGGTCGGCGAAGGCGGCACCTAGCTCACGCTCGGGTAGCAACTGGTTTCGGCTGGGTCTCAGGGTGCGACGGCGCGGTCGTAGGCCGAAAGCGCGGCGGCGACGGCGAGCTCCTCGTCTTCTGCAAGCAGCAGTCGGTTGCCCACCAGCTCTGTCGTAACCAAACGTGCAAGTCGTTCGTACTCGGACCTGTTCTCGTAACGCTCCGCGATCGAGCGACGTGGGTCACCTGTCGCCTCGCGCTCTTCGGCGTTTCGAGGAAAGGCGATCTTGGACCCGACGAACTCTTTCAGCGCATGCTCTCCGTTAGGACCGGTGTCAGGTGAGTTCCATCCCGCGTAGGTCGCCACCGGTACGGCGATCTCGGGGAGCAGGACACCGGAGGTCTCGTTCCCGTCGGCGTTCACGCTCGCCACAAAGCAGGTGAACGGCGCTCCTTCGTGTGGTGGCCACGTCATCACGCCTTCGTCGATCTCGCCCCCGAAGTCGGTGGGTCTCGTCGTCGGCAACAGCTCGGCGGCAGCGAGCACCACCCCTGGAAGCCCTGCGAAGGTCCCGAGAACGTCCTCTCTCGTCGACGCGGAGTGATCAGCTGTTCGAGGCACCCGATTAGCAGGTGGTTCGGTGCCGTCGGTTACCCATGCGACGAGGTTTTCGAACGCCGCTCGCACGAGTAGCTGGTAGCCGAGTGGGTTCGTCGGATTGGCGAGGTGCATCTGGGCCTTCATCGGGTTGTCGCCCATGTGATCGAGACCCGCCAAGGCATAGAAGCGGTGGTCAGAGCCGATTGCACGGTCGCTGTTGTCGGAGGGGTCGATGTGATTGAGGCAGGCGTCGCTTCGCCAGTACTCCCACGCGGTGTTGGTGGCGATCATCTTCGGCACGCCACCTAGCCGACGCTGTACGTCGAACAGGCCAGGCTCCTCGTCGACCGCATAGGGAGGAAGCACGGCGACGCCGGTGAAGCCGATGTGGGAGGGCTGGCCGAAACGGGCGTTGAACTCCCCTCGTCTCGCCCCGGCGATGTGGGGGAGGATGCCGTCGAAGACGACCTGGTCGGACTCGTCGGCGTTTAGTCCCTCGTAGATGAAGTGTCGGAGGTACCTGCCTGTCTGGGAGACACCGTGGCCGAAGGCGTACTCGATCGGGCTCGCGGTCGGCCGTATCGGCTCGCTGCTGCCGTTTCGGAGGAAGGAGACGAAGTCCCTGGTGGCGAGGAGCCCCACACCGACTACCGGTGAGCGGTTGGTCCAGTAGATAAGCTCATAGAAGCGGTGCGCGTCAAAGCCGCCAGAGAGCCATACCGACGTCGGGTCCGGCACTGCGGTGCCGCCGTCGTCGTGTGCGAAGGACCAGAGCGATCGGTCGATGACCGTAGGTGGTGCGCTCACGCCGGCGCGCACGGTCAAGACGGCGTCTGGCTGATCGGGGTCCTCGGCAGGGTAGGGCTTGAACGCGTAGAGGGGTCCAGTGTCAGCGAGTGGATGGTCCGGGATCGGCACCTCCGCTCGGAAGTCGACGCGCACCTGTCCACTTACCGGCTGGCCGTTGAT
>DATCDR010000043.1:0-2798 GCA_036510575.1 Acidimicrobiales bacterium | reverse complement strand
CTTGTATATACCCATTACCGGCGGTAGGCGGCGGAACTGCTTGCACAGGTGGTGATAGGTCTGGATCGTTCTGCGTGGAAGGCGTGGACGCCTGGGGTGGCGGTGGCAGATAGTTGGCATGTTGCTCGGGTGCGTACCATTTGCCGTCGGAGGCTTGCCACCAGCCCGACCCTTGACTCGTCTCAGACATCGACCGCCCCTTGTTTGTGCGTGCGTGGTGACACTAACCCACCGACTCTGACGCAGACCCTGAAAAGGACTGAGCCGTCAACGACTCGACCGAGCCGCGGCTGTCACGTCCTCCGCGTCGGCGGCGATGGCAGGAAGGCACCGCGAATGGAGGTAGAGCCGACGTTTTGAACCTCCATTATCGGAGAATATCTCTATGGTACGATTTATCTATGGAACTAGATAAGCAGAGTCAATCCAGCGACGAGTCGCCACCGGTCTCCTCAATGGTCTTCCGACTCGATCTGCGCTCAGGGGTGCCGACCTATCTGCAGCTCGTCCATCAGGTCGAGCACGCGCTCCGTCTCGGCTATCTGATCCAGGGAGACCAGCTGCCGCGCGTGAAAGACGTCGTCGGCTCACTCTCGATCAATCCGAACACTGTCCTCAAGGCGTATCGAGACCTCGAGCAGAAGGGTCTCATCTCGGCCCGACCCGGTCTAGGCACCTTCATCCTCGCCTCGCCTGAGACCGTCGGTCTTGAGGAGCTAACCGCGCTCCGGCGCAACCTCGTTGCCGGCTTCCTCGCCGACGCTTCGGCGGCGGGCCTTGACGAGGACGGGATCGTGGCGTTGTTCATGGTGGCGTTGCGGGATTTTCGCGACCGCCCCGCTGAGCGCCGTTCCGCGCGTCGAGGCGGGAAGGGCCAAGCGGAGGGGGCGGCGTGAACGTCATCGAGACGACCGGACTCGAGAAGCGCTATCGCAACACCTGGGCACTTCGCGACTGCACGCTCGCCGTCCCAGCAGGACACGTCGTCGCCCTCGTTGGGCCGAACGGCGCCGGCAAGACGACCCTGCTCCATTGCGCGGTCGGTCTGATCACCCCGACATCGGGCGACATGACCGTGCTCGGCGATCTCGCTCCTGGTTCCCTCGATGCTCTCGAACGCATCGCCTTCGTCGCTCAGGACACGCCACTACACCAACACCTCTCGGTTCGAGCGATGCTCGTGGTTGCCCACAACCTGAACCGACACTTCGACCTAGCCCTCGCTGAGCGGCGTCTTGACGAGCTCGAGATACGAGTCGATCACAAGGTAGGCAAGCTCTCCGGTGGACAGCAGGCCCAGCTCGCTCTTGCGCTCGCTCTCGCTCGCCATCCCGAGCTCCTCGTGCTCGACGAGCCGCTAGCCCGACTCGATCCGCTTGCACGGCACGATTTCATGGCGCTCGTCTTGACCGCGGTCACCGAGCATGGACTCTCGGTGCTCTTCTCCTCCCACGTCGTCTCCGAGCTCGAACGTGTTGCGGACTACCTGATACTCCTCGCGCACGGCCAGTTGCAGATGGCCGGCGAGATCGAAGGACTCCTCGCCCAGCATGCGGTGCTGAGTGGAGCAGCCGACGACGTCAGCCACGTCCAGGAGCAGCTCGCAGTCGTCCACGCGCAAGTGGCGGGTCGACGTGCACAGCTCCTCGTCCGAACGAACGACGGAGCAGAGCCTCCAAACGGATGGGAGCGTGACGACGTTGGGCTCGAAGAGCTCGTGTTGGCCTACCTGCGCGAGCCGTCCGCCTCGAGCCTGCCCGGACCGATCGCCGTCGCCGCGAACCGTGCGGGCGAGGTCACCCGATGACGACGGTGACTGCCGAAACGGCATTCGACCGTCCGTCCACGCATCCGGTCCCCTGGAAGCCGATGGTGCGGGTGACCTGGTTACAGCACCGCACCGAACTGATTGGTCTGCTTGTGCTCGCCGTCGGTTGCGCGCTCGCGATGATCCTCAGCCAGGACAGCACCCACGCTGCCTACGCGAGCTACGTCGCCAATGGATGCGTGGTCAATCCAATTCACGCGCCCTGCGGAACCATCGCGAACAGCGTCGGCAACGACACGGACAGCTTCTCGGCTGTCGTCATCGCTCTCCATCTTCTCCCCGTGATCATCGGCCTCTTCGTCGGGGCACCATTGCTCGCTCGCGAGATCGAATCCGGCACTTACCGCTTCACCTGGACCCAAGAGGTCGGCCGAACGCGTTTTGTCCTCACGACGTTCGTGATGCTCGCTACGGTCGTCACTGCGGTGGCCTGCCTGCTCGGTCTGCTGCTCGGATGGTATGGGCATCCCTTCGAAGTCGTCGGTGTCGAGAGCCAGTGGCAGTCGGGGCTCTTCGACACGACGGTCTTCATGCTCGGCGCCTGGACGTTGTTCGCGCTCGCCCTCGGCACCTTCCTCGGGGCGCTAATCGGACGGACGGTGGCCGCCATGGCGGCAACGACTGCCGTCGTCGGTGGTCTGCTCATCGTGTCCTTCCTCAATCTCGTCCACAGTCTGCTTGGCGTCGGCGCGATCGCGACGTCGAAGATCACACCGAATGGGATCGGCATCGGTGCGCTGAACGATCGGGACTACGTGAGCGGACCACCACCGGGAAGTTGGCTGGTGCGTGGTTGGATCACCGGGCCAAACGGGCACGTACTCAGCACCACCGCGGCGAACAACGTGCTCGGCCGCGCCTACAACGCCACCGAGAAGAATTTCGCTAACAACGCCGTACCCAGATGGCTGTCGATTCATCACTTCACGTACTGGGTGAGCTACCAGCCCGCAAGCCGATTCTGGGTCTT
>DATCDR010000042.1:0-23430 GCA_036510575.1 Acidimicrobiales bacterium | reverse complement strand
GGCGCGTCGCCGGGAGCTCCGAGCTCAGAGGCAAGGCACGCAGGAGTCCAGTACCGACGGAGCAACTCCCCCATCGGCGTCCCTGCGCCAACTCGCGTGAGCAGCTCGTTGTCTTCGTGCGTAAGCATGATCTCCTCCCGTATGATTTATCGGCGACACGCCTCGTGAGATGTCGCGACCAATAGCGATTGAAAGCGTTCAGCTCGAAGAGCTATCAAGGTCCGGCGAGACGACTACCGACGACCACGAAACCCTCGTCTGCCCCGCAGCGCGAGATGCTGCCTAGCGACGCCTCGTTACTTCCCCGCCACCGATCGATGAGCCATCGCGAGCGCCTCTTGGACCGTCGGGTCCTCTTCGGTTCCGAGAATCCTCCAATCCTCGTTGTCGGCGAGAATCTTCTCGGCGCCACGGATCTCTCGGAAGGGGCCTTCGAGCGCCGGCGCTTCCGACCCGGCGGCTAGTGCTTTCGCAGCGTCGATCAGGATCGTGCGCATGGTGATAATCGAGATGTCGGTGGTGCCAAGGTGCTCCTGGCTGCGGTCATAGATCGGACCCATTGACTCCGTCACCATGAAGTCCTGGCTGACGAAATCGCTGACGCCGCTGAAGGTGGCGGTCTTTTGAATCGCTCGATCTTGGAGGTAGTGGTTCGCCTCGGTGTGTGTGCGTTCGATGATTCCGCCACCGGCACTCAGCTGCTGGTTCGTGAATGGCGCGACCTTGAACAAGTTCTCACCGCCGTACCCCTGCGGATTGACCTCGGCGTATGGATGCGTCGAGAAGCTGAATCGCATCGTGTTGTAGTCGTCCATCGGGATGAACATCCCGTGCCGCGTCGTCACCGGCACAGTCGCGACGAGCGTGCTGTAAGGCACGATGTACGCGGTCACTCGAACGTGGGTGTTGCCGTTTGGCGTCTCACGTATCCCGGCGTACTTATAGCCATACCAGGTGTCTTCGACCTCGAGACGAGGCGAGCGGTCGTGACGCCAGAACTTCCACGACATTGCGTTCGACGGATATCCGGGCTTGTCCGAGCCGTCATCTGGGATCTCGTCGATCGCCTCGAACTGGTGCAGGTGGCTGATGTGGGCCGTGTCGACGTTGCCTTCCATCGCCTGGACCCAGTTGCACGTCGAGAACATCCTCGTCGCAAAGACCTTCTCTTTTTGCAGGGTCTCGGTGCCGAAGTCACGAAACGGCGTCATCGTCTCTTTCGGGCCCATGTAGGTCCACACAACGCCGCCGGACTGATGCGTCGGGTAGGCCTTGATGTGGATCCGGTCGGCGAAGGAGCGCGGCTCACTCGGCATATCCACGCAATCGCCTGCGGCGTTGAACGCCCAGCCGTGATACGGGCAGCGGATAGCGCAGTCCTCGTTGCGCCCGTAGAACAGCGACGCCCCGCGATGCGGGCAGTTCTCTTGCACGAGTCCGATCTCGCCGGAGGTGTCGCGAAAGGCAACGAGGTTCTCACCAAGGAGACGAACTCGCACCGGCGCGTCGCCGGGAGCTCCGAGCTCAGAGGCAAGGCACGCAGGAGTCCAGTACCGACGGAGCAACTCCCCCATCGGCGTCCCTGCGCCAACTCGCGTGAGCAGCTCGTTGTCTTCGTGCGTAAGCATGATCTCCCATCTCCACGCGACCACGCCAAAACGCGACAGATATTTAAATCTGCAGAACATTGTCTCAGAAACTTCTTGCAGCATGCAATCAAGTCTCGGTATTTCTGCGGACTGCAGCCCTTGATAGACCCCGGCATTCGCCCGGCCTTTAGGTTGTATCCGGTTGCAAACGTTTGTTGACATGTGCCCTGTTGGCTCGCAGCAACTTTCCTCGTGATCGATAAATGAGGAGGCATCGATCGTCTCAGTGGCATGAGACTCCTCCGCAGAGACCCCGAAGAACCGTCGGGTCAGAACTGAGCCTACATTTCCTCATGGGAGACCGGGCCTTGAGTTCGGCAGGGACGCTCGCGAGCGACGTCATCGGGCTAAGTGCTCCACGCACATTTCACCTCGCCCGGGCGACACTAAGCATGGAACCGAGCACTGCACCGCAATCGCTATTCCTGCTAGGCAATAGCGGGCTCGACCCGTCGAAAGTCAGCAATTGGCAAATGCTGCGTAAAATGACCGTTACCGATCGAATCGACGCGAGGGGGATCATGCTCACCGACGAGGACAACCAACTGCTGACAAGGGTAGGACCGGGGACTCCGATGGGTGAGCTCCTCCGGCGCTTCTGGCTGCCAGCCCTGCTCTCAGATGAGCTTCCCGAGCCGGACTGCGACCCGATCAGAACGCGTCACCTCGGCGAGGACCTGATCGCCTTTCGCGACACGAACGGCAGGGTCGGCATCGTCGACACACTTTGCCCGCACCGGTCGGCTCCGTTGTTCTTCGGTCGGAACGAAGAGTGCGGACTCCGTTGCGTCTACCACGGCTGGAAGTACGACGTAGACGGCAACTGCATCGATATCCCGAGTGAACCGCCCGATTCGGTGATGAAGGACCACATCTCGGTGAAGGCCTACCCGACCTACGAACTCGCTGGCGTCATCTGGCTCTACATGGGACCGCCGCACCTTCGTCCCGAGCGTCCACCGGAACTGCCCTTCACCTTGCTGAAAGATGAGCAGCGGACCGGCCTCAAGTTTCTCGTCGAGTCGAACTTCCTCCAGAACCTCGAAGGTGAGCTCGACACCGCGCACGTATCTTTCCTCCACGCCACGCTGAACGATGACAGTGCCGCGTTGAACACCCTCATTCGCGTCGAGGGCTACAACAACGACCGCCACCCTCGACTCTCGATCATCGACACGGACTACGGATTCCTCTACGGAGGGCGTCGCACGAAGCCGAACGGCGAGTACTACTGGCGCGTCACGCAGTATCTGCTTCCGATCTACGGCCTCATTCCACGCTCTGGTGGCTACCTCGGCGGCGCGACGATCTGGGTGCCGATCGACGACTACACGTGCTGGCGATTCCTCATCGGCGGCGTCGCCGAAATGCACGCTCCCGACGGACCGCAAGCGTCAGGACTGCCACCGATGTCGATCGAGCGGGGCACCTATACCTTCCGGGACGGCACCGTTATCGACACGAGGCTCTCGACCGACAACAAGTCGAACCTCTACGGCATGGATCGCCAAAAGCAGCGAACCGTCAATTACACCGGGATGACCGCAATTCCGACACAGGACCAGGCGATGAACGAGGGGATGGGAGCGATCGCCGATCGATCGCGCGAACACCTCGCTCCAACGGACGTCGCGATTATCAGAATGCGCGCACTGATGTTGAAACTGGTCACCGACCTCCAAAACGGTATCGAGCCGACCGCTCCGCATCGTCCAGAGCTGTACCGGGTTCGGTCGCTCGACGTCGACGCGGCCTTCGCTGAGTTGACCGAGCTCGTCGAGCACTTCTCCGACGACATGCGAATCGAAGAGGGCGAACCGGTCTTTTGAGGTAACTCCTCGGTCGGTACCACTGGTGGTCGTCGCGCTTCGGCCACGCCGACCGGTGATGGGCAGATTTCTCTACTTCCGGCAAACCGGCACGGATAGCCTTTACCCGATGCGGGGCCAGCACGCCTCGTCGGAAATGGGGGGCCATGACCGTCATCGACATCCACGCGCACGTGGTAGCCGGCCCAGAGGTCGGCGCGTACGCGAACAGCCTGGTCGCCGGACGCGGATTCCACGGCAAGGGCCACCTGAACATCAGCGAAGAGTCGATCCGCCGTCGCTGCGACGCGCACATAGCGAGCCTGCAAGAAGTCGGGACCGACATCCAACTGATCTCACCGCGGCCGTACACGATGATGCACTCCTTCGAGCCTGCCTCCATCGTGCAGTGGTACGCCGAGGAGGTGAACGACCTGATCGCTCGGCAGGTCGAGATGTACTCGAACAGCTATAGGGGTGTCTGCGGGCTTCCGCAGTCGCCGAGCGTCGAGCCGGTTCGGTGGCTCGACGAGCTCGAGCGCTGCATTCGTGAGCACAACTTCGTCGGCTGCCTCTTGAACCCGGACCCTACCGAGGGCCAAGGTGGCATGCCCTCGCTTGGTGATCCGATGTGGTACCCCGTCTACGAACGACTCTGCGAGCTCGATGTGCCGGCGCTCATCCACGGTGCAGGCTGCACCACCACCCGCGAGTCGTTTCACAATCACTTCATCACCGAAGAGAGCATCGCGGTCACTTCGCTGCTGCGCTCAGACGTATTTGAGCACTTCCCGGATCTGAAGCTCATCGTCGCGCACGGCGGCGGGTCGGTTCCGTACCAGATCGGTCGATGGCGGGCCCTCAATCGCTCCTTCAAAGACGGCACGGTCGACTACGACGAGCAGTTGCGGCAGCTGTACTTCGATACCGCGCTCTACAACGAGGAGTCGCTCGAGCTCGAGCTGAAGATCTGCGGGACCGATCGATGCATGTTCGGTACCGAGCGGCCAGGCGCCGGTTCGGCATTCGACAAAGACGGCCGCTCCTACGACGACGTGAAGCCGCTCATCGATGGAATCAGCTGGCTCACCGAGGCGGAGCGCCATGCGATCTACGAGGGAACGGCCACGGAGTTGTTCAAGCTGAAGTAATCCGGGTCGCTGCGGGTCCGAACTAGCAGAAGGCAGGTGACGAACGTGCAAAAGACATCGCTAAAGGTCAACGGGATCGACCATGTGGTCCTGAACGTGCGCGATCTCGAACGATCGAAGCCGTTCTACATCGAGATTCTGGGCTTCGGGTTTCGAACCGAGTTCGCCCGCCCGGACGCAAAGATGTGCTTTCTTAGCTGTGGCGCTCAGGGCCTCGATCTCGCCGAGTTGCGCGAGGGCGAGATTCACGGCGGCAGCGAGATGAACCACATGGCACTTCGGATCGCCGAGGGGACGATCGACGAGATCGTCGCGGAGCTCGCCACTGTCGGGCTGGCGCCAGTGGGCGTATCGCACGACCCGAACACCGTCTTCATCTTGGACCCCGACGGTCACCGGATCGAGCTCCTCTCGGTTCCCGCGCAGAACGCGATGGAAAAGACCAAGCGCGAGCGGGTCCCGGCCTAGATTCGCTGCGAGCGGGCGCACGCGATCCGCGATGCCCTACTCATCCCTCCAAAAGCCGAGTGCACCCGCAGAGTCAAGTCAAGAGGGAGGCCTCCATGCGACCAAGCACGCAGAAACTGCGCGCCGAGACGATCGGGAGCCTGCTGCAACCCGAGAAGCTGTTACGAGCGCGCCAGGCGGCGCAGTCCGGAGCGATCTCGTTCGCTGAGCTACGAGCCATTGAAGACATCGCGGTGGACGAAGCGATCTCTCTGCAAGAAGAAGCGGGCCTCGACGTGGTCACCGACGGCGAGATGCGCCGACCAACCTGGCACGACACGAGCCGCCATCTGCTCGGACTGGAGCCTCGCGGTGGCGAACGCTCGTACCCCTCGACAGCCAAGGGTGCCAACTCTCCTGGACCTGACGGACGCGCGATTCTCACCGTCGTCGACAGGATCTCTCCAAAGCACGACCACCCAGTCGGGGAGGAGTTCCCCTACCTCCGGGTCCGCGCCACCAAGCCGACCAAGTACACGATGGCAGCTCCGAGCTATCACCGACGCAACTGGGTAGATCACATCTCGACGACCGCCTACGACAGCTGCGAGGAGTTCCTCCAAGATGTTCGGGATTGGATGAATTCGGTTGCACACTGGCTGGCGGCGCAGGGTTGTGGGTACATCCAACTCGACGCGCCTAACTACGGCTCCCTTTGCGACCCTGCGACTCGTCAGTTCCACGCCGAGCACGGGCACGACCTCGAGAGCCAGATCGCCTTCGACGCCGAACTCGACAGTTCGGTCTTCGATGGCCTTGAAGGTGTCACGAGCGCGATTCACGTCTGCCGCGGCAACCTCCCAGGTGGTGCCTGGCACTCAGCTGGCGGCTATGGCGTGCTCGCCGACTCCCTATTTCGCAACCTCGACGTCGACGTCGTCCTGCTCGAGTACGACTCCGGACGAGCCGGCGACTTCAGCCCGATCAGCGCCATCGCCGCGGGCACCACCGTCGTGCTCGGACTGCTCACGACAAAAGACGCCGCGCTCGAGACCGAAAAGGAGATCGAAGCACGGATCGCCGAGGCTTCGAGCGTTCGACCACTCGATGATCTCGCGATCTCCACACAATGCGGGTTCGCATCGTTCACCAACGCGCCGATGAGCAACGACCAGCAGCGTGCCAAACTCGATCTCGTCGGGACTACGGCACGCCGCGTCTGGGGCTAGAAAATCGACATCGTGGTCGAACGCACAGGCCCGCTTCGCGGATCAGGCGACGGTACTAAGAGCCTTGCTCCAACGACGACCCCGCCTCAGGCGGAGTGTCGACCCCATGGCCGAATGTCGACGGGTCCAAAACGATCTGGCCGAGCACAAGCGCGGCCGCCACGTCGCTCAGGCGCTGATTCGACCCGCGGGCGAAGCGTCGAAGCTGCGCGAACGCGTCGGTCATCTCGAGGTGGAACCGCTCCGCGAGGATGCCCTTCGCCTGTTCGATCGCAATCCGGCTGTCGAGGGCCTGTTGGAGCTGTCCACTTAGGTTTTCGGCCTGCTGGACGGCTTGGTGTTGCAAGATCGCGATCGTCGCCACGTCAGCGAGCGCCTGGCAGATCTGAAGATCCTGGTCTCCAAGTTCGACCGGATCCGCCATGAAGATGTTCAAAGTCCCAATCACCTCATCGCGGAGTCGCAACGGGAAAGCTCCCACGCCGCGGTATCCCGCCGCCTCGGCCTCAGCCGTAAAGAGCGGCCAGCGCTCGACGGATCGCAGATCATGGACCGAGATCGGCGAGCCGGTTGAATAGCAGTCGAGACACGGACCTTGATCGTTTTGCAGCTGGAAGAGCTCGAGCAGACGCGCCCGCTCCGAGGAGGCAGCGACGACTTGCAGAGTTCCTCGCTGATCCGCGAGCAAGATGCCGGCGGCCCCGGCCTCGAACAACTCGACGCATCGGAGACTGAGCAACGTCAGCAATTCGATGAGGTCGAACTCGTCGACGAGCGAATCCGCGAGTTGGACGAACGTACGCGAGAGCAATGACTCTCTACTCGGCGTTCTCACTCATTCCTCCCGGACATCAATACGATCATTCTTCTCCGCTCCACTCAATCTGGTTGTCCGCGCCTCGCAAAAGCCGAGTTCGGCCAAGTACAACGTCGCGCGCAAGCTCTGCTATCGGTTTCTCGACCGCGTACGCTCGCCCGCGCAGCTGGACCAGTGCGTCGGCCACCGTGCAGCCGATCTGCGCTGAGAGCATGCCAGAGGCCTGATGGATCTCGGCTCGAAACAATCCGACATCTCGGAACGGAACCGGCTCCGCACTTGCCGGCGTCGAGCCTTGCGCGGCGAGAATGACATGAACGAGTGCGTCAGCAGCTATCAAGGCGTCATCGTGTTGTGCCGCCGACAAGCCGGTGATCGAGTTCACGAACAACGTGAGCACGCCGAGTCTCGCGGCTCCGACATTGAGCGGAAAGGCGAAGACGCCACCGAGGCCGGAGTCGGCTGCCGCGGCATCGAATGGCGGCCGCTTCTCTGACATCTCACCCGGCGGATGCTCGGGAGGACTCGGCTCGCCACTTGCGAGCGCGTCAAGAGCCGGACCTTCTCCGAGTGTGAACTCGAGCTCCTCGAAGGCCGAGATCGACGCATTGGTGGTGCACATGGACGCGAGGTCGAAGCTCGACGCGAGCGAGATCGAGACCCCGTCGACGCCGAGCAGATCGCGACAGCACGTACAAAACGTCTCATCGAGATCAGCCGACGCCGAAGCCGTCGAGAGTGCCTGAGCCATCTCGTACCAGCGATCACGATTCACGAGACGGCGCGTCCGTCTCGTGACCAGGTAGAAGACCCTGCATCTAACTGGCTACCCGTCGCAAGAGCGCTCGCTCCTCGGAGGATGTTCCGCCCCAGACGCCGTAGAGCTCGGGATTAGCCATGGCGTAGTTGAAACATGACCGACGCACGAGGCACCGGTCGCAGAGCTCTGTCGCAGCCGAGGAGTCCTCGCCTGGAGCCGGGAAGAAAAGATCCGTCGGGAAGCGAATGCATGCCGCAAGGGCGAACCATGCGTGGGTCGCGTTCAGCTTCATCGTCCTAGCGCCCCTGGAGTATTGCGACGAAGGAACGAAGTCTCATCCCGGGATTCGTTCGACTACCTGATCGCAATGTTTCGGCGATCACCGGAATCGTCTCGCCTTCAGAGGTATCGACCCCAGGGCGAGAACTTCGCAACCGGGCATACCGACGGACATGCCCCGAGAAGTCGCCCCCCATGGAATTATCAATTCTGCTTCGTAAATCAACGGCTGTCCTCACCGTGCCTCCAAGCACCTTCACACCGAATCGTGCTGAAGCTACCGGGGTCTAGGGTGGCAAACGGCGCACATTTCGCCGTCTCGCAGGACTCTATCCCGCAGAGTAGTCGGACGCAACGACAGCAAGAGCGTATGCAGGCGGAGCCGCGGCAACGTTCGCCCAACTAGTGGCCGGACCAAGCCGGCCTGGTCACTGTCAACTCCCGTTGGAGCAAGCCGCCCCGTCAACGCGCTGAGTCACAACCGCTCGACGCGCCAAAGGCTCCCTCCACGACCAGAAGGGTGCTAGTCGCAAGCCGTTCTACTGCGGCGGTTGCGGCCAGGAGGGCTCGACCGGACCTGATCGACCTCGGAGTGCCGGCCAGTCCGAGAACGCGAAGACGACGAACATCACCACGTTGGCGACTGGCACCAGCCCGATAAGTACCCACCAGCCGCTGTAGCCAGCCTTGGAGAGCACCTTCACCGTCGAGACGATCATCAAGATGGCGACGGCCACATAGATCAGAACTATCACCAGTGCAGCCGCGCCCGTAGCGCTACCGAATATGGCTCCGCTTATCATCGCATTCGTCCCCTCTACGCTGCCGCTTAGCAGATGGTCTAGCGCATCGAATACGCAGCAGGGCAGCTTTCTCCCCACCGGTTATCGCCGCTCTCGGCAGCGACAAAGCGCTCTGTGGCTCAGGCCGAGGGGCCGCCCGAGCCGAAACCGAGATCAGAGATGGTGCAGCGTCAGCGCCGCTTGGCACGAAGGACGTTCACGCATGCGAGGTCACTCACCGCGACGGCGTCGAGTGTCGTCACGAACTCTTGGCCGACAAGCAAAGTTGGGTCAACAGCAAGCTCGCTGACGGTCATCGACGCGAAGACCTCCCTGGCCGAGGCGGGAAGGCCACCGAGGTAGCGATCAAGAAACCAGGAAAGTGCGTGAATCGGCAGCCCGAACGGCGACGTCGTGATGTCGTCGATAGCGAACTGCTCCGAGAACAGCTCAGCAAGGCCGTCTCGGGTGGTGTTGAAGTAGTGCTTGGGGTACCCGTGGTACGGCTGCAGACCAGGCACCGCTGCGAAGACCCATCCTCCGGGCTTTAGCACTTTGGCGATCTCACGAACGCATCGGCTGGGATCGGGCACGTGCTCGAGCACGGCGACGGAGAGGACGCCGTCGAAGGTCGCCTCCGCGAACGGCAGCGCGGCCGCGCTTCCGAGCACGTCGGTGGTCGGGAACTCCGAGAGGTCGAGGTTCACGACGTCGTCGAAGTACTCATAGCGGAGCCCCGAGCCGTCGTCGAGCACGAGGCCGCCTGCACTCCCGGCAATTAGGGCTCGTTCGTCTGGGTCATAGGGCAACGACGAGAACGGCGGCTCGAGGGGGAACGTCACGTCACCAGGTCCGAGGAGGGAAAAACCTGACTCCGTCACCGCTCCGAGGAGGTGGCAGTTCTCACAGAAAAGTGCTCGGTCCTCCTGGTCAAGAATTGCGGCCCCACAACGTGGGCAGGCGAGAAATGGTCGGAGACGCCGGAGTTTGTCCTGCTTTAGTTTCGCGAAGACGGCCGCTTTCTCGGGCCCGTCGGCGATCTCGGGAAGCTCGAGCAACTCGATTTGGCCATCTGCTTCAAGCGTTAACGCGTAGGACGCATCGACCAGTGCCCTGACTGGAACCACGTCGTCGAACGCGATGACGCTCCCGCTCGAAAACGCGGCCTCGACATCTGGACGACGAACGAGATTGAGCGCCAGACCGTCTCGACCTCCGAGAAAGACGCCTCCGACCTCGACGCTCCGGTCACGAATAGCTATCCAGCCGCGGAGGTTGACGACGCTTGGTCCGTGGAGGTAGTCCTCAATTGCGGTGTCGATACACCACACCCCACCCAGATCGAGCACCTTTTGTCCGAACCCGAGATCGCTCATGTGGCGCAACTCTAGAGACGACCAACCAACAAATCCCACCTCGCCGGCTTCAAGCTCTCGAGCATCCTCTCAAAGGACGTGGATCCGACCACACTGCTCACAGTGCGAGACAGTCCCGTTCGGGGCGTGGCGCAGGTGGTCGAGCTCGGTCGCCGACAGTGCCAGATTGCACCCGGAGCACGCGCCACGAACCACTCGAGCCGCCCCGATACCTCCCAATCGGGCGCGCAGCCGCTCGTATTCGGCGAGGAGTTCCGGCGAGACTTCGGCGGCGAGCGTGTCGCGTCCAGCTGAGAGGACGCCGCGGTCGCGTTCGAGGTTGCCCGTCGCCGCGAGCAGTTCGTACTCGAGCGTTGAGCGCTCGAGGAGCAGTCCCGCATCCTCGGCGCCGATTCGCTCGAGGTCGAGATCGAGCGGCTCGAGCTCTTCCATGATGACGAGCTCTTCGTCTTCTAACTCAAGCTTTCGCTGACGGAGGGAGTCGATCTCTCCAGCCATCGCACTTTGGTCTCTAAAGGACCCAGACGCTGCAGTTCGAAGTCGCGCCTCGATCGCTTGCACGCGCAAGTCGCCGGCGCCGATCTCTGCTTCGAGCTGTAGCTGACGCTCACGAGCCGTTGCGGCCCCCCGCTCGACCTCGGCGACCTGTCTCGCGAGGAGCGTCCGACGCGCCTCGAGATCTCGGAGCCTGGAAGCAATCGGATGATGCTCGAGCTGATGCGTCAACCGGTCGAAGGCGAGGTCGGCGTCTTGTAGCGCGAGCAAGGCCGCGAATGGAGCCTGCGACGGCGCTTCGTTACCTTCGCTCATCAATCGAGGCTACCGCTATGCCTCGGCCCGACTTGCCTGGAACGCTGCGATCACTTCTTCAAGAAGCTCAGGTGTGGCTCCAGCAACTGGCCCGCGACGGTCCTCGTGTCCTCGGACGATGAGGTCACGTCCAGAGGTCTCGCCGACGTAGGCACCTGCCTCGAGGCAGACGAGCAGACCGCCGAGGTAGTCCCAGGCTCCGTGCGCGCCCCTACTGCAGTCGAGGTAGGCGTCGAAGGTTCCATCCGCGACACAGCACAGATCGAGCGCGGCCGCTCCGAGCGCCCGGAACTGGCTCCAACCGAGGTAGCGGCGAGGGAAGCCCGAGAGTCCGAGCACTGAGGCGCGAAGACTCGTCGACGCCGACGGATGGATCGGCTGCCCATCGCGAGTCGCGCCCCTACCTCTTACCGCCTCGTAGTTGGTTCCTACCGCCTGATTTCTGACGAGCGCGGCGAGAGGGCCATCGTCATCGAGCACGCAGATGCTCGTCGCGTACCAAGGGATCCTTCGAGAGGCGTTCGTCGATCCGTCGACGGGGTCGATGACCGCGAACAGCGCCCTGTCGCCGTGGTGTACACCGCTCTCCTCAGAGAGCACACCGAGCCCCGCGTTCGTGAGGATGTCGACCGCGACATCGTCAGCTGCCAGATCGGAGCGGTACTGGCCGGGTCTCGTTCCCGCCAAGCCCCAGTCCGTAAGTTCGACGAGCGCCTTGGCGATGGCATCGGCGGTCTGGTTGAGCAGCGGAAGAAGATCGTCGGTGGAAGGCATTGGCTCGGGCCAATCTACAAGGAACGACCACACGCTGGGGCGCCGTCATCCCCCGCGCTTGGACCGGGCCGTGACGAATGCTCGTCGACGGCACGTAGACTTCTGGAAATGGCTGTCATCGACGTCGCGGGATACGTAGCCGAGCTGAAGGACCACGCTGTCGATCATGGTTTTCACGTACATGACGAACGCCACTTCGTCGAGACGTACTCGCTTCGCCAGTTCTGGGAGGTCGACCTTCACCCCGAGGAGGGTTGCGGAGGCCCGATCGATCTGCACATCGCGCTCGAAGTCGACCCACGAACGCTCCTCGACTTCGAAGACGCCGTCGTCGCACTCCCCGACGACGCCGACCCAGAGGACAAGTGGTCCTTTCCCTTGACCTTCAACTGGGGCGTGCCGCCACTTCCAGAGGCCCCGGACCTGCTCCGCCTCGCAATCGACCTCGCCGGAATCGGCGGCATCGATTTGCCGCTCGAAATCTCGGCCACCGACTCGTTCGGATCGGTCACCGATCCTCCGGTGCGTCGCTTGAGCATCGTCGCAAAACGCGGCATCTCTCTCGCGCACGTACTGGCCGGCGAAGAGCTGCTCTGTGAGACCTTCGACCGGGCGCTCGCGGTGAGCCGCTTCCTCCTCGAGCGTGCACCTGCGTGGCTGGGCCAGTAGCCCAGCGCGCATGAGGTCCAAGCTGGCGACTGCTCTCCTCCTCGCGGCGATGGGCGGGGCACTGCTCAGCGCCTGTGGTGGCGGCGGCCAGGACAGCTCCGAGGGCCGCCAGGCCTGCGCCGACGTGACGAAGTCGATCTCGCTCTACAACGAGAGCCAGAACGCGGCGACGCCTGCGCGGACCATGGCGCTCGTAGCCGAAGCGACCGCAGAACTGCGGCTCGCGCTCCCCCTCGTTGCATCGGCAGACACCAACGACGGGACCTGGCAACCCCTCGAGGCCACCATCTCGGAGTCCAACCGCTTCGGCTCAGGTCCGGGCTCATTAAACGAGGGCCAGCTCACGACCGCGCTCAGCTCACAGTGCGCGGCCGACGTCGCCAGCTGAGCTAAGAGATCCTCACCGAGCCGACCTGACCAAAGCTAGCGCCGCGTCGGCTTCACTCACTCGGTACCGCCATACCTTCCCATAGTCGGATGCCACCAAGGATTCCGGCGACGTTGTCGACGACCTCGTAGGAGCTCGGAACGCGTCCCGTCAGATGCCGGGCGTTTCCGCCACCAACGAAGCAGCGGTCGAAGTTGACCAGGCACTCGAGCGTGTCGAGCGCGCTGAGCACTCGAGTGCGCCACCGCTTCACACCGATCCGGGCAAGTGCAGCCTCTCCGAGACGCTGGTTGTAGTTCTCGTCCTTGGCGAGCGGGTGATGCGCGAGCTCGAGGTGCGGCGCAAGCTCACCGTCTCGGAAGAGCGCGGTGCCAACGCCTGTTCCGAACGTCACGACCAACTCGATGCCGGTGCCCTTGATCACCGCCAGACCCTGAAGGTCGGCGTCGTTCGCGACCTTGGTCGGCACTCCGAGCGCCTTTTCGAGGCTCTCCTCGGCATCGAAGCCGCTCCACGCGTCGACGAGCTCCTTTAACACCTTGGTGTCGGGCCCGGCCTTGGTAATGAAGTGCGGAGCGGTGATGATGTGGCCGTGCCGGACGACGCCGGGAAATCCGACCGAGGCGCGGTCGGATTTCGGGAGTGGCTGGGTAAGTGTCGCAAGCGTCGAGACGAAGAGCTCCGGCGTCAGCGGATAGTGCGTGTCGACCCGTACCCTGTCAGCGACGATCTTGCCGGTCGCATCGAGCAGCGCGGCCTTGATGCCGGTGCCCCCCACGTCGATCGCCAGTGTGTAGGGGCGTTGCGGAGTTGTGGCAATTTGCTCATCGCTCATCAGAAAACCTTCACTCCCTTAGCTTTGCCGTGGATCTTGCCACCGAACGGCTCGTAGGTGTCGAGCAGCGCCAGCAAGGTCCGGACCCCGAAGCCGGTTCCTCCTTTTCGGATGTAGCCCCTGTTCTTGTCCGAGAACGCCGGCCCCGCGATGTCGAGATGCACCCATGGAACCTCGCCTACGAACTCCTGGAGCAACAGCGCCGCGGAGAGCGCGCCTGCTTGCCCCGCCGCACCGATGTTCTTCATGTCAGCGACGTCGGAGTCGATGTGGTCGTGGTAACCAGACGGAATCGGGAGCGGCCACAACGCCTCGCTCGCCCGCTCGCTCGCCTCTTCGACAGCCGAGATGAGCGCGTCGTCGTTGCCGAGGAGTCCTGCGATGTCCTTCCCGAGTGCTGCTACGCAGGCACCGGTCAGTGTCGCGAGGTCGATGATCGCATCGGGCGCCTCCTCGACCGCGAGGCTGAGCGCGTCCGCGAGCACAAGGCGGCCCTCGGCGTCGGTGTTCAACACCTCGATCGTCTTGCCGTTTCGAATCTTCAAGACGTCGCCTGGGCGGGTAGCGGAGCCCCCCGGCATGTTCTCGGTGAGCGGCATGAAGCCGAGTACGCGCGTCTTTACGCCGAGGCGTCCACATCCAGCCATGGTGGCAAGCACAGCAGCAGCACCGCTCATGTCGTCTTTCATCGTCATCATCGAGTTCGCTGGCTTGATCGAGAGCCCGCCGGAGTCGAAGGTGATTCCCTTACCGACAAGCACCACGGTGACGGGGTCGACGACCCCGTCTGGCTCATAGGAGAGACGCACGAAGCGCGGTGGCTCACTCGAGCCGGCGGCAACGCCCAAGAGCCCGCCGAGTCCCGCTGCGACGATCTGCTCCTTCTCGTAGATCTCGATTCCGAGGCCGGTGTTCGCGGCAACCCCGATCGCGACGTCCGCGAAGGCACTCGGCGAAAGATCACCTGCTGGAGTGTTGACGAGATCTCGACATAGCGAGACGACCTCGACAACTACTGCTGCCTGATCGGCACCAGCTGTTGCGCCTTCGGAAGTGCTTACCAACACGACTGTGTGAAGGTGGTTCCGCTTGGCGTCAGATTTGAACCGGTCGAAGCGATACGCAGCCAGTCCCACACCCTCGCCAACCGCTCGCGCTATGCCGGCGCCGTCCGCGCCTTCGACCTCGAGACCCGTCAGGTCGATCGCGATCGAGCCACACTTGTTGCCGGCAGCAGCGACCGCAGCCCCCATGCGACGGAGGTTCTCGAGCTCGAAGTCGCCACCAGCAGATCCGAGTCCGACTGCGATCAGCAGCCTGCCCGACTGCTCGCTCGCGAGCATCGTCTCGCCGGCACCGCCGGTAAAGCCCTGACTGGCCGCGATCTTGGCGTCGATCGATCTGGCACTCGGCACCACGAGGTCGGCGAATACCCCAAAGGCGATTGCGTCGATCTCGTCGGGAATCGCTTCAGCAACGCTGATGGCGAGGGGCATCGCTTCCTCCAAGGGCTCCTGGATACTCGTCACGGGTGGACTCGCTTCGAACGACGGTAGCTGGAGTTCGAGCAAACCGCCTCAGCCTCGAGATCGGCGCGCCCGCTGGTTGACTTGGTGTTCGCCCTCGACGCTTCGCGCGAGAACCCAGCAGAGGTCGGAGAGACGATTCAGATAGGCCCGTGCGACACTCGACTCGAGCGCGCCCGCAACCGCCAGCCGTTCGGCTCGGCGCACCACCGTGCGGGCAACATCGAGCGCCGCGGAGAGTCGATTCTCCCCAGGCACGGCGAATGCCGTAGGAAACCGCTCCTCAGCGAGATGACGATCGATAGCTCGTTCGAGCTCGTCGACCATCTCCTGGACGACTTCGGTCTCCTTAGGTACCAGCTTCGTCTCCGAAGACGACCCGGTCGTCACCTCCGCCATCAAGATCCAGAGGTCGCGTTCTAGCTCACCGAGCAAGTCGCGAAGCTCGGGGAAGGCCTCCGCCTCTGCTCGCGCCACTCCGAGGAAAGCCTGTGCCTCGTCGATCGTTCCGACGAGCTCGATCTTGGCATGGTCCTTAGAGACGCGCTCGCCTGTTCGAAGCGCGGTGGTCCCGTCATCGCCGCGCCTCGTATAGACGTTCACCTTGCGTCGCTCGAGAGTCGAAGCCTTTGCTCGGAGGCCGCAACAACCCACGTCGGAACGGCAGCGGACCTCGATCTCGACGCGAGCATGCTCGAAGCGTGGCACATGGGTATGCCCTCCGCCATCAAAAGAGCAGCACTTAGCAGGTGCCGAATCGCTCGACAGCTACCCCCGGTGAGACCCGTTTCAAATGTCAAGCTGATTTCGGGTTCATCGGACCTGGTAATCGCCGTAGCATAGAGAAGTGCGAGTTTCCACAAGAGGCGATTACGCAAGTCGGGCTCTTCTCTCATTGGCGCTGCGAGGCGGTGAGGATCACCCAACCTCGGTGCGTGACATAGCCGAGCGCACCGGCCTCCCGCAGCCCTACCTAGAGCAGATTCTCCTCGCGTTAAAAGGAGCTGGCCTCGTCCGATCCAAGCGCGGCGTCGGCGGCGGCTACGTGCTCGCGCGTCCCCCACGGGACATGACGCTCGGCGAGATCGTGGCCGCGGTCGATGGTCCGATCGTCGTAGGCGACTTCGGACCGCCACACGAAAACGGAGCCTGCGACCACGAGGGACAGTGCGCACTGCTCGACGTCTGGGCCGAGGTGGGCCAACACATGCGGACGCACCTCGACTCGTTCACGCTCGGCGACATGGTTTCGCGCGCCCAGGGCATGGCACCTGAGCTCGCACCTCTCGGCTGAGCCGGTCGCGCCAAGTGATTGGCGCGACTCAGGTATTCCAGCGTGAGACGACCCGATCCTCGCGCTCGTAGCCAAGGAGGCTCACCGAACAGGCACCGAGCGAGAAATGGCGCCCTGCGGTCGCGTCGAGTCCGAGCCATCGAGCGACGAGCACGCGGAGGCTGTGTGCATGCCCGAAGATGACGATTGGAGACACAAAACCCTCGAGCACTCGTGCCAGCACGTCGTCGGCACGTCGTCCGACGGCCGCCGCATCCTCACCGCCGGGGCAGCCGTCGACGAAGACGTTCCAGCCGGGTTGTTCCAGGCGAATCTCGGGAGTCGTCAATCCCTCGTAGTCGCCGTAGTCCCACTCCATAAGCGTCGGGTCGACTTCAGCTTGGGCGCTCAGGCCGGCGAGCTCGCAGGTCGCGACCGCCCGCAAAAGTGGACTTACGAGCACTCGGGAAGGGTGGAGGCCCGCAAGCCTCGTTTCCAGGGCTTTCGCGTCGCGGACGCCGTCTTCATCGAGCGGAATGTCGGTTCGACCGGTATGACGGCCACTTCTACTCCAGCTCGTCGCCGCGTGTCGGACAAGGACAATGCGCTGCTCGTCGCCGGTGTAGTCGTAGACGGACGGCTCGGCTTGGCTCACTGCTCCTCCATCTCGAACTTTTGGCCTCATAACGTCGGCAAAACGTGCCGATAAGGAATTTACGAAGAAACCGAACCCAATGAGGAATGTCCACGGGGCATAGGGTGTTAGTAAGGGTACAAAGTTAGAACCCCACAAAGTTACAAAGCAGTGAACGACAGTTGTTCACCACAACCCCTTGAGGAGGGAAGCCATCTCTACCACGACCTTTTCTGACGAAACCGTAGAGCGCCAAAGCGGTGGGCCGGACCTCATGCGCCTATTTCTCGACGACCTCGGTCGCCACCCGCTTCTCAGCTCGGACGAGCAGATCGCGCTCGCCAAAAAGGTAGAAGTCGGGGATGAAGACGCGCGCGCCGAGATGATCGCGGCAAATCTTCGCCTGGTCGTGCACTGGGCCCGCCGGTACCAAGGCAGAGGCATCGACCTCACGGATCTGATCCAAGAAGGCACATTCGGCCTGATGCGCGCCGTCGAGAAGTTCGACTGGCGCCGAGGCTTCAAGTTCTCGACGTATGCAACCTGGTGGATCCGCCAGTCACTGCAGCGCGCCGTGCAGTCCAAAGGACGCGCGATACGACTTCCAGAAGATGCTGTCGCCGCAGAGCAGGCCCAAGAGCGTGACGGCGAGTTCTCGAGCGAGCCGCATCTCCCCCGCGTCGTCGCAAGCCTCGACCAGACGCTTGGCAGCGATGCCAGTGCGACACTCGGTGACCTCTTCGCCGCGGACCAGACCCCCGTCGACGACGAAGCCGCAGAGCACGTCGACCTCGATCGGCTCACCAACGCGATCGAACGGCTCTCCGAGATGGAGCGTGACGTCGTCCGACTTCGTTTCGGCCTGCTCGGCCAGCCGCCTGCCTCCCTTGAGACCACCGCCAAGCAACTCGGCATCGGTGTCCGGCGAGTTCGCAGCATCGAGGCCTCCGCGCTTCGGTTCCTCGCCGATCAGCCAGAGGTCGGCTCGATGCACTCGGCCGCCTAACAGCTTCTCCTAGCAACCACGCCAAGACGGCCCGGGCAGGCGCTCGGGCCAAGGCGTAGGAGTAGTCGGGCTGCCTCGGCTGCTCCCGCGGTTCAGCGCGCGAACGACGACCAGTTCTCCTAGGAGCACCTCGCCAGCACGTCGGTGAGATCCGGCGGCAGCGGCGCGGTTATCTCGATATCCACACCCGTGTTTGGCTGCGTAAACGCGAGCCGCCAGGCGTGGAGGAACGGGCGACGAAGGCCGAGCCCCCCCAGCGAGCCGCCATATCGGGTGTCGCCGGCCACTGGATACCCGATCGCTTGCAGGTGGACCCTGATCTGATGCGTGCGACCGGTGTCGAGTTGCACCTCGAGATAGCTGAGCTCAACCGGGGAGGAGTAGCGCGCCAAGACGCTGTACCTGGTGCGAGCAGATCTTCCCGCCTGGCGCACCGCCATCTTCGTCGGGTCCCGAAGGCTGCGGCCGATCGGCGCCTCGATGACGCCCTCGTCGTTTGCGACCGTGCCACGCGCGAGCGCGAGATAGGTGCGGGCCATGTGTCGGTTGGCGAGCTGCTCGGCAAGCGCGAGGCGGACTGCCTCACTTCTCGCGACGACGAGTACCCCGGAGGTGTCCTTGTCGAGACGGTGCACGATCCCAGGCCGAAAGGTCTCGGCGCCAACGTCACTTGCCATGTCGGGATACGCGGCGAGCAGCCCGGACACAAGGGTGTCGTCCTGGTGGCCGGCCCCAGGGTGGACGACCACGCCAGGCGGCTTGTTGATGACGAGAAGATCCGCATCCTCGTAGAGGACCGCGAAGGGTACGTCGGAGTTCGGCAGCGGCGCCCGTTCGACATCTGGTACCGCTCCCTCGAGCGCCGCGGTGATCTCCTGACCGGTCTGGACGCGCCGGTGCCTCGACGTCACGACGACGCCGTCGAGACTCACCGCACCGTTCGCGATGATCGCCGCGACGTCACTTCGCGTGAGGCCCGTGAGCAGCGCGAGGCTTCGGTCGAGACGCTCGCCGTTGAGCGGCACCGAGACGGTAAAGGTCTCGCTCACGTCCGTGATCCGTCGGGGAGCCGCTTCTCGCTCGCCGCTCCCCCGTGACGCCAGACCGAGATCCCGAGCAGCAGCGCACCGATCACGATCGAGGCGTCCGCCACATTGAACGTCGGCCAGAAGCTCGTTGCGATGAAGTCGACCACTGCACCACCTTCACCACGGAAAAGTCGGTCGGAGAGGTTGCCACACGCTCCGCCGAGAACGAGGCCAACGGCGATGCTCCCGGTAATGCTCGGGAGACCACGAGTCGTCCAGATCACGATACCGACGACCGAGAGGACCACGAGCACGATCGGCAACCCGATCCCGCTCCCGATCGAGAACGCGACGCCGGTGTTGTAGCTCAGATCGAAGCTGAAGGGACCGATGACGTGCACCGGGCCGTTCGCGAGGTCGTGGACCGCGAGGTCCTTGGTCACCTGGTCCGCTGCGATCACTACCACCGCACACGCGAGCGTCAGGAGTGTTCTCTGCCGGCGCCACCGCCGGCTCACGAGAACGCCTGACGCCGAGCTCAACGCCGCGAGAGGCCTCCGCTCTTGCACGCGATGCAAAGGCGGGCGAACGGCATCGCCTCGAGTCGGGGCTTGCTGATCAGTTCGCCGCAGCCCTCACAGATCCCGTACCTGCCCCTCGTGAGCTTGCGAAGCGCGTCGTCGATGTCTTCGACCGCCAACTGCGCCTGCGCGGATAAGACGAGATCGCGCTCTCGATCGACCGTGAGCGTCCCGCCCTCGCCGGACTCCTCGTCGAACTGGATGTCACCTGGCTCCATCTCTTCGACGAGAGCCTCGGCTTCGGCCTTTAACAGCTCGGACTGTTGGCGATACGTCGCGCGCTCCTCTAAGAGCAGCTCTTTTTGATGGTCGAGGAACTTCTGGTCACCGACGTAGGTTGCACTCGGGCGAGCTGGTGCGACCTTCTTCGCCGGCACTGCCTTCTTCGCTGCCGGCGCAGCGACTGCCGCAACGACGACAGGCTCGGGCGCGGCCTTCTTCGCCGCTGCCGTTGACGGCGAAGCGGCCTTTGTCGGTGGGGCCTTCTTCGCCGCTGCCGCCTTGGCGACGGGGGCTACAGAGGTTTCGCGCTTTTTCGGAGCCGATGCCTTGACGGGTATGGCAGTCACTTCCTTGCTCTCGGCGGCACGCTTTGGGCGCGCTTTCGTCACCACTGGTGCGGACTTCTTCGCCGCGGCTGCCTTTGTCGGCGAAGCAGCCTTGGCCGGAGCGGCCTGCTTGGCAGGCACCGCCTTCTCAGCGGCTGCCTTCTTGACGATCGGTGCTGGTTTTGGACGGGGTGGCATCGTGGTCGCCATCTCCTCTCGCCACGGAAGTGCGCGACACTACCCGATCACTTCGGGTAGGTGGTGCTTGCCGGGGTGCCGTAGATTACCGGCCGCCTCGTCCTCCTCGTGCACCCCCGCGCCCGCGTGCCGCGCGGTCGATCTCGTCATCGAGCTGACGACGAAGCACTCTCGCCTCCACTCCCGTCGTCCGGAAGCGCTTCTCACGACTCTTTTCTCCGGAGACGAGTTCGACGCTTTCGGGCGAGACACTGAGCAGTTCGGCGAGGAAGCTTCGCGCCGCATCATTCGCCCTGGGATCGGCGGGAGGCGGCGCTACGCGCAGCACCAGTGCGTCACCTTGCCGCCCAAGGATGGCGGTCGGGCCCGAACCTGGCTTGAGGTGGACGCGAAGTATCAGGCCAGGCGCCTTGGCTTCTTGTCCATCGCTTTGCACATCGACTTCGAGATCAAACAGGTCAGCGGCCACGTCCGCATACTGTAGAGCCATGTCCGAGCAGCCCCCGCGGTCCTATCCGAGCGTCGACGTGGTCACGTCGCCCGCCAGCTATCCAGAACTCGAGCTCGAGACGCTCGGCTTCTGGGAGTCCGATGGGACCTTCGAAGCCTCGATTGAGCAGCGAAAAGACGCCGACGAGTACGTCTTTTACGACGGGCCACCGTTCGCCAACGGCCTCCCCCACTACGGGCACCTGCTCACCGGATTCGTAAAGGACGCGGTCCCCCGCTTCAAGACAATGCGTGGAATGCGGGTCGATCGCCGCTTTGGCTGGGACTGCCATGGTCTGCCTGCAGAGACCGAGGCTGAAAAAGAGCTCGGTGTCTCTGGTAGAGGGCCGATCACCGACTACGGCATCGACCGCTTCAACGAGTTCTGTCGAACCTCGGTGCTGCGCTACACCGAGGGCTGGAAGCGCTATGTCGGGCGACAGGCGCGCTGGGTCGACTTCGAGCACGGCTACAAGACGATGGACCCTGACTTCATGGAGAGCGTGATGTGGGCCTTCGCCGAGCTCAACCGTCGAGGCCTGATCTATGAGGGTTACCGCGTGCTCCCCTACTGCTGGGAGTGCGAGACGCCGCTGTCGAACTTCGAGACTCGCCAAGACGACGCCTATCGCGAGCGCATCGACCCGGCGGTGACCGTCGCCTTCACGCTCCGAGCAGATAGCGACGCCCCAGATCTCATAGCCGGCGAGGTCGCATTGCTCGTCTGGACGACGACACCTTGGACGCTCCCGTCCAACCTCGCGTTGGCAGTCGGCGAGGACCTGACATATGCCTGCTACCTACTAGAGGGCCGCACTGTGGTGCTCGCTGAGGCCAGAGCCGATGAGTACGCAGATGAGCTGGCTGGCGCGGAGCTGCTCGGCACGGTGCTCGGCTCGGCGCTCGTTGGACGCAGCTACGTTCCGCTCTTTCCCTATTTCGCCGATGCTCCCAACGCCTTTCAGGTGCTCGCTGCGGACTTCGTCACCATCGAGGACGGCACGGGCATCGTGCACATGGCACCTGGATTCGGCGAGGACGACCAGCGGGTCTGTGAGGCCGCGGGGATTGCCGTGATCTGCCCCGTCGACGACCGTGCCAACTTCGATGCCCGAGTCTCGGACTTCTCCGGCCTCCAGGTATTCGAGGCCAACGCGCCGATCTCCGCGTCGCTACGCGCGAGCGGCGTGATCGTGCGCGAGGAGCGCTACTCGCACAGCTACCCGCACTGCTGGAGAACCGACACGCCGTTGATCTACCGGGCGGTGTCGTCGTACTTCGTCGAGGTGTCGGCGATAAAAGAGCGGCTGTTAGCGAACAACCAGCAGATCAACTGGGTGCCGGAGTACATGAAAGACGGCGCCTTCGGAAAGTGGCTAGAAGGCGCGCGCGACTGGTCGATCTCGAGGAACCGCTTTTGGGGCGCGCCGATCCCGGTCTGGAAGAGCGACGACCCGGCGTACCCTCGCATCGACGTCTACGGTTCGATCGCCGAGCTGAGCGCGGATTTCGGCATCGAGGTGCCCGATCTGCACCGTCCCTTCATCGACAGCCTCGTCCGGCCTAATCCTGACGATCCCACCGGCAAGTCGATGATGCGCCGCGTGAGCGACGTCCTTGACTGCTGGTTCGAATCGGGTTCGATGCCGTTCGCGCAGCTGCACTACCCCTTTGAGAACAAGGAGTGGTTCGAGAGCCACTTCCCAGCGGACTTCATCTGCGAGTACGTCGGACAGACTCGCGGCTGGTTCTACACGCTGCACGTCTTGGCGACTGCGCTCTTTGACCGCCCCGCGTTCTCGAACTGCCTGGCACACGGGAACGTACTCGGCGACGACGGGCGAAAGCTCTCCAAGCGGCTTAGGAACTTCCCCGATCCCGAGGAGTTCTTCGGCCATGCAGGGGCCGACGCGATGCGCTGGTACATGCTCTCCTCCCCGGTGCTTCGGGGCCTCGACGTGGCGATGGAGTCCGACGCGATGGCCGATCCGATCCGGCGAGTGCTGAACCCGATCTGGAACAGCTGGTACTTCCTTTGCCTCTACGCGGGCTCGGACAAGACAATCGGCACGATACGCACCGATCAACGCGGCCTTCTCGACCGCTACGTGCTGGCAAAGACCGCAGCGCTTCGAGACGAGGTAACCGCGGCGTTGGAGGCCTACGACCTCTCCGGGGCTGCAGCGGCCATCACTGGCTACCTCGATGCGCTCACGAACTGGTACGTCCGGCGCAGCCGTGATCGCTTCTGGCGGCCCTTCGGCGAAGGCGAGGCAGCCGACGCCGACAAGCACGACGCCTACGACACCTTGCACACAGTGCTCGAGGTGCTCTGCCGTGTCGTCGCGCCACTGCTGCCGTTCCTCGCCGAAG
>DATCDR010000041.1:0-3157 GCA_036510575.1 Acidimicrobiales bacterium | reverse complement strand
GCGCACGAACTTCGCTCGCCACTAACAACGCTCGCCAACGCAGCCGGTGTCCTTGACTCGCGGCGAGACGAGCTTCCCGAGCGGAGCCAGCAAGCGCTCGACCTGCTGACCGACGAGATCCACCGATTCCAACGCATGGTGTTCGATCTCCTCGAAATCTCCCGCCTCGATGCAGGGGTTTCGAATCTGGCAATGGCGATCGTGACGACCGGCGAGCTCGTCCGTAACACGCTCGCCTCAGCCGGCGCGAGCGAGGTACCCCTCGTGATCGACGAAGCGACAGCCGTGACCTACCTCAACGTCGACAAGCGCCGATTCGAGCGCATCATGACGAACCTTGTCGCGAACGCCGAGCGCCATGGCGGCGGCGCGGTACGAGTGGAGGTCACGAGCGACGAAGAGTCGGTGCACATCGCCGTCGAAGATGCTGGGCCCGGAGTATCCAAAGAGGACCAGCATCGGATCTTCGATCGCTTCGCACGCGGCGTCACCACCGCTGGCACACGCGGCAGCAGCAGTGGAACCGGACTCGGCCTCGCACTCGTCGCCGAGCACGTGAAGCTCCTAAACGGCACGGTCGCTATCGAGGCGGCAAACGGCGGTGGTGCACGCTTTGTTGTCTCACTTCCCCTCGCACCAGCAGAACTCGTCGGGGATGATGATGATGATGATGATGATGATGATGATGATGATGACCCCGAGGCGGCGCGATGAGGCGACTGATGCCGCTGCTCGGTGCGCTCGCGCTCGTCTCAGCACTCAGTGGTTGCAGCGTGGCAACACAGAACACGGCAACGCCACTGCCCACCAGGCTCACGGTTCCACCGACTACCACGACCACTACGGTGCCCTCCAGCAAGGGGACACATCAGATCAAGGTCTACTTTCTAAAGAATGGTCGGCTCTACCCAGTACTCGAGTATTACTCGAGTGACCCGCTCGGACTCGCGCTTGGGGCGCTCGAAATCGGCCCGACGGCGATAGAGACCGACGAGGGCCTCACGAGCGCGATCACCGAGCAGGCAGCACAGATCACGAGCGTTGGCCCGCCGAGGGACGGCATCGCGCTCATCGAGGTAGACCAGGCGTTCGTCGATCTTCCAGGCGAGGCCCTCGAGCAGGCGTTCGCCCAGATCGTCTTCACGGTGACCGGCCTGCCGGACGGTCCTGCCTCGGTGGAGTTCTTCTACAACTCAAACCGAATGCAAGCGCTCATCCCACCTGGCCAACTCGTCATTCGAGCGGTCACGCGAAGCGACTATTGCGCGTTCGCGCCGTTGAGCTACATCCCCTGCCAGAAGGTCACCGGCACAGCGGGGATCACCTAACCCACGAACTGGCCGACGGTGACCCGGGATACGATCCCAAGCGAGATGAAAAAGACCCTCGAGGACTTCGACGCGCTAAGCCGAGAGGGTCGCGGCCTGGCATCGGTGGCGGTGCTTCGTGCTGACTCGACGATCCACTCGTCGCTCGTAAACGTCGGAATCCTGCCGAACCCGAACACAGGGGAGAGCGCAGTTGGCTTCGTCACCTACGGAGCGGTCAAACTGCGGAACCTACGTCTCCGGCCCCAGTGCACGGTGACCATCGTCTTGGGACGACAGTGGGTCACCGTCGAGGGTGACGCGGAACTCGTCGGGCCAGACGACCAACCGCCGTGGTTCGACCAAGGTCGCCTGCCTGGACTCCTTCGCGAGGTCTTCACGGCAGCCGGAGGAAGCCACGACGACTGGGAAGCCTACGACCGCGTCATGGCCGAGCAGCGACGAGCCGCCGTCTTTGTTTCCCCGAAGCGGATTTACGGCATCTGACAGGCACGCGCCAACGTGGCGACGCGCAGGAATCATCGAGACGGGCCTCGCGGCGCGGCTTCGGACGAGACGCCTCACCTACGACCGCTTGGACTACGAGGTAGGCGCGCCCTCGGCGCTCAGCTGACCTGCCCACTCAAGGCGGGGCGCATCGCCCCAGAGGCGTTCCAAGCCGTAGTACGTGCGCGCTTCAGCATCGAAGACATGCACGACGAAATCCCCGAAATCGAGCAGGACCCAGGCCGCGGCCTGCAGTCCTTCGACCCGACGAACCGAGCCACCGCCGGCGGCGCGGACCCGGGACGTGATCTCGTCGACGATCGCGCGAACTTGGCGGTCGTTTCTCCCTGCGGTAATCACGAAGTAGTCGGTTATGCCGATCAGCGGGCCCACTTCGAGCACCACGGTCTCTTCCATCGTCTTCGTCGCAGCAGCCTCAGCCGCAACGAGATGGAGCTTCACATCCAAACGACACTCCCAGGAACGGCCGAACGATGAGGAACATGATCGAACGGCAAGCAAGCTCCAAGCGGGGCGGCAGGCGTACTCATCTGCCTAGAGCGTACAGGTCTCGATCTCGTATCACGGCAATTGCGCCATCTGGCACCAAATAGTCGAGTGGCCTGCCCGTTCGCGCGCGTTCGCGAAGGTCGGTGCTCGAGATCTCAAGCGCCGGCACCTCGATAACCTCGACGCGCCACCCCGCCGCGCCAAGATCGCCGAGCATCGGCGACGCGTCACTACCTGGTCGATTGACGACCACAAGCGTCGCACCGGTCCGCACTTCGTCCACCCGTTCCCAGGTGCCGAGGCCGGAAACCACGTCGGCGCCGACGATCACGAAGAGCTCTGCCGAAGGATCGTGACGATGAAGCTCACTTAGCGTGTCAGCGGTGTAGGACGATCCACCCCGCTGGATCTCGATCGCCGAGGCCTCGATGCCGTCAGCGCTCGCTGCGGCGGCCGCGACCATAGCCAGACGATCACCTGCATCCGAGATGGTCCGCTCGCCGATCTTTTGCCAGGGCAAATTCGCGACGACGAGCAACACGGTGTCGAGGTCGAGCGCGGCCCGGGCGTTCACCGCCGCGACGAGGTGCCCGACGTGGACCGGATCGAACGTTCCGCCAAAGACGCCGAGGCGTCGAGGCGTCACTTCTTCTCACCCGATTCGAGTGCACAAGAACTCGCCGCGGCGCTGTTCATTGGTAGTCAGGGGCGCAGGTGCCGACGAGCGGCCCTGGTTCCCCATCCCCCTTTCGATCTGTACGTGCGGTTCTCCCGCATACAGCTCACCGACGGTCTTCTAGACATGGTTACGCAGCTTTCGGATAGCGGATAGT
>DATCDR010000040.1:0-18952 GCA_036510575.1 Acidimicrobiales bacterium | reverse complement strand
GCCACAAGTACTCGTCGAAGAATCGGCTCAAGCTCCAAAGGGCCACAACAGCCGCGCCGACCACTCCAACCGGACCTTGACGCTGTCGGATCTCTCGCTCGACAATCAGTGCGATGGCGAATACCGCTGAGCACTCCAACGCCTGGAAGATAGGGACAGGCAGCCGTTTGCCAACTTCACCCGCGTAGTACATGCCAAACCAATCCGAGGTCCGCTTGCCTCCGCCCGCCACCATCAGCTGCGGGCCAAGAAGTCTTCCCATCGCCCATGCAGCTGCGAGAACTGGCGCGACGAGGTCAGCGGCGACTCCAGCTCGAAGCGGTTTGCATCGCCGTCGAGCTGACACGAATCCAACTGGGATCGCAGCTGCCAGCCCTCCGAATGACGAAAGCCCCCCGTTCCAAACGGCGAGTATCTGCGACGGTTCTGATTGGTAGTAGGAGAGGTTGGCGATGATGTGAACTGCCCGAGCGCCGACGATCGCGGCGACAACGATCTCTACGAAGGTCACGGCGAGCCAGCTGTCGTCGAATCCAGCGTGGCGCAAGCGATGAGCGAAGTAGCGATAGCCAAACCAGAACGTGAGCGCGAGGCCGACGCCGTAGGTGTGGACCGCTAGAGGTCCCAGATGGAAGACGACTGGAACCGGCCTCACACGTGTCCTCTCGTGGTGCTCACTCGCCGAGCGTGGTTCCGCGATCGTATTGGCTCGAGGTTGTCAGCAGTACTCCGGACGCGGCGATGCCCCGGGTAGCAGTCCGGCCGAAGCCGCCCGTACTTCCCGGGGCCATGCCTGCAGCAGCAAGCTACCGGGGACGCCTTTCGGCCCCTCCAGCAGTGTCGGCTTTCGCTGACACCGTCCGGCTAACAGGCGCTCCGAGAAGCAACCCACGCCTACGTCTTACTGACCACCCGTTGTTGCCGCCACCTGCTCGGCCCGTGTCCGAAGCACCCTTGCGAGCTATCCGGACTGCAGATCTTGCGGGCACTGCAACTTCGTGTTGAAAGTATGCGCCGGGCGAAATTATTGATCAAGGGCTTTTCGCGAGATCCAGAGCTTATGAACAAGAACTTTCAATGATCCTCTGCTTGTCCCCAAATAAGGAACAACCTCATCCACAAGGAGCCTCGACAAACCCACATTTGAGCTGGCAAAGTCCCTGATCGAAGCTTGGGATGGCCGGGCAGACTAGGTAGCCTCGAGGGTCTCCTCGAGTTGGCGGGCGCCCGATAATTGCTGGCTAAGGCTTACTGATGACGAACATTGACAGTGTGGGGACCGATCGTGGCATCGGAGTCACGTCGCGCCTACGGTGGTTTGCTCTCGTCGTCTTGTGCCTGGGCCAGCTCGTGATCGTCGTTGATGGCACGGTCGTGAATGTTGCACTTCCTGTGATCCAAATTGGCCTGCACTTCAGCCAGGCTTCGCTCGCCTGGGTCGTCAACGCCTATCTCGTCACGTTCGCCGGGCTACTGCTCCTTGCTGGGCGTCTCGGTGACCTGTTTGGCCGCAAGCGCGTGTTTCTGTTTGGCCTGAGCCTCTTTACGGTTGCATCCGCGTTCTGCGGTCTGGCGGCGTCGGAGACCTCTTTGATCGCGGCGCGCTTCGTACAGGGGATTGGCGCTGCGTTCTCCTCGTCGATGGTTCTCGGGATTCTGGTCACGCTCTTTCCCGCACCCGCCGAGCGCAACAAAGCGATGACCGTTTACGCCATCATCGGCAATATCGGCGGCTCGATTGGTCTGGTAGTAGGCGGTGTCCTAATCCAATACTTGACCTGGCACTGGATCTTCTTCATCAATCTCCCGATTGGAGTGGCCGGCGTGAGTGCGGCATCGTTCGTGCTCTCCGATGACCCCGGCATCGGCATCCGCGGCGGCGTGGACTGGAAAGGTGGGGTCCTGGTGGTAGGTGCGCCGACAATTGGTGTCTGGGCGATCGTGAACGCTGCGGCGGTGGGCTGGTTCACGGTCGAGACGGTCGGCCTCTTGGTGCTCGCGGTCGTGCTTGGCGGACTCTTCTTCTTCGTCGAAGGTAGAGTCCGGAATCCGCTCGTGCCACGTTCCGTTCTTCGAAACCGCCAGCTGGCTGCCGCGAATTCACTGCGTTTTTTTCACGGTTTCGGCATGAGCTCGGTTCTGTTCCTTGGTGCGCTCTACATGCAACACGTCTTGAGGTACACCGCGTTCGAGACCGGCCTCGGGTACATGGCGTTGAACGTGACGATCGGCTTCTCGTCGCTAATGGTCGTGTCCCGTCTCATTCGCCGTAGCGGTCCGGTCAAGCCGATCATCCCCGGCTTCGTGTTCATTGTCAGCGGACTTTTGCTGTTGGCTCGAGCGCCCTTCGATGGTTCGTACTTCGCCGACGTGTTGCCGACCATGCTGCTCGTAGGCGTCGGGGCCAGCCTTGTGTTCCTGCCGAGTTTGACGATCGCGATGGCAGGAGCCGGGCCGGCGGAGTCCGGTCTGGCGTCTGGACTCACGAACGTCACCTTGCAGATCGGAGCTGCGTTCGGCACGGCACTCGCAGCGAGTATCGCCGCGGTCGGCACCGTCCGCGCCTTGCGACATCATGATTCGATCGCCCAGGCACTAACTGCGGGCTATCACCTCGGCTTTCTCGTGGCAATCTGCGGTCCAGTATTCGGGATTACGATCGCCGCGGTTTTTCTTCGCCGGCTGCCACCCGTCAACGCCCTCGCGGCTAAGACGGTGGAGTCGGTTCTCATCGCCGAGTAGTGCCGCCGGTTCGAGGTGTGTCGATGCGCTTCCTCCATGCCTACGAGCCGCGAACATTGTGTGTACCAGCTGGCGTCGTTCACGACGGTCGTCGGGGCCGCTTTTGGTCGAGCAGATGAGCATCGCTGTCGACTTCCCGGTCCTCGTGGTCGCGGCCGGAGCGAGTCTTGGCGCGAGCGGCGTTCTGGTCGTTCGCCTCGAGCGAATCGCGAAACGGTTCGGTCTGACCGAGACGGCTCTCGGATTGCTGGCCGCACTTGCGGCGGACGCGCCCGAGATCAGTTCGTCGGTCGCGGCGTTGGTCCATCATGATCAAGGCGTCAGCGTCGGAATCGTCGTCGGCTCCAACTTGTTCAACCTCGCCACCCTTATTGGCCTCGCCGCAGTGCTGGCTTCGCCGCTCGCGCTTGGTCGACCGCTCACGATTGTCGAGGGCGTGCCTGCTACAGCGCTCGCGGTGATCAGTGCTTCGTTGTTGGCGAGGTGGGTTTCGCCGGTGGTCGCACTCATTGCTGTGCTCGTGGTGGTTACCCCTTATGTCGTGCTGGCCATCCTCGGCCCGGAAGGACCGGGCCGACATCTTTCGCTCGGACGGACGATTGCGGCCGCGCTTGAGGCTGAGGCCGCCGACGTCGATGAGATCGTCCATGTCGCTCCAGCCACCGGCTTGGATCTGGTAGCTGCACTTCTCGCTGTCGTGGTCGTCGTGGTGGCGAGCGCGGTGATGGAGGGCTCTGCTGTGCGCCTAGGAGCTCACTTTCACCTCTCCGCGCTCGTGGTTGGTGGGCTTGTGCTTGCGTCCGTGACGAGCATCCCGAACGTCGTGGCCGCCCTCTACCTGTCGCGCCGGCGCCGGGCAGCAGCCCTCGTCTCGGAGGCTTCGAATTCGAACTCGCTGAACGTGCTCTTCGGCTTGGCGATCCCCGCAGTAATTCTCGGAGGCGGACGTCACGTCGCGAACGGCCTGTTTATCGGTTTGTTCTACGTAGGCCTCACAGCATTTGCCTACGTTGCCATCTGGCTCGCACGCGGGATGCGACGTTCGATCGGCTTCTGCCTTCTGGCCGGGTACGCAGGTTTTGTTGTTCTCGCTGTCGTTCGGTGACGCTTGAAGACGACTGCGGACAACGTGCCTGCTTCTCAAACGACCACCAAGGAGTTAGCCGATGATTGAACTTCGCTCGACTACCGCCAGCGACGTGGGAGTCCTCGAGATCGGCGACGATCTCGTCGTCAACCGATTTGGTTTTGGAGCGATGAGAATCACTGGAGACGGGGTGTGGGGACCACCGCCGGATCACGCAGGAGCCATCGCGGTCCTCCGTCGGGCAATCGACCTCGGAGTCAACTTGATCGATACCGCGGACGCGTACGGACCTTCTGTGTCCGAGGAGCTCATTGCGGAAGCGTTGATGCCGTACCCCGAAGATCTCGTCATCGCGACAAAAGGCGGACTTGTCCGATCCGGTCCGGGCCAGTGGCAAGCAGACGGGAGCCCTGAGCACTTGCGGGCGGCCTGCGAAGGAAGTCTCCGACGCCTTCGACTTGAGCAGATACCGCTCTACCAGTTCCATCGTGTAGACCCCTCGGTGTCGCTCGCCGAGTCACTCGGAGCGCTCGTGGAGCTGAAGGGGGAGGGCAAGGTCTTGCATATCGGGCTTTCGAACGTCACCATCGACCAGCTTCAAGAGGCCCAGTCGATCACGTCGATCGTCTCGGTGCAGAATCGCTACAACCTCGGTGACCGATCTTCTGAGGCCGTGCTTGAACGCTGTCTCTACGAGCGCATCGCGTTCCTGCCGTGGGCGCCCCTCGCCAATCTCGAGCGCAATCGCAGCGCCGCGGAGATCGCGACGAAGCACGGCGCGACGCTTACGCAGGTCGCGCTTTCGTGGCTGCTACGGCGCTCTCCGGTAATGCTTCCGATCGCGGGGACCTCATCGGTCGCGCACTTCGAGGAGAACCTGGCGGGAGTGGCGATGGATCTGAGCGAGGACGACTTCGCTGCGCTCGGTTAGTCGAGCCTCACTTGGCCGGCCGCGTTCCCTCTGAAGCGGAGCTCACAGATCAAATTCAGAGGCCTCCCTAGGTCCTCACAGGAACCGCTGGGAACATGAGGTCCGATGATACGGACGTCGTAGGAGAGGAAATGACAGATCGCTCGAATGAGGGGACGCCGCCGGCCGCGACGCGAAGTCGCCGGACGACATGGTTGATAGTGGCGGTGCTCGTCGTCGCCGTCGGCGTCGTAGCTGGCCTCGTGACCGCGAGTCTCTCATCGAAGTCATCCCCTGGCGCGACCGCGCCGAGTTCGACGGTCCCGAGCGGGTCGGGCCCGGCCGCAGGCACGCGGCCGTCGAGCTTTACGACGCCGCAAGTGAGCGGAACAGTGGCTGCCGTGTCCGCATCGACCTTCACGGTGACGACTCGTACGGGGACTACGACGACCGTTACGGTCACGAGTTCAACGACGTTCTCCGGTAGGGGCATCACCGGGCTGTCCTCACTAAAGAAGGGCACGTTCGTAGCGGTGTATGGGACCGGTACGTCATCATCGGCGGTCACCGCCTCGCGGGTGACGGGTCGGTTCGCGGGCTTCGGGCGCGGGAGCGGGCCAGGCGGTAGGCCCGGCGCATTCGGATCGGTAACGGCAATTGGGACAAGTTCATTCACGGTCAGCTCCAGGGGAGGGAGCCCGGAAACTGTGGACGTGACATCCGCGACGACCTACGCCAGTAGTAGCGGCACGCTGAGCGGCCTATCGGCTTTGAAGACCGGCGAAGACGTGATCGTTGAGGGAACGACGTCTGGATCGGTCATCACGGCGACTGCGATACGCGTCATCCAGCCGGGCACCGCTGGTGGCTTCGGTGGCGGTGGCGGTGGCTTCGGTGGAGGAGGATTCGGCGGATAGCTTGCGGTCGAGCTACTCCGAACGCTCCTTCAACAGCGCCTCGTAGTCGCCTCGGCGTTCGGCGATCTGTTCATCGAGTAACGCGAGTCGTTCGAGAGGATCACGCGCTTCGAGAACGCGCTGGCGGTCCAACGGCCCAAGCGGTGTCGCTGAGCAAAGCCGCCAGATCTGCTCGTTGGAGTCGGCGCCTAGGCCGAGCTGTTCGGGGAGCGGAGGTCCCTCCTCGAGAGCTGCCCAGAGCTCCCGAAGGCCTCGAAGTCGCGCCAGCGTCGACGCGATCTCGACGGCGAGGTCACCTGGGGGCTCGTTGATGTCGATGCTTACGAGCGCACGTGGGTACGGCGAATCCTCGAGCCACGTGTGAACTCGTAGACGGTCACCGCCCCGGGCGAGCAGGCCGTACCTGCCATCGGACGTTGGCGAGGCGACCTCGATGGTCGCTACTGTCCCGCGGTCGTAGCGCACGTCACCGCCGCCAACTTCCCGTCCGCGAGCGATGAGCACCACGCCGAAGCGTTGGTCACCGGCCAAGCAGGAGGCGATCATCAGGCGGTAGCGCTCCTCGAAGACGTGCAGCGGCAACATCTCGTGCGGGAACAGCACCGATCCGAGCGGGAACATCGGAAGCTCGAATGGAGGATCCGAGCCGAGCCCTTCGTCCGACACGAGACTCTTAGCCGATCGGAGCGGAACCGCTCACGTCGTAGATGAGAACCTCGCGACCGACGACCTGAATGCCTCCACTAGGGGCTGGGTTTGATCGCATGAGGCCGAGGTGAACGTCAAGGTGCTCTCGCGACTCCCAGATCTCGAATAGCCGACATCTCCCGTCGAGAAGCGGGTCTGGGCTGAACACGAACTCGACGCATCCTGGTTCCTGCCGAGTCTTGATCATTCCCTCTGTTCGTGCCGCGAGGTACTCGTCGCGCTCTGCTGCGTCGACGTCGATCCAGCCTGCAACGATGACCATCGCACTCTCCATCTTCTCAAGTCTCAGGTGACGGTCATGACGCTACCTCGGGCGAGCCCTGGTGTTCAGAGGAGCAAGCGGCGTCGGCGAGCGCCGCCCGTCGCGGCGGCCGGGTGTCGCTTAGGCGATCGGGGATGCAGCGTGCCGTTGTGCTGCTTGAGGCCACACCAAAGCGCACGAAGCGCCCCGTGATCGCCGATCAGGTCGGCACTCGCCCATCTGACAAGGCGCATTGGGAGCTGAGGTCGGTTCATGGCTCGCCGCGGCGGCGCGAACCGGGCGCGTCCGCTCGGGTCGTTCATGGCGGGTCGCAACCCCTGGGCCTGCGTTGCAGCAGTAGGTACGCCGATCTAACCTCGGCGTCCGACACAGGCATTGCAGCGAGCACCGTCTTCTCCGATTCGGCGTGGCAAGCAAGGGTCGCTCTGACCGTCAATGAGGCGGTGGCAGCCGGCCGAGGAAGGGATACCAACTTGAGTCGCGCGGATCGCGTCAACGCCTGGATCGCAGCGCATTTCGGGCTTGTCGCGGTCGTGATGACCGTTTGGTTTGTGCTCGCGGCGTGGCATTTGATCCCCCACGGGCTCGTAACACCGAACGGTCATCTGATCGATCCGTCAACGGTAGATCCGAATGGCTACAACGTCTGGGCGTACAAGCACCTGGCGTATTCCGACATATACCGGCTCTACGCGGAACGCGGACTGTGGAGCCATCCCATCCCTTACGTTCAGGCGAGAATCGAGTACCCCGTAGTGACTGGGCTCTTCATGTGGGCGGCCTCGTATGCGCCAGGGGCCAACGGTGATTTCGTCGCTTCAGCGGTCGGTTTGTGGATCGCGGGACTCGGTGGGCTCTATTCGCTTCGCAGGATCGTGCCGCTTACCTACTGGTGGCTCGCGGCAACGCCCCTGTTGTTCATCTTCTCGCTCTTGAACTGGGATGTTTTGGGAATCGGGTTTCTCGCCTTGGGCCTTTGGATGGTCCAAGAGCGACGCTGGCGTGCCGCAGGCGTGGCACTCGCGTTCGGTACCTGTGCAAAGTTGTTTCCGATCGTCTATCTACCGTTCTTGATAGCTCGGCTGTACCGCGACAAGGAGACGACTCACCTTCGTCAGCTCCTTGGCTGGTTTATCGCCGTTTGCGTGGTGCTCAACGTGCCATTCGCAATCGCGGGATATCACAATTGGACGTTCTTTTTGTCCTTCAATGCCGCTCGCAGTGGAGTGGGCATCATCGGGCTGGTAGGACAAAACGTCAAGGCGCAAGATACAGTTATCGGCGCGGCCGTTCTCATCGCAATGCTTGTCGGAATTCGAGCCGTCTGGCGAGGAGGAAGCGTCGAGCGTGCTGCAGTCATTACTTTCGTGGTGTTCCTGCTCCTCAACAAGGTCTATTCACCGCAGTACACCCTCTGGCTCTTTGTGATGGCACTCGTCGCGGAGTGGCCGATTTGGACGCTCATTCTCTTAACCGTCGCGGGGCTAGCCGACTACTACGGGACGTTCGCGACGCTCTATCTGACGAATGCGAGCGTCGCTCCGTCGCAGGCCTCGAACTGGTGGGCACAAGAGATCGCGCCGTGGGTGTCGAGGGTCAGATACTTCCTAGTCGGCGCCAGTGCGCTCGGCGCGGCCACGATCGGGCCGGGAGCCGGGAGTGCGCCGGCGGTCCCTCCAGGGCCGCGGGGCGCCTCGGAAAAGCGAGTCCTCCTAGCGGCCGCGCCAGAGTCGACCGAGTGAGAACTCTCCCGCCTCCAGCCGAATCGACAAGGGACGACGCTGATGGCCGATCGGTCCGTGCCACTGCAGTGAGCCATGTGCGGGCGGCTCTTCGCGACAGGAGTGCGGTTCGCTCGCGGGTTATCGTAGAGTCCGCGGCTCGACGTGCGGGGGTCGAGGCGGAAGCGATCTCGATCGGTGCCACAACTGCATTGAGATCGCTCGTGACGCGTCTCGCACCCGAGGGATCGACGCGCCAGCGCGTGTTCCTCCCTGGCGCTCTTGGCGCGATCGGGTCCGGGTTGATACTGCTTGGGGCGTCGCAGTCGACATCGCCCTACGCGTTTAAGCAACTGCCGTATGCGTGGTTCTTTGGTCTTTCCGCAACTTCACCCGGCCCGCCGTCGTTCGTCGGAGTATTCGCAGTTCTAAGCGGCATGGTGCTGATGCTCTTCGCGTGGTTCTGGCTGCTCCAGATCAGGCTTCGATCGAAGACGGTGTCGTGGTCACAGACCGCCGCAACGTTCGTCGCTTGGACACTTCCGATGCTCGTAGTGGCGCCGATCTTTAGTCGTGACGTGTATACCTACGCCGCGCAAGGCGAGATGGTGAGCCATCACATCAGCCCGTACGCCTACGGCCCGGGTGTGATGGGCACCGGCACCGCATTCACGACGCTCGCTGATCCGATCTGGTGGCAGAGTGCCTCGCCCTACGGCCCCCTCTTCTTACGGATCGACGGCTCCATCGTGTCGGTAAGCGGACACTCGGTCCTTATGAGCGTGGTCGTGCTTCGCCTGCTCGCGCTAATCGGAGTGGTCCTTGCTGCAGTCGGGGTCGGATTCATCGCGCGTTACTTTCATCGCGACCCGATGCTGGCAGTAATTCTCGTGGCGCTGAACCCTCTGGTTCTTTTGCACCTGGTCGGCGGCGCCCATAACGATGCCCTGATGGTCGGCTTGCTCGTGGTGGGCGTTGCGCTAGCGCTCTATCGACATCCGATTCTTGGCATCGTGTTTTGCGCGTGCGCTGTTTCGGTAAAGGCTCCTGCGGCGCTTGGAGTCGTCTTTATCGGCTGGAGCTGCCTTGGCGAGCGCGAGAGCGGCCCGCCGCGTCGAGTCCTCGGCGTTGGGATCGCGGCCACGATCGGCGCGGCAGTTATGGCCGCGCTGGCCCAATTGACGGGCCTTGGGTGGGGTTGGATCAGCGGCCTCTCAAATCCGGGAGTGGCGCGCACCTGGCTGGACGTACCGACCGGTCTCGGGATGTTCTTCGGGAAGGTCCTCTTTTCCATTGGGCTCCATGGCATGACCTCGGACGCGGTAGCGGCGACCCGCTTCGCTGGCCTTGTCGTTGCGTTCGCGGTCAGTCTCTATCTACTGACGCACTGCGATCGCATCGGGCTTGTACGAGCACTCGGATTGAGTCTGTTGGCGGTAGCGCTGCTCGGGCCTGCCGTACAGCCCTGGTACCTCACCTGGGGACTGATCGTTCTCGCCCCCGTAGCGTCGGCGCGTACTTTGCTCGCGATTGTCGTCGGGTCCTCCTTCGCGAGCTTTCTCGGTGTGCCGATAGGAGCCGTGGTGATCCAGCAGGTGCAGGGCCTTGACGTGTGGCTTCGCGGCGGCGTGATTCTCCTTGCCACACTTTTGCTGGTGGTCACGGTCCGAAAGCTGCGCGTACTCGGCGCGAGATCGTCGAGCTCGAGTGGGCTTGGGCTTCGGCGCCTCGTTGCAAGCACGGTCGAGGCTCGGACAATGTCGTCGCAGACCTTCCGTCTATGAGCCAACTGCGAGTCGAGGAACCTTTCCTCGTCGTGTCCAGGGCCGAGGTGAACTCATCTCGCATGCAATTGACCCGGCGAGCGGTGTTGTTACGCGTTGCGGTATTGATGGCCCTCGCGCTACTCGTCGTGCTCTTCGATTTGGCGTCGCGTCACGTCTTTGGCAGTAACTCCGACGACGCGACGATCGTGCTCCAGGGTCAGTCGTTGAGTTCTGGCCATCTGACGTTGCAGGGATGGGACCTTTCGTACGACTCGTTCTGGACGGTCGACGTGCTTTTCTACGCAGTAGCGGTGCGCCTCCTCGGAGTTGGGCCCGACCTCCTCAACCTCGTGCCTGCCGTGATAGCGACCCTACTCGTGGTCGTGGTAGTGCGGGTCACCCGGCAGGGTCGAAGTGACCGGGGATTTCTCGCAGGAGCGGCGTTGGTTGTGGCGCTGCTGGCCCTTCCCGGTCCTGGGCTTTCGTTCTTCTTGTTACAAGGCGGATGGCATGCCGCAACCACGCTGTGGTGCCTACTGATCTTCGTCGGAGTTTCCAGATCGTCTGGTCGATGGAGCCTGGCGGCCGCGACGGCGCTCGTCGCGGCCGGGCTTCTCGGCGACCTTCTCACCTTGACCCTTGTCATCGTTCCGCTGGTCGTCGGCGCTGGGCTCGCGTGGCGACGACGCCGCACATGGCGCGCTGGTACACGTCATCTCATCGCTGCGGCAGGCGGCGCAGCACTCGCGCTCTGCGTGCGAGGAGTGTCAACGCGAATCGGTACGTTCGCCATCGGATCCCGGAGCATTCTCGCTAAGCATTCGCAGGTCATCCTGAATCTAAAGACGATCCCGAACCGGATCAACACTCTCTTCGGCGTTACCGATGTCGTGCCCGGGCTCGGGCGGGCGCCGATGGTGATCCGCGCGGTGCACATCCTCCTCCTTCTCGTCGTCATCGTCGGCTTAGCCACCGCACTGGCCCGGATCGTTCGATCGGTTCTCACGCTCCGACCTGCTGTGACATCGGAGAGCGAATCCTCGGCATTCGAGGAGTTGCTCGTGGTTGCTGTCATCGCGGATCTCGGGTCGTTCGCGTTGTTTTCCACCTTCGGCGCGGTGGACTTCACGCGCTATCTGATACCCGGATTCGTTTTCGCAGCGGTGCTTTCGGCGAGACTCCTCGTTCGTGTCGTTCGTTCCCACATCCTTCGAGATCCCCGACCGCTCGTCGCAATCGCTCTGATCGTGATCGCGCTCTGCGCCGTGGACTTCGGTGCCTACTCACTCGGAGGGAGCGCTCCCCAAGAAGCGCGATCGCTCAGTGCCTTCCTGATCAGCAACGGCTTTAAATCTGGCGTGGGCGACTATTGGAGCTCCTCGATCGTGACGGTGGACACGCGCGACGAGGTGGAGGTCCGGCCCGTCGCCCCGGGCTCGACCGGGACGTTGCAGCGCTACACCTTGCAGTCGGCAGCGTCGTGGTACGACGGACAGACCTTCAGGTTCTTCGTCTACGACTCTGGAAACGTCTGGCAGAACGTGACGGCCGCTGCGGCGCAGAAGTCGTTCGGAGCCCCCGCCGCGACCTATGACATCGGGACCTATCGCGTGCTCACGTACCCCCATGGCTTCCACGTCTCGAGTTGAGCATCGGATGCCGGTTTCGCCCGTGGCTTTGAAGACCTGGCGTAGCATGCGGCGGCGCGGAGCGCGGCCCGCAGGTCGTTTTGTTCGGCAAGGGCGGTCCGCCCGGATGATTGGGTGAGCGAGAGATGATCAAGGGCAAGCGACTCGTGGTCGTACTCCCGGCCTATAACGCGGCACTGACACTTCGCCGGACGGTAGCTGAGATCGACCGGTCCGTGATCGATGAGATCTTAGTTGTCGATGACGCGAGCACTGACGGGACGGTCGAAGAGGCTCGTGCACTCGGGTTAGAGACGATCCGTCACGATCGGAACAAGGGTTACGGAGGGAATCAGAAGACCTGCTACCACGCCGCACTCGAGCGCGGTGCCGACATTGTCGTAATGCTCCATCCGGATTACCAGTACTCGCCTCGGCTGGTACCCGCAATGGCGGCAATGATCGCCTACGGCGACTACGACTTCATACTCGGCTCGCGGATCCTCGCGCAGAACCCAACCACGGGTGGCATGCCGATGTGGAAGTACGTCTCGAATCGGGTCTTGACGTTGTTCGAGAACCTCGTCGTCGGTTACAAGCTCTCCGAGTACCACACTGGACTTCGCGCCTACAGCCGCGAGTTGCTTGAGGTACTCCCCTTGGAGCACAACTCTGACGGCTTCGTCTTCGACAACCAGTTGATTGTGCAGGCCATGGCGGTCGGAGCTCGGATTGGTGAGCTCTCGTGCCCGACGCGCTATGAGGCGGACTCGTCATCGGTCGACTTCGCGGAGAGCGTTCGCTACGGCCTGGGCGTGCTTAGAACGTCCTTGCAGTACCGGCGGTACCGTCAAGGTCGTGCGCGCTATCCCTACCTCGACATCGAGCGGCGCCTCGATACTGCATTGCCAATTGCGCCAAAGTCGAAGCGGCAGTCGGCGTGAACGCGAACGCGAACGCGCCTATTTCACCGTGACGCCTGCATGTCCGTAGACGCCGAGGTAGTAGAGCCACACGTACACGGCGAACGATCCTGATCGAAGCACTGTTGCCCGAAGAAGCCTCGGATAGTACGGAGCGAGCGACCCCAACACGCCGTCGTTTGCTGCACTTGACGTGCCGAGAACAAGGATCTCGGCTGGTCGGCGAAGCGAGAGGGTGATGCGATCACCGTCGGAAAGCTGGGGCAAGGAGGACGGCAGCAGGTCGTAGCCCGCGTGGTATATCCCGACCAGTTCGAGCAACGATCCAATCTCGTTGAGTGGAAGCGACATCATCAGCTCTTCACCTGAAAACGTCGCCGTGCCGACGAAATGCGGTAACTCGGTCGTCACGCGGTAGGCGCTGACGAGGTTTCCGTCACTTCCTCCGAGTGAGGTTGCATACGCCGGTGCGGGATCGAAGACGGTGTCTGGAAACAAGCGGTGCCGAGGGATTGGGGCGACGGTGAGGACGAGGGCGCTTGCGGTGACACCTACGACCGCGACCAGCGTGCCGATCCAGACGAGGCCGCGGCGGCTGACCATGCCAACGAGTCGTCCAGAAAACGCCATCACGATGAGGATCACCGCGACGAGCGCGCCATAGGGCCGCCATCCGAAGGCCGGCACATGCGGGTCGAGCTCGTACGCGAGCGCGACGGCGACGACGGTCGCTGCAGGCAGCCAGCGTCGCGAACGGCTAGGGAAAAGCGCCCGAGCGAGCTCGCAGATGACGACGGCGAGTGCCAGACATACCGACGCCCAAAGCGTCGAGGAGAAGTAGTGCATCTCGAGCGTCTGGAGATGGTGGAAGAACTGCATGTAGACAAAGACGACGAACTGGACCGCGGCGACAGCGCCGACGTAAAGCTGCGGGGTCGGCACCTCGCGAACTCTGCGAGCAAAGACCACCGCGAAGGCGAGGAGGATCGCCGGCGGAACGAGGAGATAGGCGACGTAATGCGCCCATATCGAGCTGGCCGAGTGCCACTGCAGAATCTGTGACGGTTGGTCGAGGAACCGGAGGGCGGAAATTGTCGGCCCGATGAAATTGTATTGGCCGAGTAGCAGACCCGACCCGGGGACGAGAGCCCCGGTCGTCGCTGCCGCCATCACTGCGAGTAGCACGATGTCGCCTGCCAGCTCCCTCCGCTCGCGAAACAGGCGAACGAGCACGTACGTCAGGACTGCGGTGCCAGCAAGGAGTGCTCCGACGCCATGTGCCCAGCTGGCAGCCGTCAGCAACACGCCAGCCCCGACGAGCCACGCCCGCCGCCAGCGAGTCGCGCAGGGCATTGCGAGGCAGGCGAGTCCTCCGGCGATGTACGAGACGACCGCGGCGTCGGGATAGTCGGTTCCCCACGCGGTGATTACCACCGGGCAGGTCATGACAACCGCTATGCCGACGAAGCCAGCTGCCCGCCCGTAGAGGCGCTCGAGTAGCACATAGATCGGAACGATCGCGATGAGGGCGAATACGTATCTTGTGACGAAGAAACCGGGTACCCCTCCAAAGAGCAGGTAGGCGATTCTCGCTGGCTCCAGCAGCCCGACGTCAGCTGCTTCGCGCATTCTGGCGGTGGAGGAAAAGGCAGCCGCGTAGCGCACGAATATGTCGTGGGGTTGCACGATGTACGTGGTGTGCATGCTCGGGTCTGGTAGCTGCACTGGCGCCATCGCTCGTAGCCTCAGGCCGTAGAACGCGATCAGGGGTGCGAGTAGCACGGATGCTGCCTCGCCGAGGGAGCGGTACAAAGGCCTCCCGGAGCGCTTCGTGGCGACAACGTCCGACGCGTCGTCGAGCGCGTTGATCCGTTCGAGAACCTCCTCTGTGGCAACCACCGCCACAGGCTAACCAGCCGGCTTCTCGTTGGTTGGGCGGCACGTAGCACCGAGGCAAACGGTGGCAGCAGGATTGCTCCCTGCTGGGGCTTTGTGTTCCCGCTTTGACAGATGAGGTTGCTGGGGGTGTCGTTCTGATTCGAGCGCCCGCGTTGCCGAAGCCGCGATCCTCAGCGAGCCTTGGTCACCCGCGGGAATGAATCGACGCAGCTGGCTATTTTCTCGAGGAGACAGCAAGAATACGGGTGCCGTCGCGGCATATGCCGCGGCGGCAGGTGTCTGGGAGCGCTGGGTGCATTGCCATCCGGGGTCGTACCCCGGGCGTGAGGACAAGAAGGGGCAGAGTGACCGATGGGGATCGCGACGACGCACACAGGGAGCCTTCCGCGGCCAGCGGACATCACCGCGCAGCTGATCGAGCGCCAAGAGGGTCGCGATCCCGTTGGGCTCGATCAGCTTGCTGATCGCGCGGTCGTCGACATCGTCGCGATGCAAGTCGAGGCGGGGATTGAGATCGTCAATGACGGCGAGCAATCGAAGACGGGTTACTCCACCTATGTGCAGGACCGACTGAGTGGATTCGAAGGTGAGCCGGTCAGTCGTCCGCGGGCGAACGATCTCAAGGACCATCCTGACTTCGCAGAGCTGTCGGTCCGCCTCCGAGGTCGACCGAGTCCTCCGCTCCCGCCGTGTAATGGGCCCATCGAGCTCATCGATCCAGGTGCGGTGCACCGCGATATCGCGCGCTTGAAGGCTGCAGCGGAGGCGAGCGGCATCGGGACAGAGCGGCTGTTCATGAGCGCTGCAAGCCCGGGGTTGATAGCGATGTTCTTTGGAAACACGTACTACCCCAGCCGCGAGGAGTTCCTCGGCGCGATCGCCGATGCGATGCGGTCCGAGTATCAAGCGATCGTCGACGCCGGGATCACGCTGCAGCTGGACTGCCCCGATTTCGCGATGAGTCACAACAGCGTGTTCCAAGACCTTTCCGTCGAGGAGTTCCGCCGCGAGGTGGCATTGAGCATCGACGCAGTGAACGACGCAACAAGCGGACTTGCGCCCGAAGCGATGCGGCTCCACGTCTGCTGGGGTAATTACGAATCCCCGCACACCACCGACGTTCCGCTCTCGGATCTGATCGACCTCATCGCCACCGCGCGCCCTGCCGGTATTTCGATCGAGGGCGCAAACCCCCGGCACGAGTGGGAGTGGGAGTTGTTCGAGACGTTCGAGCTCCCTGATGAGAAGTACCTGATACCTGGCGTCATCGACTCGACGTCGAACTTCGTCGAGCACCCGAGGCTGATTGCGCAGCGCCTCAAGCGCTATGTCGACATCGTCGGCGCGGAGCGGGTTGTCGCAGGAACGGACTGTGGGTTTGACACCTTCATTGGTCGCGATCGGGTCTCGCCTTCAGTGGTGTGGGCGAAAATGCGTTCGGTGGTAGAGGGCGCACGCCTCGCTAGCGAGTAAATATGAGAGAAGCGCCCGAGGTGAGCTCTTCGGCCTCGCAGGCTGCAGTTGGCGGTGCTGCGTTGGATTAGCGGCGTCCTCGGGCGGTCGGAGATCGCGTCGGCCGTAGTTCTTTCCGCCACACCACCCTCAGCGCGGACCACGTTTCGTCGACGGCGCAGACCTTGTTGTCAACGAGTCCGCGTTGGATCGCGCAGGAGCGCACGTGGTTGTCGGAAAGGTCGGTCTGCATCCGGGACGCCTTTTTCGGCCAGGCGACCCAGAGGCTCCCGGCCGGGAAGATCGCCGACGCGAGCGTGTCGATCGCCTCTTCGAGCTCAGCTAGTTGGGTGAAGAATGCGAGAATGACGTCGGGCGTCCGATCGAGTGATTGGCCGACCGCGACCCCATCGGGGAGCTTGAGCCCAAGAGCGTCTGGCGCGTTGAGAAGTAGAACTACAGCATCGCTCTTGATGCCGAGCTTGGCTGCGAGGGGAGTCCCGGAGTAGCCCGCCACAGTTGGTCAGTCTTTCATGCAGCACGAGGTTGTCCGGCAAGTAGCGACTCCTCACAGGAGTCAAATATTACGAACGAACTACGAGTCACAGTGCTCTTCGTACCACCGACGCCGCAGGGCCGATTCGGCTGCTCCGACTGTCCTCCTAGGCGACGATAGCCAGAGTTCCTCTGGTGCTATTGCGCAATAGAACCCTCACAGGGATGCTGCTCGAACGGTGCTTCTGAGGGTGGACAGTTAGCAAGGGGTACGAAATATGACGATGTCATGTCATTCCGCTTGCCTTTCCGTTATGAAAGTCATATACTCGTAACACCGTCGGGGGATTGGCGGAAGCCGGGGCAGGGGGCGATGGCATCGGTGGCCCGGATTACCACCGGAGTGGCGGTGCCGTCGAAGTGGCCCAGCTTCCGCTGGTCCCTCGAGGGGGGAGTTTCATCGAGAAGTAGCCACGCTTGGTCGTGGTCAAGGGGGAGACAAGTACTACCTCGGGTACAACCTCGCCAAGGCGAAGGCCCTCGTAAGCCAGCTCGGTGGGCTTAGCGTGAGTTTGTCGACGACTACCAACAGCGCGTTTTGGATCAACGAGGTTCAGGCAATCGCGACGATGTGGCAAGCGGCCGGGATCAAGGTGACCATTCAGGACTACTCACTTCAGCAGATGCTCGGCATCACGTTCTCGGGCTCGTGGCAGGCGATCGATGAGAACTGGGGACCGAGTGTGAACCCGACGATCAATGACGGGCAGTTCTTCAAGGGCGGCGCGGCGTTCTCCGGCGTGAACGATGCCAACCTGAACGGTCTGTTGAACCAGTCCGCTGGCTTTAACAACCCGGCAGCGTTGACCAAGGTGTACAGCCAGATCGGCAATCTGATGAACCAGCACGTTTATGCCGTGTGGATGTACGCGAATCATGCGTTCGACGTCACGACGAGGCAACTCGTTCCAAACGGTGGCTTGGCGCACTCGCTCTGTTCGTCCAGTGGGAGAACCTCGCGTTGAGGTGATCCAAGTTGGCCGATTCAGGCCAAGAGCAGAGGAGGGGCCGTCGGTTAAGGCCCCTCCTCCTGCGCTACAGGCTCGGAAGTCGAGCTCGGGGCGCCTCTGCCACGGATCAGCTCGCTACGAGCAGAGTCAGGTTCGTTAGCACGAGCGAGGCTGCGACGCCGGCTGTGCGAGTATCAATCGTGTCGAGTAACAAGCCGATGCCGGTCGTCGTGAGCGCGCCGCACCCGCGGTGCTGCTTTTGGATGCGTAGGGTGCCGCCTACGTATGGCCGGTCACCTGATCGACCGACGGTGCTTTGGGGCGGTTGTCAGCCGTGCCCAGGGTTGGGCGTCGAGTTATCGAAGATGCACGCCGCGGCGTGGCACCGCGACGAGCACGCGGAAGGTGATGACCGAGATGTCGATTCGCTCAAGGGGACACCTACTCCGAACGTCGGTTGTGGCATTGATGCTGTCACCGCTGCTTATTTTGATCGCCCTAGGAGGCCGCGTGGATCGAGGCGCGGCCGCCGAGCTTTCCGACCGCGCCTGCGCTACGCCCGCCCCAAGTGTCGGGACTTTGTCCCGCGCCGTTCATCAGGTAGTGACGGTCGAGGCACCGAGCATGTCCTCGACGGTGGCCTCGGTGTCACTGTGGTCCCGGGTCGGAGCATGCTTCGTCCGTGTCGAGGGTCCGTGGAGCGCCTCGGTTGGCCGAAGTGGACTTTCGTCGCGCAAGTTTGAGGGCGACGGGGCGACCCCGATTGGCGAGTACTCCATTGGCCCCGTGATGTACGGCATAGCTCCAAACCCCGGCGTTGCCTACCTGTATCAGCGAATCGTCTGCGGCGATTGGTGGGATGAGGCTCCCTCTTCGCTGATGTACAACCGCTTCGTCCACGTGCGCTGTGGCACGGCACCGCCCTTCGGAGGTGGCAGCGAAGCGCTGTGGCGAGTCGTGCCGCAGTACGACTACTTCGCGTTGGTCGACTACAACACGTCGCCGGTCGTTCCTGGACGCGGTTCAGCGATCTTTGTCCACGAGAGCACGGGGGCGTCTACCGCCGGGTGTGTCGCGCTTGCAACCGGCTCTCTGCTCACCCTCTTGAGGTGGCTGCGACCTGACGACCAGCCGGTGATCTCGATCGGCGTCGAGGCTAGTGATCGCGGCTAATCGCAATACCGTTTAGTTAAGTCCTCAGAACGGTCGGGATCGTGATCAGCGGCGGACCGGTTGGCTGCGGCCAGGTCCAATGGTGGGCGCGCTTCACGTGCCATTTCACGTACTTGCTCTTGATGACCCTCGGGTTACTGCGGCTCCGTCGCCGCGGATTCAGCCGTCGCAGGAGGAGGGTGATGGCATGGCGCCAGCTCCGGTCACTGCCCTGAGGGGGAAAAATCGCGCGCCACTGGGATCGAGCGGCGAGCGATGC
>DATCDR010000039.1:0-4766 GCA_036510575.1 Acidimicrobiales bacterium | reverse complement strand
CGCCATCAAGCTGGCCATCGTCGGCCTGGCCAGTATGGCGGTCGCGGGGCTGTTCAGCCTCATGGTGACGTGGTGGTCGAGCCCGCTCGACCGCGTGAACCCGAACCAGTTTTCAACACTGTTCGCTGAACGAGGCGTCGTTGCGATCGGCTACGCCGCATTCGCCTTCGCGCTTGGGGTCACTACCGGATTACTCAGGGCAAGCCTTCGACCAAGCAAAGATCGCCTGTTCGATCTTCGTCAGGCCGGGGGAATCCGCGTCGAGCGCGCATTCTGCTGCTATGGCTTGCATGGCCCGTGCCCGAACGTACTCAGCCGGTCTTCGAGACGTCGTCACGTTCCAGCCCTCTAGCCGTTACTGGCTGGCCTTCCTGTTCCTGGCAACGCGGCAGGTTCTGGACCTTCCATGTAGCCAAGAGCGCTAGTCGCTATCAGCCTCTCGTGAGCGTCGACATCGTCAATCACTGCCTGAGCGACGTGATGCAGCGACCACGAGTGCCGCTGCGGCACTGGCTCCTCAGTACGAGAAGCCCACTTTTGATGTCGTGATCGTCGTCGACAAGCCCGCCCGGTCCTCAACTTTTCGCTCTGAGAGTGTCAGCGAGACGAACTCTCGCTTTCGGCCGACGGGTCCCTGGTGGAGATCGAATCCACCCGGCCGTCCACCCGTGGGCCGATGTCCGATGGCCTCGAATCCCCGACACTGAACTCCATGACCATTACCGACTACCTCATGAACATCGCCCTCGTTGGCCTGGTGATTCTCCAGGTCCGCGGACACCAGATCACCGTCGCTCGCCTGCTCGTGCCGGTCGTTGCGACGCTCTGGTTCTGCTCGCAGATCCTCCACACGATTCCCACGGCCGGAAACGACGTCGGCCTGGAGGCCTCGCTGGCCGTAGTGGGTGCCCTGTTCGGGATCGCGGCGGGGTTCGCTACGAGCATTCGAAGGCTGGGCGAGGGTGCATTCGCAAAGGCGGGAGCCATGGCAGCCGTGCTCTGGGTGCTCGGCATCGGCGCCCGAGTCGCCTTCTCCCTGTGGGTGAGCCACGGCGGACAGCCCACGGTCGCTCGATTCAGCGCCCTGCACCACATCACCTCGGGCCATGCCTGGGCAGCGGCATTCATCTTGATGGCCATGATCGAGGTGACGACACGGACAGGCGTCCTGTTCCTCAAGACCATTCGTTCGGGCGCCGCGATCCCTCGCGGAGGTCTCCTCCACCGCCCGGCAGGGGCGTGATCAAGACAAGAGCTGAGCTTCGACGCCCGAGTGGGATCATGTCCTACATGGAGCTGGCTTCACGGCTTTGGTCTCTACGAGGAACGAGATCCGAGCGTATGTTGACGCTTGCACGCCTCGGTGCACCTGCAGTTCTGCTGTGGGCAGTGGCCAGTCAAAGAGAGCCGCGGATTGACGGTGAGCACTGGGCCCTTCCAATGCTGGCGATAGCCGTGGTGATCGGGTGGATTGGTTGGATGGCAAGTCGGCGGCTCGAAGCAGCCGATCAGATCACGTGGGGATTCCTCGCCTGGTTGGCAGCATCGGGTGGAGTTCTCGTGGCGTTCGCCCCCGAGGCCATCTGGTTCGTGGCAGTCGCGGGGCTCGGCTCGGCGATTGCGTTCGAGGCGCGTCCGGCGGTGCTCGTTGGCGCCATCGGACTCGGCGCATTGGCGGTTGCCGTCGCAGCGCTCGACTCTCCCTCGTGCAATGAACTCATTGCTGAAGGGGCCTTTTCCGTCGTCGCCGGGCTCATGGCCGGTGCTAGCCGGCGCCAGTACCTGGGCCGCACCCGTCAAGCCGAAGAGTTGTTGGCAGAGCGGGTGCGGGCTGACGCTGAGCGAGACCGAGCAGCGGCGCTGGCCGAGCGCAACCGGTTAGGACGAGAGATTCATGACCTGTTGGCGCACTCGCTCGGGGCCCTTTCGGTGCAGCTCGACGCAGCTGATGCCCTGTTGGAGGCGGGCGACGATCTGGGCAAAGTCCGCCAGTTGGTCCAACAGGCTCGAGGATTAGCTGTCCAAGGTCTGGACGAGACGCGCCAAGCAGTGCACGCCCTGCGAGACGAGCCCGTGGAACTGGCCGAGCAGCTTGGCTCGTTGGCCTCGCGCGAGAGCGCCGAGCTCATCGTGGAAGGCCGACCCCGTCGTCTCGCTCCCGACGCCGGCGTGGCTTTGTACCGCGCCGCCCAGGAGGCGCTCACCAACGCGCGTAAGCACGCGCCCGGCGCATCGGTCACGATCAAACTTGAGTTCGAGCCAGGGGCGACGGTGCTGGTGGTGACCAACGGTTCCGGATCTGACGGCATGGCCACCACCGCGCTCAAGAACACCGGGGGCGGCTTCGGGTTACAAGGCATGCGCGAGCGCATCGAGCTTCTCGGTGGCGAAGTTCAGGCGCAGCCGAGCGCAGCGGGCTGGACCGTCCACGTGGCGGTGCCAATATGAAGGTAGTGGTGGCAGATGATCAGACCGTGGTGCGTGAAGGGCTTGTCACGCTGCTCGGCACCATGTCGGGCATCGAGGTCGTGGGCGCAGCCGCGGACGGCGATGAGGCCGTTTCTTTGGTGGCCAAGCTTGCACCCGATGTCGTTCTCATGGACCTGCGGATGCCGCGACTGGACGGCGTGGAGGCCACGAGGCGCATTCGCGCGGAACATCCCGCGACACAGGTCGTGGTGCTTACCACCTACGCCGACGACGAGTCGATTGTCGGGGCGTTGCGAGCTGGTGCGATCGGGTATTTGACCAAGGATGCCGGCCGGGAACACATCGGCCGGGCCCTCGAAGCCGCTGCCTCCGGTCAAGCCGTCTTGGACTCAGAAGTCCAAGCTCGCCTCGTTGAGGTTGCCTCGCTGCCGACTTCTCCTGCAGCGGGCGGTCCCTTGCCGGATGGGTTGACCGAGCGCGAGGCTGAGGTCCTCCGGCTGATCGCCGCTGGGTTTTCCAATTCAGAGATCGCCGAGCAGCTCTACGTGAGCGAGACGACGATCAAGACGCACGTGAATCACATATTCACCAAGACTGGTAGCCGTCACCGGTCACAAGCAGTTGCCTATGCACATCGCCGAGGTCTCGCGAACTAATCGACATCCGCCCGGTGTGCCAGGGGAACTTCCTTCATTTTTCTACGTTTTCCCTGGTAGTGCACTCGGAGGAATTCGAATCCCCAACCTTCTGATCCGTAGTTCGCCCGGATGCCTTTCCGGCTACGACCGACTACGCCACTTAACGACTGGATAGTGCCGTTATGTAGGCATTGTTCGTAGCGACGCGTCACCGAGGCTTACCGTCGTTACTCGGTTTAGCCAGGCGGTTAGTTCTCGCTGAGGTTCTCACGCAGTCGTGTTGAAGCGCGCATCGAGCGCATGGTTCCCAAGGAGCGTGGGCTCTCGTGACGTGGATGGCTCCGACAGTGTGAGGTCGTCAGGAACCGAGAGCGACCCTCACCACCTTCGCCCCAACAACGCGACGGCGAGAGCGAGGTAGCAGTGAAGTACCACAACCCCGAGCGTGGTCCTGGAGCGCAAGCTCATTTGACTCTGAATCGAGCCCGGAGTGCTCGACCGAGTTGTCGAACCGGCCAGCAGGCTCTCGCTCGTACCTAGCGATAGCCGCGTCCATCTCAACGGGTCCGTAGCTGTGCCCGTAGCCTCTCGGTGATGTCCGACTCCTCGACCGAAGGACGCTTACTTCAGCGTGGTCGTGTCCTCGAGGGAATCACGCTCAGTTGGAACGTCGTCGGGATCGTCGTGCTCGCGATCGCCGCAATCGGTGCCCGATCCGTCGCGCTCCCCGGGTTCGGTCTCGACTCCCTAATCGAGATCGGTGCGTCAACAGTCGTGTTGTGGGAGCTCGCGGAGTCGGGCGTAAATCGCCAGCAACGAGCGCTCCAGCTCATCGGAACCGCGTTCGTCGCGCTCGCGCTCACCTCGCCGTCCAGTCTTCGGTCGTCCTCGCTGCTGGCTACCACGCCAGGTACAGCCCGCTCGGTATCGCTTGGGCAGCGGTAACCGCGGTGGTCATGTTCCTTGTCGCCGCGGGCAAGGCCTGGACCGGCCACTCGCTCGGGAATCCAGTACTCGTAACCGAGGGTCGAGTGACAACGATCGACGGTGTACTCGCTTTGGCGGTGCTCCTCGGGTTCGTGTTGAACAGCGCGCTCGGATGGTGGTGGGCGGACCCCGTCGCGGCGTACGTTCTCGTCTACTACAGCGGGAAGGAAGCGTGGGAGATATTCCACAAGCACCACGCCGTATAACGCCAGCCCTCCATGAGGCATTGGTCCCCCTCGTCGCCGTGGCGGCGGTGCTGGGCGTGCTCCTACCCGGGACGGCACACCTCCTGCGTCCCGGTGTGCCCTACATGCTGGCCGGTCAGGTCGCAGGTGTCGCCCTTACGGTAACCGGACGACAGATCGTGCCCGTGCTCAGGCGTCCGCGGGGTCTGGTGGTCGCGCTCGTCGCCCAGTGGATCCTCATGCCTGCATTCGGATATGCACTCTTCCGACTGACCGGCGGCGACTTGGTGGGGCAAGGAGCATTCATCACGGCAGTCGCGCCCGCCGAGATCACGAGCGCCCTCGTAGCCGTTGTCGCGGGTGCAGAAGCCGCCACCGCCGCCGCGGTCATGTCGACGAGCGTCGCGCTCGGCTGCATCCTTACCCCGCTCTGGCTAACGCTCCTTGGAGATCAGAGCCACCGAGTCGATAGGGGTTCGCTCATCGCTGAGCTCGTGTTCTCGGTCGCACTGCCGCTTGTGGCGGG
>DATCDR010000038.1:0-2317 GCA_036510575.1 Acidimicrobiales bacterium | reverse complement strand
GAGAGCGGAAGAAAGACCGGGTCGTACCCGAAGCCTGCCATACCCTTCGCCTCAGTCCCTATGAGACCGTCAACCGCACCTTCGCCAACGAGCTCGGATCCGTCAGGAAACGAGATCACGCAGACCGTTTTGAAACTCGCGCTGCGATCCTCATGCCCGGCGAGCTCAGCGAGTAGCTTCGCTACGTTGTCGGCATAGGAGGCATCCTCACCCGCGTAACGCGCCGAGTAGACGCCCGGAGCACCCCCCAGCGCGTGTACCTCGAGCCCGGTGTCATCAGCGATCGCGGCTAGGCCCGTCGCTTGCGTGATCGTCGCTGCCTTCAAGCGAGCGTTCTCCTCGAGGGTCTCCCCGGTCTCCTCGATCTCCCCGACGTAGTCCGGCCGTGGCAACAGCGTCACTACTGTGCCGAGCGCTGCGATCAAGAGTTCTTGCAACTCCATGGCCTTGTGCGGGTTCGCGGAAGCAATCACGAGTTCGAGTGGCACCGAATTCGCCTAGGCGCGCGTGGCAGGCGGCGCCGCGAGCACCTTCTCTTGCGCGGAGATGAGCTCGCCGATGCCTGCTCCGGCGAGCGCGAGCAGCTCCGTCAGTTCGCTAGGCGAAAACGGCGAGCCCTCAGCAGTGCCTTGCACTTCGACGAAGCGGCCCGAGCCGGTCATCACGACGTTCATGTCCACCTCGGCGCGACTGTCCTCGGAGTAGTCGAGGTCGAGCATGCACACTGCATCAACGACGCCAACCGAGACCGCTGCGAGTGGTTCGCGAAGTGGATGGGCGCGAAGGACGTTCGACATTACGAGTCTCGTGAGCGCATCGTGGAGGGCGACGTAGGCACCGGTGATCGAAGCGGTTCTCGTGCCGCCGTCGGCTTGGAGCACATCGCAGTCCAAGATGACTTGCCGCTCACCGAGCAACGTGAGGTCACAGGCCGCTCGAAGCGAGCGTCCGATCAGTCGCTGGATCTCATGGGTCCGACCGGACTGGTGGCCGCGGGCTGCCTCACGGGTCACCCGCTCCGGCGAGGATCCAGGAAGCAGTGAGTACTCCGCGGTCACCCAACCTTTACCACTGCCGCGCATCCACCTCGGGGTGTCGTCCTCGATCGACGCGGTGCAAAGGACCTTTGTCCTCCCCATCACCGCAAGCACCGACCCTGCCGCGAACTCGGTGTAGTCGCGAACTATCTCGATCGGGCGAAGCTGGTCGATCTGCCGGCCGTCTCTTCGGACAAGGCTGTCGCTGGTCATTGTCGCTCCTTGTGATCTTCGGCCACGACGCTAACTGGTCACGACTACGACGAAGTGGCGAAGTGTACGGCCTCGGCGTGATCAAGCTCAGGACCGAGTAACACACGCCCGGTGGCGGCGAATTGCACAACGTCGCCCGACGACAAGAACCGGTGCTCTGCTGGCGACGTGCCGACCCGATTGATGCCGCTCGTCGAAAGGATCGACCTGATGTCGAACGCGGTCTCCTCGGCGGGCGAGACGAGGACCACCTCTGGGCCCATGACGTCTGCGATGGTCCGAGCGAGGAACGGGTAGTGCGTACAACCGAGCAAGAGCGTGTCGACTCCCCTGTCGATCAGCGGCGACAAGAGTCGCTCGGCGAGCACGTGCACCTGGTCACTTGCTGTCTCGCCGCGTTCTACGAACTCGACAAAGCCTGGGCAGGCCAGGCAGTGCACCCTGGCCTCGCCGGCAAATGAGGTTGCAAGTCGCTGGTAGGCGCCAGAGGAGATCGTGCCGACCGTTCCGATCACGCCGACCTCACCTGATCGCGTCGCCCGAAAGGCCGATCGCAATCCAGGTTCGAGCACCCCGACGACTGGAACCGGCAGCGTCGCCTGCAGGTCATCGAGCGCAACCGACGACGCGGTGTTGCAGGCGACCACGACCATCTTCACGCCCTCGGCATCGACGAGGTACTTGGCGATCTGCAGCGCGAACGAGCGCACCTCAGCGGCAGGCCGTGGCCCGTAGGGATAGCGAGCCGTATCTCCGAGGTAGACAATCTGCTCCGACGGCGAGAGGTCAAAGAGCGCCCGAGCGACCGTCAGTCCCCCAAAGCCGCTATCGAATACTCCGATCGGCCGGCTGTCCACGACGTCTTAGGCTACAAAGCGCGCGATCTCGCCGGTCGCCTGGAGCTCGCAAGACTAGAAGTAGATCGTTCCTTCCGCTCCGCCGACGGCGTCGTCGATGCTTCCCGTCCACGCCCCGGAGGAGAGGTACTTCCAGCCGCCGTCAGGGGAGACAACCACAATCACCCCGGCGTCGATCTCATTCGCGCAGCGCGCCGCACCTGCCATCGC